>NZ_JBEOUK010000016.1:0-178118 GCF_040304045.1 Kitasatospora sp. NPDC094016
CTGCTGGCCGCCGCCACCGCCGCCCAGTCCGGCTTCGACCTGGCCGAGGGCCCGCTGGTGCGGGCCGTGCTGGCCGACCTCGGCAAGGCCGGGATCCGCTGTTGCCAGCGGCAGGTGGTGGGCGGGAGGTGGGGAGGGTGGGGGGCGGGGGGGGAGGGGGCCCCAGGGATCAGGCAAAAAGAACCAGGCGGGGGAAGTCGGCCCGTCCGACTTCCCCCGCAACACCCCACCGCCCCACCGCACCGAAGGCCCGGTGCCCCAGGCTTGGGTTCAAGGGGTACCGGGCCTTCGGCTCGCAGCCGCCGTCCGCCCACCACGCCGGGCCGACCGGACCAAGCCGTCCAACTCCCCCGCAAAGGGACAGCGGTCGCGTCCCACGTGCGGGCGCCCCCTCCCCGCCTGGCGAAATACCGGCGGTCGCGGGGTGGGGAGCGGGCACAATGGCCTAGTGATGGTGGGCCGTCCGGTGTCGGGGGGCCAGGGAATGGAGGCCCGGGTGAGCGATCTTCCGCGCAAGGCAGTGACCCGCACGGCACGGCTCGCCGCCCTGCCCCTGGGGATAGCCGGACGCGCCACGCTCGGTCTGGGCAAGCGCATCGGCGGCCGCTCCGCCGAGGTGGTGACGGCCGAGCTCCAGCAGGCCACCGCCGACCAGTTGTTCAAGGTCCTGGGTGAACTCAAGGGCGGCGCCATGAAGTTCGGGCAGGTGCTGTCCGTCTTCGAGGCCGCGCTGCCCGAGGAGGTCGCCGGTCCGTACCGGGCCGCGCTCACCAAGCTGCAGGACGCCGCTCCCCCGATGCCCGCCGCCAAGGTGCACACCGCGCTCGCCCAGCGGCTCGGCGAGGGCTGGCGCGAGCTGTTCCGGGAGTTCGACGACCGGCCGGCGGCGGCCGCCTCGATCGGGCAGGTGCACCGGGCCGTCTGGCACGACGGGCGTCGGGTCGCGGTCAAGGTGCAGTACCCGGGCGCGGGTGACGCGCTGCTCGCCGACCTGACGCAACTGAGCCGGGTGGCCTGGCTGTTGGGCCCGCTGATCCCGGGGCTGGACATCAAGCCGCTGATCGCCGAGCTGCGCGAACGGGTGTCGGAGGAGCTGGACTACGAGCTGGAGGCGCAGGCCCAGCGCCGGCACGCCGAGGAGTTCGCCGGCGACCCGGACATCGTGGTGCCCGGCGTGGTGGCGCAGGCCGACCAGGTGCTCGTCACGGAGTGGATGGACGGCACCCCGCTGGCCGAGGTGATCACGGGCGGCACTCAGGAGGAGCGCGACCGTGCCGGGCAGTTGCTGGCCCGGTTCCTGTTCGCGGGCCCGTCCCGGACCGGCCTGCTGCACGCGGACCCGCACCCGGGCAACTTCCGGCTGCTGAAGGACGACGGCCCGGCGTCGGGCTGGCGGTTGGGGGTGCTGGACTTCGGCACGGTGGACCGGCTGCCGGGCGGGCTGCCCGCGCCGATCGGTGCGTCGCTGCGGATGGCCCTGGACGGCGACGCGGCGGGCGTGCTGAAGATGCTGCGCGAGGAGGGCTTCGTGAAGCCCTCGATCGAGCTGGACCCGGACGCGGTGCTGGACTACCTGCGGCCGATCATCGAGCCGGCCGCCGTGGACAGCTTCCACTTCACCCGGGCCTGGATGCGCGCGCAGGCGGCCCGGATCGCCGATCCGCGCTCGCCCGCCTACAACCTGGGCAAGCAGCTGAACCTGCCGCCCGCGTACCTGCTGATCCACCGGGTGACGCTGAGCACCATCGGGGTGCTCTGCCAGCTGGGCGCCCAGGCGCCGTTCCGGGCGGAGATGATGGCGTGGCTGCCCCAGTTCGCCGGTCAGGAGCCGGCGAAGCCGACCGACCCAGCAGGGCCGGCGGGGACGGCGAAGCCCGCCGACCGCACCCGCAAGAGCTGACCGGAACGCCGCCCCGACGACCGCAGGCCGCTCCCCGTGACGGGGGGCGGCCTGCGGCACGACGGGGGTGGAACGCGGGGAGGCCCCGCGCCGCGACGACAGTCGCGACTACATCAGGGCGACGGCGATCGCCTTGCGGGCCCGCAGCGAGGCGCGCTCGGCCCGCTGCTTGAGCCGGCGGGCCCTGGCGACCCGGGTGACGAGGCGTTGGTGCTCGGCCTCGTGCAGGCGCTCTTGCATATGGGCCCGGGCCAGGGATTCGTGGAGGAGTTGCATTTCGAGGGTCCTGTTCTGGATCTGAAGTTCGGTGGTCTGCTCAGCGCGGACGGTCGGATCGATGGCGGCGGCGGTCATGTGGTGGTCCTGCTCGTGGTGCGTGCTCGGGAAGGGGGCTGGCCGGGATGCGTCGGCCTTGGCGGCGGCGATCCGGACGGAACGGCGGAGGGAGCTGTCCAGCAGGGGCTGCTCTCCCCGGCGGACGGCCCTGGCGCCGTGGGCGGGGTTCACGCCATGACCTCGGTCTTGCGCGGACGGCCACGCGGCCGCTTGCGGGCCACGACGACACCCTGGACGAAGAGCTCGCCACCCCAGACGCCCCACGGCTCGCGCCGCTCCAGCGCACCGGTCAGACAGGCGTCCTTGACCGGGCAGGTGCCGCAGAGGGACTTCGCGTACTCGACGTCGGCGGGCGTCTCGGCGAAGAAGACCTCGGGGTCGAAGGCGCGGCAGGGGATGGGGAGCCCGAGCGCCTCGGCCTGCTCGATGGAGCTGATCTGCATGGAAGGAACCTCCGGGGGGTCGGCCTGGTCGGCCTTGGTGATCTGGTTTGTCGGCGGTACGGACGGGATGGGCGGCGTGATGACCGTGGACACTGTGGCGTCTTCCTCGTCTTCTCAGTGGTTCCGGACCAGATGGCTGGTGGGTCTGGGCCGGAGGCCCCGGGGGGCCTGGGTGGTCTTGCGTACCGGACAAAACAGAAGGGCCGCGGATCCCGGTGTGACGGGTTCCGCGGCCCTGGAGGTGCCGACCTGAGGCTTACTCAGGTTCGTTCTCTCCAGGGTTCAGGCCCGCGGAAGGCCCGCATCCGGATGGCCGTGGCGCCCGCAAAAGCGGCCATGGCCTGGTTAATCTGCTGCTCGTTCTGCTTCTGGGTGCTTCCGGCACCGATGACCTGCGCATAGTCGCCATGCATGGCGGCTGCTACGACTGCCTTCGGTGCCTGGGTCGGTCGCTCATCGCGCAGGGAGCGCGACGTGCCGAACGACGCCCAGTCGCCGGACAGACCGGTCTCGACGGAGGTGCCTTCGACGTTCCTGCCGCCCGCGGCGCAGACATCAGTGTGTCCAAGGCCACTGACAACGGGGACGACGGAGACACCGGTGGTGTCGAGACCCAGACCGGTTCCACCGAGCTCGGCGAGCGCCCGCAGACGGGCGGCACGCAGGGAGGCAGCAACAACGGTCTGGCCAGTCATTTTGGTGATCATGATGTTTCCCACTGTCATCGCCTCCTCTCGGCGTCTCGCGGAGCCAGGTCGCCCCGGCTCCGAATGTTCGGATGTCTGTCTCGGTGAAGCTGTTGGGTGCAGGGGATTCGGCACAGGTGTCACCCTGTGCGATCTCGTCCCCTTGACCGCTCCGGCAGGCTATTGCGCTCCCGGTATGCCGCGCAAACTATTTTTCACGGCGGGTTCGGATGTCCCCCGAGCGGCCCCCGGGAGACTTCCCTGGACCGCGCCCGGACCGGCTCACGCCGGATCGACCGGCTCGCCGTCCTCGACGCCGTCCGGATCCTCCTCGGGCTCCTCCCCCGCACACAACGAGAGCACGGCCGCCCCGTACTTGTCCAGCTTCATCGCGCCGACCCCGGAGATCACGGCCAGCTCCTGGCGGCTGGCCGGCACGTCCTCGGCGATGGCCATCAGCGTGGCGTCGGTGAACACCACGTAGGCCGGCGCCCCCTGCTTCTTGGCCTGCCGGGCCCGCCACTCGCGCAGCCGCTCGTACAGCGCCTCGTCCATGGTGGACGGGCAGCTCTCGCAGCGGCGCAGCTTGCGCTCGACCGCCTCGGTGAGCACCTTCTCGCAGACCCGGCACTTGACCGGTCCGCGGACCCGCCGTCCGGCGGAGCGCTCGCCGGGCTCCACGCCCCCGCGCCCGCCCCGCCCGCCGGTGCGTGCGCCGGGGGCGCTGGAACCGGGGCGCAGCCCGTCCAGGAAGCGGCTGGGCTTGCGGCTGGCCCGGCCGCCCGGGGAGCGGCTGAGCGCCCAGGAGAGGGAGAGGTGCTTGCGGGCGCGGGTGACGCCGACGTAGAGGAGTCGGCGCTCCTCCTCGATCTGCTCGTCGGTCTTGGCGTAGATGATCGGCAGGGTGCCCTCGGTGAGGCCGACGAGGAAGACGGCGTCCCATTCGAGGCCCTTGGCGGCGTGCAGCGAGGCGAGGGTGACGCCTTCGACGGCGGGGGCGTGCTGGGCGGCGGCGCGGGCGTCGAGTTCGGCGACGTAGGCGGCGAGGTCGGCGCTGTGGCCGGCGGCGGTGCGGGTGCGCTCGAACTCCTCGGCGAGCCGGACGAGGGCGGCGAGGGACTCCCAGCGGTCGCGGACGGCGCCGGAGCCGGCGGGCGGTTCGGCGGTGAAGCCGCGGGCGGCGAGGACGGCCCGGACCTGGCCGGCGAGGTCGGGGGCGTCGGCGGTGAGCGGGTCGGCGCCGGCCCGGGCGGCGCCGCGCAGCAGGACGCCGGCGTCGCGGACCTCGGGGCGTTCGAAGAACCGCTCGGCGCCCTTGAGCTGGTAGGGGACGCCGAGGTCGGCGAGGGCCTGCTCGTAGACCTCGGACTGGCCGTTGGTGCGGAACAGGACGGCGATCTCGCTGGCGCGCACGCCGGTGGCGAGCAGGTCCTTGATCCGGCGGGCGGTGGTCTCGGCCTCGGTGGGTTCGTCCTCGTACTCGGTGTAGACGGGTTCGGGGCCGGCCTCGCGCTGGGAGACGAGTTCGAGGCGGTGGCGGGCGGCCTCGCCGCGGGCCTGGCTGAGCAGTCCGTTGGCGAGGTGGACGACCTGCGGGGTGGAGCGGTAGTCGCGGACCAGCTTGACGACCGTGGCCTCGGGGTGGCGGGTGCGGAAGTTGAGCAGGTAGTCGGGGGTGGCGCCGGTGAAGGAGTAGATGGTCTGGCTGGCGTCGCCGACGACGCAGAGGCTGGCGCCGCCGCCGGGGCCGGTCCACTGGTCGAGCAGCCGCTGCTGGAGCGGGGAGACGTCCTGGTACTCGTCGACGGTGAAGTGCCGGTACTGGGAGCGGACCTGGTCCGCGATGTCGGTGCGGTCCTCCAGGATGGCGGCGGTGAGCAGCAGGACGTCCTCGAAGTCGATGACGCCGCGGCGGCTCTTGGTCTCCTCGTAGACGCGGTAGACCTGGGCGGTCTCGGCCGGGTCGCGGGGGGCGTCGCGGCCGGACTTCTGGACGGCGGCGGGGTAGTCGTCGGGGCCGAGCTGGGTGACCTTGGCCCATTCGATCTCGGCGGTGAGGTCGCGCAGTTCGGTGCGCTGGACGCGCAGGCCGCAGCGGCCGGCGGATTCGGCGACGAGCTGGACCTTGCGTTCGAGCAGCTGGGGCACGGGGCCGCCGACGGCGCGCGGCCAGAAGTACTGGAGCTGACGCAGGGCGGCGGCGTGGAAGGTGCGGGCCTGGACGCCGTCGGCGCCGAGTTGGCGCAGCCGGCCGCGCATCTCGCCGGCGGCGCGGGCGGTGAAGGTGACGGCGAGGACCTGCTGGGGCTGGTACACGCCGCTGCGCACGCCGTAGGCGATCCGGTGGGTGATGGCGCGGGTCTTGCCGGTGCCGGCGCCGGCGAGGACGCAGACGGGCCCGTGCAGGGCGGTGGCGACGGCGCGCTGTTCGGGGTCGAGCCCGGCGAGCACGGCGTCGGGGCCCGTGGCGGCGGTGGGGTCGGCCCAGAGGGAGCCGTGGGGGCCGTCGGACGGGCTGCCGCTCAAGAGGTCTTCCTGCATGCTTTCCATCCTCTCAGCCCGCTGGGACAACGGGGGCGGGGTTGTCCACAGGCCCGGTGTGATCGCAGGATGATCGCTGCGCACCGGAGCGCGCGGGGCCGTCCGGGCGCCGTCGTGGTGCGACGGAGCGTTGCCGTGCGGAATGACCGTCGCGCGGTGGGCGTTCCTGCCCTGAGACCGTACGCCCTCTTCCTGAAGGAGCCTCCTCGATGTCCGGCAGCGTGACGATGTACAGCACGACCTGGTGCGGGTACTGCAACCGACTCAAGAGCCAGCTGGAGCGGGAGGGGATCGGCTACACGGAGGTCAACATCGAGGAGGACCCGGCGTCGGCGTCGTTCGTCGAGTCGGTCAACGGCGGCAACCAGACCGTGCCGACGGTGCTGGTGACGCCGAACGCCGGCGGCGAGCGGGTCGTGATGACCAACCCGAGCCTGCTCCAGGTGAAGAAGGCCCTCGGGGTCTGAGTGGTCTGAGTGGTCTGAGTGGTCCGAACGGCCCGAACGGCCCGAGCGGGCTCGAACGGGCCGGGCCGGCCCGGGGTCCGGGCCGGCGCGCGTCACTGCGCGTCGGCCCTGGCGGGGTCGACGGGTGCGGCGGGCGCGGGCAGGGTGGCGCGCGCGCCGAGGTCGCCGATGCCGTAGACGAGCCGGCTGCGGTCGGCCGAGTAGCGGGTCTCGATGACCCGGACGGGCCCGCGCCGGTCGTAGGTGACGCGGGTCTGGACCACCAGCGGCACGCCGGGGCCGCCCTGGAACCACTGGGCCTCCTCGGGGCCGGGCATCCGGGCGACCAGGTGGTCGACGGCGCCGATCTCGGTGCGGCCGAGTTCGTCGAGGACGGCCTCGTCGCCGCCCTCGACCGGGTCGGGTTCCATCAGCGGGGTGCCGGCGGCGAGTCCGGCCCGGTAGTGGCTCTCCTCGATGGAGTACGGCTCGCGGTCGAGCAGGCGCAGTTGGCGGCGGACCACGATGGCCTCGCCGGGGCGCAGTCCGAGCCGTTCGGCGATGTCGACCCGGGCCCGGACGATCATCATCTCGAAGTCGGTGGTGAGTTCGCGGCCGGCCTCGGCGGCCTCGCCGAGGTAGACGGCGGAGGGCACGGCCAGGCAGTCCCGGGGGGCGGGGGCCAGGGTGGGGCCGTAGGCGCGGTGGTCCAGGACGGGGTGTTCCCGCAGGTAGGTGCCCTTGCCCTGGAGGCGGACCAGGCGGCCTTCGTTGACCAGGACGTCGACGGCGAGCCGGACGGTGTTGCGGGCGACTCCGTACTGGCGTTCCAGTTCGCTCTCGACCGGGAGTGCGGCGTCGGCGGTGAACTCGCCCTCGGCGATCCGGCGGCGCAGGTCGGCGGCGAGACGCTGGTATTTGGGGGATTGGGCGGTGCCCCGGGGGATTGTCACCCGAGTGAATGTAGCGAGCACGATGGCGGGGTTTCAGCCGTTTCCGGCAATGTCGTCCGCGCGGGTTGACGGCGGTTGCAGGGTGGCGGTCGGCGGTAGCAGAACTGGCCCGTCCGGCCACGAACATCCGATCGTGGCGGAATCGGGAAGGAAGGGAAAAGAAAAACGGGGGCGCACGGGATAACCCGCACGCCCCCCATTCGTCGGGGATTACCAGCGCGCCGCCGACGGCAGCGGTCCCCCGTACCAGAGCTCGACCAGGTGGCGCGCGATCGAGATCCCGGAGGGCGGCAGGATCTCCCCCGCCTCCATCCCGGCCCGCAGCTCCTCGCGGGAGAACCAGCGCGCTTCGGCCAGTTCCTCGCCGTCCACGGTGATCGCCGTGCCGCCCGGCAGCGCCCGGCCCGTGAAGCCGAGCATCAGGCTCGACGGGAAGGGCCAGGGCTGGCTGGCGACGTAGCGCACCTCGCCGACCCGCACGCCGGCCTCCTCGTGCACCTCGCGCACCACCGCCTGCTCGATCGACTCCCCCGGCTCGACGAAGCCGGCCAGGGTGGACCAGCGGCCCTCCGGCCACAGCGCCTGGCGGCCGAGCAGGCAGCGGTCCTGCTCGTCGGTGATCACCATGATCACCGCCGGGTCGGTGCGCGGGTAGTGCTCGGCCGCGCAGGAGGTGCAGCGCCGCACGTGCCCGGCGCCGGCCTTCTCGGTCGGGTGCCCGCAGCGCGAGCAGAAGCTGTGCAGCCGGTGCCAGTGCTCCAGCGCGACGGCGTGCACCAGCAGTCCGGCGTCCCGGTCCGACAGCAGCGCGCCGACCTCGCGCAGCCCGGCCGGGCGGGCGTCGCCGTCCAGCCTCCCGGGCAGGCTCTCACCGGCCAGCGCGAAGTACGAGACGCCGTCCTCGTCGGTGCCGAGGAAGTACCGGTCCCCGGTCTGCGGCGCCTCGAAGGAGGGCATCAGCACGAGTTCGGTGCCCTGCGCGGTGTCGACGACGAACGCCTCGCCGCCGGCGATCGGCAGCACCCGGGTGGCCGGGTGGCTCCAGGCGGCGGCCAGCCAGGGCTCGTCGAGCCGGTGCTCGGCCGCCCGGTCCACCCCGGCCCGGGCCAGTGCCAGGTTCAGTGGGCGTTCGGTCTCAGGCACGGTGCTCACTTCGTTCCATCCCCACGTGATGAATCATCCGGATGAGTGATCTGACTGCCATGGTGTGCCCGCGCGGGCTCACGCGCCGGGCCGGAAGTTCTCGGCCAGGTCCCCCCACAGGTACGCGGCCGTCTCCACGCCCTTGGCCAGCAGGTCCAGTTCGACCTTCTCGTTGACCGAGTGCCAGCCGTCCGAGGGCACCGAGATGCCGAGGAACAGCACCGGCGCGCCGAGCACGTCCTGGAGGTCGGCGGCCGGGCCGGAGCCGCCCTCGCGGGTGAAGAGGATCTTCTGCCCGAAGGCCCGGCCCATGGCGCGGACGGTGGACTGCAGCGCCGGGTGGTCCAGCGGGGTCAGGCAGGGCCGGGTCGCGCCCGGGAAGGTCAGCTCGTGGCGGACGCCTTCGGGCACCCGCGCGGCCACCCACTCCCGGACGGCCTCGCGCACCTTCTCCACCTCCTGCCCGGCGACCAGCCGGAAGGACAGCTTGAGGTGCGCCGAGGACGGCACGATGGTCTTGCCGCCGGGGCCGGTGTAGCCGCCCCAGAGGCCGTTGACCTCGGCGGTCGGGCGGGCCCAGACCCGCTCCAGGGTGGAGTAGCCGGCCTCGCCCCGGGTGCCGTACGACTTGGCGACCCTGAGCCACTGCGCCTCGTCGAAGGGCAGTTCGGCGAACAGCTCGCGCTCGCGGTCGGTCAGCTCGATCACGCCGTCGTAGAAGCCCGGGATGTCCACCCGGCGGTCGGCGTCGTGCAGGCCGGCCGCCAGCTCGGCGGCGACCTGCGCCGGGTTGGGGACGGCGCCGCCGAAGGAGCCGGAGTGGATGTCGGTGTCCGGGCCGTACAGGTCGATCTGGGCGTCGGCCAGGCCCCGCATGCCGGTGCAGACGGTCGGCGTGGTCTCGGACCACATGCCGGTGTCCGAGATGACCACCACGTCGGCGGCCAGCCGCCCGGCCTCGCGCCGGACCAGGTCGGCGAAGTGCGGCGAGCCGGACTCCTCCTCGCCCTCGATCAGCAGCTTGAGGTTGACGGCCGGCGCGGTACGGCCGGTCGCGGCCAGGTGGGCGCGCACGCCCAGGGTGTGGAAGAACACCTGGCCCTTGTCGTCGGCCGCGCCCCGGGCGAACAGCCGCCCGCCGACCACGGTCGGGGTGAACGGCTCGGTGTCCCAGCCGTCCTCCTTGGCGGCGGGCTGCACGTCGTGGTGCCCGTAGACCAGGACGGTCGGCGCGGACGAGTCCCCGGAGGGCCACTCGGCGAACACCGCCGGCAGGCCGTCGGTCTCCCACACCTCGGCCACCGGGAAGCCGGTGTCGCGCAGCTTGGCGGCCAGCCACTCGGCGGAGCGCCGCACGTCGCCGGCGCGGGCCGGGTCGGCGGAGACCGAGGGAATGGCCAGCCACTCGGAGAGGTCGGCGAGGAAGCCGGCCTGGTGCTGGTCGATGAAGGAGCGGACGACGCTGTCCGGAGTTCTCGTCATACGGACGACTTTAGTTCGCCCGTGCGGGTGCCCGCCCCGGCCGTCCGGCTGCCGGGCGCCGTCGGGGCTGTAACCTCCGTCACCCCCGCCCCCGCCCCCGGAGTGGAGGGGGCGCGGACGGGGGTGACGGGAGGGTGCGCGAACCTCAGCCGGAGCGGCGCAGCAGGGAGATCCGCGAGCGGGTGAGCAGCGCGGCCAGACCCGCCGCGAGCAGCGGCAGCGCCACCACGGTGACCGCGATGGTGAGCCACGGGAGGACCACGACCGAGTTGTTGGCGATCGTCTCGGCGCTCATCCCGGGAACGGAGGCCGCCGCACCCTGGACCTTGCGCAGGGCCACCGCCGGCACGATCCCGCAGACGGTGCCGAGGAGGGTGCCCATGGCGGCGATCACCCCGCACTGGAAGCCGGAGAGCGTGCGCCGGATCCGGGGCTCGGCGCCGACCGCCGCGAGGGTGGTCAGGTCGCGCTGGGAGTCGGCGGCGGCGAGTCCGGTGGCGATGCCGGCCGCGCCGAGGGCGACGATGCCGGCGAAGATCGACAGGCCGAGGCCGATCAGGTCGGACCTGGACTGGTAGCCGCGCTCGATCACGAGGACGTCCTGGTCGGTGAGCTTGGCCAGCGCCCCGTTGGCCTTCTGCTGGGCGCCGTCGGAGGGCGAGCTGTCGGGCAGCCAGACCGAGCCGGCCGGGGAGGTGGTGAGGCCGAGCCGGGTGGCGGTGTCGGGGCTGATCACGGCCTGGGCGCTGGCCGGCACCACCGCGGACGCGAGGACGGCGTCGACGGAGATCTCGGTGTGGCCGCGCTTCTTGGGGGCGGCCACGCCGTCGGTGTCCTCCATCGGATCGTTCAGCCCGATCGCGAGCTTGCCGTCCTTGAGGTACTTCGCGTCGAAGACCACCGCCTTGCCGGCGGCGAGGGCCTGCCCGGCGGCCGGGTCGGTGACGCCGTAGAGGTTGTGCAGCAGGGTGGCGTCGCCCGCGGAGAGGTTGCTGAAGTGGTTGCCGCGGTGGCCGATGCCCTGGCAGCGCGGGTCGGTGCCGAGGATGCGTTCCGTCTCGTCGGTGCTGCGCTCGGTGTCGTCGAGGGCGGGGCAGCGCAGTTCCATGGGCAGTTCGACCTGGATGTAGCCGCAGTTGCTGCCGCCGTCGGCGCAGTCGCCCTTGTAGTTGACGCGCTGGATGTCGGCGCGCGGTCCGAGGTCGGGGATGTTGCGTTCGACCGCGTCGCGCATCTGCGGCAGCAGCTTGCCCTCGGCGGCGGGCAGCCAGCCGCTGCCGAGCATGACGGCGCCGGAGGGGGCGGCGGCGGTGTACTCGCGGCGGTTCCCCTCGTCGTAGCTGGCGAGGTAGACGCTGACCGCGACGGTGCCGGCGACGGCGGCCATCACGGCGGCGACGGCGGGCGCGGTGCGGCCGCGGTGGCGCACCGAGTCGCGCAGGGCGAGCCGGGGGCCGAGCGAGAGCCAGCGGCCGAGCCGGCCGAACAGGCCGACCAGGTAGGGCGTCAGGGCG
Organism: Kitasatospora sp. NPDC094016; assembly: GCF_040304045.1. Lineage (NCBI taxonomy): Bacteria > Bacillati > Actinomycetota > Actinomycetes > Kitasatosporales > Streptomycetaceae > Kitasatospora > Kitasatospora sp. NPDC094016. Next base: position 11,445 of record NZ_JBEOUK010000016.1, read on the forward strand.
ACCATGCCGAGTTCGGCGACGGCCGAGCCGCCGAGGACGGACAGGCTGCGGTTGCCGAAGCCGCTGGTGGCGCCGAGCAGGGCGAGCGCGGAGCCGCCGCCGAGCATCAGCAGGCCGAGCAGGGCGAGCTTGCGGCTCGGGGGCTTGAGCGAGTCGCGGCCGGTGAGCGCGGCGACGACGTCCTGGCGGGAGGCCTGGACGGCGGGCACGACGGCGGCGAGCAGGCCGGTGACCAGGCCGACCAGGAGCACGCCGAGCAGGTCGAGCGGCTGGAGGTTGAAGTGGCCGAAGCGCTGGCCGGCGTACTCCTCGGCCCGGGTGCGCAGCAGGGCGACCAGGCCGATGCCGAGTCCGAGGCCGACGACGGCGGCGGTGATGCCGAGGACGATGCCGCCGCCGAGGACGACGGCGCGGATGTTGGCGCGTTCACCGCCGCCGGCGGCGAGCAGTCCGAGCTGCCGCCGGGAGCGCCTGGCCCCGACGGCGAAGGCGGGGCCCGCGAGGAGGACGATCTCCAGCAGGGCCATGCCGACGACGGTGGCGAGGATGACGACGGAGGTGCGGTCGAGGTAGCCGGGGGTGGGGCCGCCGTGCTTGTCGGCCTCGACGTAGTAGGGGACGTCGGCGCGGGCCGGCGGGTCGAGCAGGACGGCGCGGGAGGCGAGGGTGAAGCCGTAGCCGCCCAGTTCGGTGACCTTGGGCCAGTCGAGGGTGCCGGAGGGGAGCTTGACGAGCCAGCGGGTGGGCGCGTCGGTGCCGGCGTTGCGGCTGCGGTCGGCGCCGGGGAGCTTGGCGAGCTTGCCGATCAGGGTGCCGGGCCGGGCGATGATCTCGCTGGCCGTCAGTTCACTGGGGTACTCGACGACGCCGGTGATGGTGAAGGGGGTGCCCTCCAGGCCGCGGACGGCGGTCTGGTCGCCGATCTTGAGGCCGGAGCGGGTGAGGAAGTCCCGGGTGACGGCGGCTTCGCCGTCGGTGGCGGGGGCGCGGCCCTTGACCAGGTTGACCCGGCCCTTCCAGATCGGGTCGGTGAGGTCGAGTTCGGTGGTGCGGGTGCTGAGCAGGCCCTGGGAGCTGCCGGCGGCGGTGTAGGGGCCCTGCCGCTCGGGCACGAGGACGGTGCCGGGCGGGAGCAGTTGCTTCGCCAGTTCGGCGGGGTCGGTGTCGAGGCTGCGCTGCTGGGCGGGGGTGTACCGGGGGGCGGCGCCGTTCTTCGCCTCGTCCTTGGCGCTCTTGGTGGACATTCCCTTCTCGGGGTCGGGCGCCTGGAGGACGGTGGCGCCGCGTTCGAGCATCTGCAGTTCGCCGTCGGCCTGGCCCATGACGCGCACGACGTGTTCGGCGGGTTCGAGGTCGGCGCTGCGGAAGACCACGTCGGCGCCGGTGACGCCGAGGACGGGCAGTGCGACCATGGCGATCACCAGGGCGCTGCGGCCCTTGGCGCGCAGGGCGTCGCGGCGGGCGATGCGCAGGGCGACCCGCCAGGCGCTGAGCTTCACTCGTCCACCTTCATGCTGTTGGTGGCGGCGCTGACGAGCAGGCTGGCGGCGTCCTGGCTGACGCTCTCGTCGACCATGCGGCCGTCGCGCAGGAAGACCACGCGGTCGGCCCAGGCGGCGTGCCGGGCCTCGTGGGTGACCATCATGGCGGCGGCGCCGGCGTCGCAGCGGGCGCGCAGGACGGCGAGGACGGCCTCGCCGGTGGTGGAGTCGAGGGCGCCGGTGGGCTCGTCGGCGAGGACGAGGCGGCGGTCGCCGATGAGGGCGCGGGCGATGGCGACGCGCTGCTGCTGGCCGCCGGACATGTCGTCGGGGAAGCGGTCGGCGAGCTCGGGGATGCCGAGTTCCTCCAGGGCGGTGAGCGCCTCGCGGCGGGCGGCGCGGGCGGAGAGGCCGTCGAGTTCGCGCGGCAGCGAGATGTTCTCGCCGGCGGTGAGGGCCGGTATCAGGTTGTAGTCCTGGAAGACGTAGCCGATGGAGCGGCGGCGGACCTGGGCGAGCCGCTTGCGGTTGAGCCCGCCGAGGGCTACGCCCTCGACGAGGACCTGGCCGGTGGTCGGGGTGTCCAGTCCGCCGGCGAGGGTGAGGAGCGTCGACTTGCCGGAGCCGGACGGGCCCATGACGGCGACGAACTCGCCGGGGTGGACCTTGAGGTCGATGCCGCGCAGGGCCTGGACCTCCGCGGCGCCTTGGCCGTGGACTCGGGTGACGTTCTCCAGGTGCAGTACCGGCGTCTGCCGGGCCGGGTCGGTGTGGGACATGGTTCCCCCCTTGTGCTGGTGGTGGGCTCGGCGTCGGGTCCGGGCCGGTGGTTCGGGCGGGCCGTCGCGGTCAGGTGCGCGAGCGGCGGCCGTCGCGGGGTCGGACGCGCGCGACGGCGGGCGGGGTCAGGTGCGCGAGCGGCGGCGGGCGGGCCGGGCGGCCGTGGCGCCGCCGTCGCGGGCGGCTTCGGCGGCGCGGGCCTGTTCGGTCTCCGCGTGCTGCTGGAGCCGGGTCTCGCAGTGGTCGAGCCAGCGGATCTCGGCCTCGGTCTGGAAGATCAGCTGGTCGAGGACGAGCAGCCAGGCCAGGTCGTTGCTCGCGGAGGGCGTGGTGCCGGGCCGTGACTCCCCGGCCAGCGCGCGGCCCTTGAGCCGGGTGTAGTCCTGGAGCGCCTTGATGCTGTGGCGGCGCTGGCCCTGGACGACGGCGGAGACGTCCACCCCGGGGACGGTGACGGCCATGGCGAGCTTGATGGCCAGTTCGTCGCGCGGGGGGTTGGTTCGGGGCACCGGGGTGTCGAACCAGGCCCGCAGCTCGGTGCGTCCCTCTTCGGTGACGGCGTAGAACTGGTGGCCCTCGTCGTCCTCTCCGGCGGGCTCGACCAGGCCGTCCCGTTCCAGTCGGGACAGCGTGGTGTAGACCTGCCCGACGTTGAGCGGCCAGGTGGCGCCGGTGCGCGCCTCGAACTCGGTGCGCAGTTGGTAGCCGTAGCGCGGGCCCTGGTCGAGCAGGGCGAGCAGACCGTGTCGGATGGACATACTCAGTATGTATACCCGGTATGCCCCGCGGGCTCAAGCCGCGCCCCCTCCCCCGGCGAGCGGGTACCGTCGTGCGGTGTGAGCCAGTTGCGCATCGCCACCTTCAACCTGCTGCACGGTCAGCCGCTCGCGCCGGACGGCGCCCCGCGGCCCTACCCCGCCGACGCCGGCGGGCCGCTGGCGGAGGCGGTGGCCGCGCTGGACGCCGACGTCCTGGCCCTCCAGGAGGTGGACCGCCACCAGTCCCGCTCCGGCGGCACCGACCAGGCCGCGGTGGCCGCCAAGGCCATGGGGGCCGCCGACTGGCGGTTCGCCGCCGCCCTGCACGGGCGCCCGGCGCCGGTCGCGGGCTGGGTGCCGGAGCCCTCCGTGCCCGACGGCCTGCGGGTGTACGGGCCCGGCGACGTCGGCGACGGCGCCCCGCCCTCGTACGGCACCGCGCTGCTGACCCGGCTGCCGGTGCGGCACTGGCGGGCCCGCCGGTTCGCCCCGGCCCCGTTCGGACTGCCGCTGCGGGTGGCCGGCCGGCGCGGGCTCACCCCGGTGCCGGACGAGCCGCGGGCTGCGCTGGCGGCCGTGCTGGAGGGCGACGACGGCCCGTTCACCGTGGTGGCGGCGCACCTGTCCTTCGTCCCCGGGTGGAACATGGCGCAGCTGGCCGGCATCCGGCGGTGGATCGCGGACCTGCCGCAGCCGTACCTGGTGCTCGGCGACTTCAACCTGGTCGGCGCGGTGCCGCGCACCGTCCTCGGCGGGGCGACGGCGCTGGAGCGCACCGCGCCCCGGGCGCGGGTCCGGGAGCTGCGGGCGGCCCGGCGGGCCCGGCCGGCCCTGGCCGAGCCGCGCCGGCGCCGGGTGCGCGAGCCCCGCCCCCGCCTGCAGGGCTGGTACGACCTGGCCCGCACCCCGACGTACCCCTCGCACCGCCCGGCGGTGCAGTTCGACCACGTGCTGGCGGTCGGCGTGCCGCGCTCCGCGGTCGGCCCGGCGGCGGCGCCGCGCGCGGCGGTGTCGGACCACCGGCCGCTGCTGGTGGAGGTCTCGCTCTAGTGCGGGCCCGGTTCGGGCCCGGTTCGGGTCTAATGCCGGGTCAGGATGCCGTGCTGGTGCGGTAGTTGGGTGCCGGCGGCGGGGGCCGGCGCGTACTGGAGGAGCAGCATGGCCGCGTCGTCGCCGAGTTGGCGGCCGACGTGGCGCACCACGTCCTCGTGCAGGCGCTGCAGGACGTCCGCCGGGCGGCCGTCGGCGCAGCGCGGGAGGCGTTCGGCGAGCGGGTAGAAGGCGCCGGAGCGGTCGCGGGCCTCGATCACCCCGTCGGTGAACAGCAGGACCCGGTCGCCGGGCCGCAGCACCACCCGGTGCACCGGGGGCCGGACGTCGGCCGGGTCGAGGACGCCCAGCGGCGGAACGGTCTCGGCGAGTTCGAGCGGCCGGACGTCCCCGCCGCGCAGCAGCAGCGGCGAGGGGTGGCCGCAGTTGACCAGTTCCGCGGTGCCGTCCGCCCCGACGCCGATCAGCACCAGGGTGACGAACTCCTCCTCCACGCCCGGGTGGTCGTTCTCGTGCAGGGCCCGGTCGAGACTGACGGCCAGCCAGCCGGCGACCCGGTCGAGTGCGGGCTCCTGGTGCGCGGCCTCGCGGAAGGCGCCGAGGACGGCGGCGGCGGTCTCGACCGCGCCGAGGCCCTTGCCGCGGACGTCGCCGACCACGGCCCGCACCCCGTGCCGGGTGTTGACCACCTCGTACAGGTCGCCGCCGATCCTGGCGTGCGCGGCGGCGGCCTCGTAGTGGACGGCCGCCTGGACGGTGCCGACCCGCTCGGGGACGGGCCGCAGCAGCACCCGGCGGGCGATCGAGGCGACGAGCTGGGCGTCGGCCAGCGCCCGCTCCTGGCGCAGCCGCAGGGTGGCGCTGACCCAGCCGATCAGGGCGACCAGCAGGATCGCGAAGACGCTGGCGGCGTGCACGGACTGGTCGAGCGCGTCGCTGCGGAAGGCCATCAGGAAGGCCACCGCCTCGGTGAAGAGGCCGATGGCGAGCGGGTACCAGGTTCGGTGGCTGACCACGGCGGCCAGCGCGGGGACGGCGGTGAGGGCCGGTTCGACCGTCACCTCGGTGTTGCTGACGAAGTCGAGGGCGACGATCAGCGCCATGCCGATGAAGGGCAGCGCGAGCGCCGTCCTCGGCCAGGTGCCGGTCGTGCCCGGAGCGGGTCCCGGGGTCGGCCCGGTGAACCGCTCTCTGATCCATCCGGTCGCGCTCAACGTCGGTTACTCCAGCAGAAGACGCCGATGCCCTGGGGCACCTGCGGTGATGACTGAGGGTTAGGGAATGCGGGCCTCGCTGGCGGCCGGAGCACGGGGGTTGACCGGTTACCGACCCCACAATAGGCACGAAACGTGCATGACGCACAGGTTTCGGGCGCTGCCGTGATGACTTGAATGCTCTGCGTGACTCATTCTTCACTGTTCCCGATCAGGAGCCGTTCCAACTCTTTTCGGTCGGGAAGTCCTGCCGGACGGACGATCCGCCCGCTGCGGACGTACAGGAAGGAAGCCGTGACCTGCTCCGGCGGAACGCCCGCCTGCTCGGCCCAGGCGATCCGGTAGACCGCGAGCTGCAACGGGTCGGCGGTCTCCTCGCGGTGGGTCTTCCAGTCCACCACTTCGTAGCGTGACGCGCCACCGGTTACTGACGTCACGTCACCGTCCCGGTAGACCGCGTCGATCCGGCCGCGCACCACCCGCCCCCCGAGCACCAGCTGGAACGGCGCCTCCACCCGGTGCGGCCGGCGCTGGGCGTACGGGGTGCGCAGGAACGCCTCCTTGAGCTGCTCCAGGTCCTGCTCGTCCTCGATGCCGTCGTCGTCCGCACCGGGCAGCGCGCCCGGCTCGATCAGCAGCAGCGGTTCGATCCGGGACTGCACCCAGGCGTGGAAGCGGGTGCCCCGCCGGGCGGCCGGCTGCGGCGGGCGCGGCATCGGCCGGGCCAGGTCGCGCGCGAAGCCGTCCGGGTCGGCGGCCAGGCGCAGCAGTTGGGTGGCGGACAGCGAGGCGGGCAGCGGCACGTCGCGGGCGGTGCGCCGGGAGCGCTCCAACTCGCCCAGCAGCGCGGTGAGGTCGCGGTCCCAGGAGGCCGCCTGGCGCTGGTCCTCGACGGCCATCGGCTCGGGCTCGGGGGCGGGCGCGCCGGCCAGCCGGGCGTGCACCACCTCGGCGACCCGGCGGCGGGCCAGCTGGGCGGCCGGGTCCAGCGGCAGCGGCCAGGGGTGCTCGACGGGGGCGGCCAGCGCCGGGTTCTCGGCGCCCTTCTCCGGCTGCTCGGCCCAGTGCTCGACCTCCCCGGCGCCGGGCCGCTCGCAGTGCTCGCGCAGCTGCTCCAGGAAGGCGGACGGGCCGCGGACGGTCTTCTGGCTGGGCCCCCACCAGTGCCCGGAGGCCAGCAGCAGCGTGCGCGGGCGGGTGAACGCGACGTAGCCCAGGCGCAGTTCCTCGGTGCCGGAGTGCTCGGCCAGCTGCCGTTTGAACGCGGTCATGGCCTTGCCGTCCCACCCGCCGCGCACGTCGGGCAGGGTGTCCGCGTCGCCGCGCAGGGCGTGCGGGAGCACCCGCTTGCTGCTGGTCCAGCGCTCGCGCGAGGTGGTGGACGGGAAAGAGCCCTTGACCAGGCCGGGGACGGCGACGACGTCCCACTCCAGGCCCTTGGACTTGTGCGCGGTGAGCACCTTCACGGTGTCCTCGCCGCCGGGCAGGCTGCTGTCCAGGCCGCGCTCGTACTCCTGGGCGGCGCGCAGGAAGCCGAGGAAGGCGGCCAGGCCGGGGTCGCCGTCGAGGTCGGCGAAGGAGGCGGCGACGTCCAGGAAGGCGTGCAGGGTCTCGCGCCGCCGGGCGGCCAGTGCCTGCGGGGAGGCGGCGAGTTCGACCTCCAGGCCGGTGACGGCCAGTACCCGGTGCAGCACGTCCATCAGCGGGTCGGCGAGCGAGCGGCGCAGGTCGCGCAGCTCCTGGCCGAGGCGGGCCAGGCGGATCCTGGCCTCGGCGGAGAAGGGCAGTTCGTCGGGCTGCTCCGCGTCGAGGAAGGTCTCCACCGCGTCGGCGAGCGAGACCACCTCGGTGGGGTCGGCCTCGGCGACGGCCGCCGTCAGCGCCTCCACGCCCTCGGGCCGGTCGGTGCGCACCAGGTCGGCGGCCCGGCGGCCGAGCAGGGCGAGGTCGCGCGGGCCGATCCGCCAGCGCGGGCCGATCAGCAGGCGCACCAGCGCGGCGTTGGCGGTCGGGTCCTGGAGCACCTCGCAGACCGCCACCAGGTCGGCCACCTCGGGCAGTTGCAGCAGCCCGCCCAGGCCCACCACCTCGACCGGCACCTCGCGGGCGACCAGGGCGGCGTGGATGTCCGGGAAGGCCGCGCCGCCGCGGCACAGCACGGCGATCCGGCCGGGCGCGGTGCCGGTGCGCACCAGATGGGCGATCGAGTCGGCGAGCCAGTCGATCTCCTCGGCGTGGGTGGGCAGCAGCGCCGCCCGCGCGTAGCCGTCCTGCTCGGCGCCGGGGGCCGCGCGCAGCGCCTCGACGCCCTCGTGCATGGCCCGCAGCGGCGCGGCGAGTTCGTTGGCGAAGGCGAGCAGCCGCCCGCCGCTGCGGCGGTTCTCGCTGAGCGCGTAGCGGGCGGCGGGGCGGCCGTCGGCCTTCGGGAAGTGCCGGGGGAACTCGTCGAGGTTGGCGACGGAGGCGCCGCGCCAGCCGTAGATCGCCTGGCAGGGGTCGCCGACGGCGGTGACGGGGTGGCCGTCGACGGGGCCGCCCGGTCCTGCGGGGCCGGCGCCGAACAGGCCGGCCAGCATCAGCCGCTGGGCGACCGAGGTGTCCTGGTACTCGTCGAGCAGCACGACCCGGAACTGGCCGCGGAGCAGCGCGCCGACCTCGGGCCGCTGCTGGGCGAGCCGGGCGGCGGCGGCTATCTGGTCGCCGAAGTCCATCAGCCCGGCGGCGTGCTTGCGGCGCCGGTAGTCCTCGACCAGGCGCAGCAGCTCCAGCCGGGCCCGGGCGGTGGCGGGGACGGCCCGCAGGTCGTCGTTGGTGAGCTTGACGGTGGCGAGGGTGTCCAGCAGGTCCTCGTCGTGGGCGCGCAGGGTGTCCGGCTCGACCAGGTGCTCGGCGAGTTCGCCGTCCAGGGCGATCAGGTCGGCGACCAGGTTGGCGAAGGTGCCGGTGAGCGCGGGGAACGGGCCGCGGGCGGTGCGCAGCACCTTGGCGGCGAGCTGGAAGCGGGTGGCGTCGGCGAGCAACCGCACGTCGGGTTCGATGCCGATCCGCAGGCCGTGCTCCTTGAGCAGCCGGCCGGCGAAGGCGTGGTAGGTGGAGATCTCCGGTTCGCCGAGCGGCTCGACGGCGTCCTCCCCGGTGACGCCGGCCCGCAGCAGGGCGGTGCGCACGCGCTCGGCGAGCTCGCCGGCGGCCTTGTTGGTGAAGGTGAGGCCGAGCACCTCCTCGGGCCGGACGGCGCCGGAGCCGACCAGCCAGACCACCCGGGCGGCCATCACCGTGGTCTTGCCGGAGCCGGCGCCGGCCACGATCACGGCCGGTTCCAGGGGGGCGCCGATGGCCGCCATCTGCTCCCGGTTGAACGGGATGCCCAGCAGCTCCTTGAGCTGGTCGGGATGGCTGAGCACGGCGGTCACCCCGCAACGTTAACCGGAGCGGCGGACAACCTTCACTCGACGAGTTGCGCCCCGTCCCGCTGGGCGGAGCAGCTGCGGCGGAAGGTGCAGCGGTCGCAGCCGCCGCCGGTCTGCGGGACGAAGCGCTCGGCGAGGACCCGGCCGGCCGCGTCGGCGAGCAGGTTCTCGATCCACGGCTCGCCCTCCGGCGGGTCCTGCCGCTGCACCTTGGGGGCGTCCTGGGCGGCCTTGGCGGCGGGCTCGCGCAGGTGGACGAGTTCGGCGCCGCCGGTGGCCGGGGGGCGGTCGGCGAAGCCGGGCAGCTCGTTGAGCGCCCCGGCGCGGACGGCGAGCTGGTAGACGGCCAGCTGCTTGTGCTCGGGCAGCGACCTGTCGGTGGGGATCTGCTTGCCGGTCTTGAAGTCGACGACGTAGGCGCGCCCGGCCGCGTCCTTCTCGACCCGGTCCATCGAGCCGCGGATGCGCACCGAGACGCCGCCGGCGTCGAGGGTGACGTCGAAGCCGTGCTCGGTGGCGACGAGGTCACGGCCGCGTTCCAGCACGTGCCAGTTGAGGAAGCGCTCCAGGGCGGCACGGGCCTGGGTCTTCTCCTGCTGGGACTTCCAGGGCGCGTCGAAGGCCAGCGCGTCCCAGACGGTGTCCAGGCGTTCCATCAGGACGGCGAGGTCGGCGGGGGTGCGCCCGGAGCCGACCTCGTCGGCGAGCGCGTGCACGACGTTGCCGAAGCCCTGGGCGGCGGAGCCGGGTGCGCGGGCCTTGACCTCCTTGTCCAGGAACCACTGCAGCGAGCAGTTCTCCAGTTGCTCCAGGCCGCTGCCGGACAGCCGCACCGGCAGGTCGGCGCTGCGCAGCGGGTCGGGGGCGGCGGTGGCGTCGGCCAGGCCCCACCAGCGGTCGGGGCGGGCGGCGGGCACCAGCGGCAGGCCCTCGTCGTCGGTGGCGGCGGCGAGCAGGGCGAGCCGTTCGGCGGCGGCCCGGCGCAGTTCGGGCGACCGGGCCGGGTCGACGGTGACGGCCCGCAGTTCGGCGACCAGCGCGGCGACGGACAGCGGGCGGCGCGGGCGGTGGGTGACGTCCTCGACGACGACCGGCGGGGTGCGGCGCACGACCCTGCCGGTCCGCGGGTCGACGTCCTCGCGGTAGAGCTCGCGCAGGAAGCGGGAGGGCTCGTCGCCGTCGTCGGCGGGGGCCTTGACGGCGGTGACGATCAGCCGTTCCCGGGCGCGGGTCGCGGCGACGTAGAAGAGCCGGCGCTCCTCGCCGAGCAGGGCGCCCGGGGAGAGCGGTTCGGCGAGGCCGTCTCGGCCGATCCGGTCGGCCTCCAGCAGGGAGCCGCGGCGGCGCAGGTCGGGCCAGAGGCCGTCCTGGACGCCGGCGACGACGACCAGGCGCCACTCCAGGCCCTTGGAGCGGTGGGCGGTCATCAGCCGGACGGCCTCGGGGCGCACGGCCCGGACGGTGAGGGTGTCGGCGGCGATGTCCTGGGCGTCGAGCTCGGCGAGCAGGTCGAGGGCGCCGCGGTGGCCGGTGACCTGCTGCTCGGCGCGGGCGGCAGTCTCGAACAGGGCGCACAGCGCGTCGAGGTCGCGGTCGGCGTTGCGGCCGGCGCCGCCGCCGCGCAGGGCGGCCCGTTCCAGGCGTTCGCGCCAACGGCGGCTGCCGTCCCACAGCTCCCAGAGCGCCTCCTCGGCGGTGCAGCCGCCGGCGAGGCGTTCGCGGACCTTGCGCAGCAGGGTCCCGAGGTCGCGGGCCCGGCGGGCGTGGGCGGGGTCGAGGGCGATCAGCCGCTCGGGTTCGGCGAGGGCCTCGCGCAGCAGGTCGCCGGCCGGGCGGGGAGCGGCCGGGTCCCCGTCGGCGCGCAGGGCGGCGCGTTCCTCCTCGCGCAGGGCGCGGCCGAGGCGGCGCAGGTCGGAGCCGTCGAGGCCGCCGAGCGGGCCGGTGAGCAGGGCGTGGGCCAGGTCGGTGGTGAGCGGGTCGGGTGTGTCGGGGTCACCGTTCCGGTCGCGGGCGGCCTGCTCGGCGCAGACCCGCAGGGCGAGCAGCAGGTGGGCGACGGCCGGCTCCTCGCGCAGCGGCAGGTCGTCGCCGTCGATCTCCAGCGGGACGCCGGCCGCGCTGAGCGCCCGCCGCACGCCGGGGATGGAGCGGGCGCCGGCCCGGACCAGGACGGCCATCTCGCCCCAGGGCACGCCGTCCTCCAGGTGGGCGCGGCGCAGCAGGTCGGCGATCGAGTCGAGTTCGGCGCCGGGGGTGGGGTAGGTGTAGACCTCGGCCCGGCCGCCCTCGCGGGAGGGCAGCAGCGCGCGGTGCTGGGCGAGCTTGTCGGCGGGCAGCCGGCCCATCGGCATCCGCCGGGCGAGCTCCCGGGAGGCGGCGAGCAGGACGGCGCCGGAGCGGCGGGAGACGCGCAGCACCTTGACGTCGGCGGGTTCGCCGTCGGCCCGGCGGAAGGTCTGCGGGAAGTCGAGGATGCCGTTGATGTCGGCGCCGCGGAAGGCGTAGATCGACTGGTCGGGGTCGCCGACCGCGACGAGTTCGCGGCCGCCGCCGGCCAGCTGGCGCAGCAGCCGGACCTGGGAGGGGTCGGTGTCCTGGTACTCGTCGACGAACACCACCTCGTAGCGCCGCCGCAGTTGTTCGGCGACCTCGGGGCGTTCGGCGAGCAGGACGGCCCGGTGGACGAGTTCGGCGTAGTCGAGGACGCCGCGCAGGTCGAGCACGTCGAGGTAGTCGGCGAGGAAGTGCGCGGCGGCGGCCCAGTCGGGGCGCTGGACGCCCTGGGCGAAGCGCTCCAGTTCGGCTTCGCCCAGGCCCAGCTCGCGGCTGCGGGCGAGGACGGCGCGGACCTCGTCGGCGAAGCCCCGGGTGGTCAGGCAGGCCCGCAGGTCGAGCGGCCAGTGGATCCGGGAGCTGCCGAGTTTCGCGTCCTCGGCGCCGCCGGCCAGCAGTTCGCGGACCATGACGTCCTGTTCGGGGCCGGAGAGCAGCCGCAGCGGTTCGGCGTAGTCCTGCGGGTCCTGGTGGGCGCGCAGCAGGGCGTAGCTGAAGGAGTGGAAGGTGGTGGCCTGGGGGGCGGCCGAGGAGGAGCCGAGCCGGGCGGACATCCGGTCGCGCAGTTCCGTCGCGGCCTTGCGGCTGAAGGTGAGGACGAGGATGCGCTCGGGGTCGGTGCCGTTCTCGATCCGCCGGGCGACGGCCTCGACCAGGGTGGTGGTCTTGCCCGTCCCGGGGCCGGCGAGCACCAGCAGCGGCCCGCCGCCGTGCTCGACCACGGCGCGCTGGTACTCGTCCAGCACGGGTGGGGCGGGCTGGACGAGCGGGCTGCGCACGAGCCGGTACGGGGAACTCACGGAGGCGGATCCTGGGGTTGTGCTGGAGGCGTGGCCGGGCGGGCCCGCCGGGGCCCGCCCGTATCGAGCCTACGATCCTGCCCCGTCATTCCCGTCGGCGCGGCGGTTTCGCGGCATCCCCGGTCCGCGGCGGCCCGGTCCGCATTCCGCGTTCCGCGGCTGCCTCAGTGCGCGGCGTCCGACTCCTGCCCGTCCCAGCGGGCCCGTCGCAGGTCGACCCGGGGCGGGTCGGCGAGTTCGCGCAGCGGGGTGCCCTCCTCGCCGTAGTGGGCGAGGGCACGGTGCTCGTGCCCGGGCAGGAAGCGGCCGTCGGCGCGGATGACCCGCCACCAGGGGACGGAGCCGCCGTACAGGGCCATCACCCGGCCGACCTGCCGGGGGCCGCCCTGGCCGAGGTACTCGGCAACGTCCCCGTAGGTCATCACCCTGCCGGGTGGAATCCGCTCGGTCAGGTCGAGCACCAGTTCGGCGAAGGGCGGCAGGGTGTCCGGGAGGCCGTCGTCTGTTACGTCCGTCACCTGGGGCATTCTTCCTCACGGGGGCGCACCCGTGGCCCCGCACGTACGATCCGCCGCGCCCGATCCGGCCCCTGTCCAGCACGGGGCGCCGAGGCATGCCACCATCTTCGGGGCGGTGAGTGGTGATACGAGGACAAGACCAGATGACCGGGACGGCTGACGTGGGTGTGGACGAGGACTCCGACGAGTCCGCCGCCGCCGTGCCCTCGGCTCCCGGTGGTGGGCCCGCGACCGGGCCGACTCCGGAAGTCTCCCTGATCAAGGACCTGACGATCAAGACCCCCGCGCCCGCCGAGGCCTCCGAAGAACCCGCCGAACCCTTTGAAGCCGCCGAGGCCGCCGAGGACCCCGGGGGACCGGCCGCCGCCGCACCGCCGGCCCGGCGCCCGCTGCCCGACTACCACGACCCGCTGGACGGCGCCCCACACCTGGACGTCGACGAGCCCCTGCTCGCCGCCCGGGCGCACCGCCCGTCCGACCTGATCCGCTTCCTGGCCGGTGTGTTCGGCATAGTCGCCGTCTTCGTGCTGGCGGGCATCGCCACCTCGACCACCACCGGCATCGAACAGGACATCGCCACCAACGCGCCGCACTTCTCCGCGGTGCTCTCCACCATCACCGGCCTGCTCTCCAGCGTCGCGGTGCTCGCCGTGCCGCTGGCCTTCGCGGTCGAGCGGCTGATCAAACGCGACGGCCTGCGAGTCGCCGACGGCGTGCTCGCCTCGGTGCTCGCCTACGGCGTCTCGCTGGGCATCGACTGGTGGGTGGCCGAAGGCGCCTCCGACCACATCCGGGACGCGCTGACCAGGCTGCCGATGGACAGCAACGGCACCCTCACCGACCCGGTGCACGGCTACCTCGCCCCGGTGATCGCCTACATGACCGCGGTCGGCATGTCGAGCCGCCCCCGGTGGCGGGTCGCCCTGTGGGTGGTGGTGGTCTTCAGCGGGATCACCGAACTGCTCGGCGGCTACACCACCCCGCTGTCGCTGCTGCTCACCGTCCTGATCGGCTGGTCCGTCGCGTACGGCACGCTGTACGCGATCGGCTCCCCGAACATCCGGCCCACCGGCCAGCACCTGATGATCGGCCTGCGCAAGGTCGGCTTCACCCCGGAGAGCGCCCACCGCGCCCCGGACGCGCCCGGCGGCACCCGCCGCTACTACGTCACCCAGCAGAGCGGCCCGCCGCTGGACGTCCACATCATCGACCGCGAGCAGCAGGCCTCCGGCTTCTTCTACCGGGCCTGGCGTCGGCTGCGGCTGCGCTCGGTGGCGGTGCGCCGCAGCCCGCAGTCGCTGCGCCAGGCGCTGGAGCAGGAGGCCCTGATCGCCTACGCGGCGGCCGCCTCGGGCGCCCGCGCGCCGCAGCTGGTCGCCACCTCCGAGCTGGGCCCGGACGCCGCGATCCTGGTCTACGGCAAGGTCGAGGGCCGCATCCTGGACGAGCTCTCCGACGAGGAGGTCACCGACCAGGTGATGGCCTCGCTCTGGGAGTCGGTGGCGGCCCTGCACGAGCGCCGGATCGCCCACCGCCGGCTGACCGGCGAGTCGCTGCTGGTGGTGGACGAGAAGACGGCCTGCCTGGTCAACCTCTCCGGCGGCGACATCGCCGCCACCGACCTGACGCTGCGCATCGACGTCGCCCAGCTGGTCACCACCTTCGCGCTGCGGATCGGCCCGGAGCGGGCCGTCGCCACCGCCAACGCGGTGCTCGGCGCCGACCGGGTCGCCCAGGCGCTGCCGCTGCTCCAGCCGGTCGGGATGAGCCGCTCCACCAGGGTCGACCTCGCGCGGCTCACCAAGGAGCGCAAGACCGTCGCCCGGGCCAGGGCGCTGGAGCAGGTCGCGGCCGGCGAGCGCACCCAGCAGCAGGCCGAGGAAGACATCGCGGTGGCCGGCGAGGACCTGCTCAGCCGCATCCGCGGCCAGATCCTCCAGATCGCCCCCGAGGCCCCGATGGAGCCGGCCAAGCTGGAGCGGCTGAAGCCGAAGAGCCTGATCATGGTGATCGCGCTCACCTTCGCCGCCTACCTGGCGCTGACCACCATCAAGCCGGCCCAGCTCAAGCTCTCCCAGATGGACTGGGTCTGGGCGGCGGCGGCCCTGCTGGCGGCCGCGTTCAGCTACGTCGCCGCCGCGATGAGCCTGACCGGCTTCGTCCCGGAGAAGCTGCCGTTCCGGCGCACCGTCGCGGCCCAGCTGGCCGGCTCCTTCGTCAAGCTGGTCGCCCCCGCCGCGATCGGCGGCATCGCGCTCAACACCCGCTACCTGCAGAAGGCCGGGATCCGCTCCGGCCAGGCGGTGGCCTCGGTCGGCGCCTCCCAGCTGGCCGGCCTGGCCGGGCACTTGCTGCTGCTGTTCAGCTTCGGCCTGATCACCGGCAGCCAGACCAACGGCGACCTGTCCGCCTCCCGCGCGGTAATCATCGGCGTGCTGACCGCCGCCGTGCTCGCCCTGGTGGTGGCGGCGGTCGCGCCGCTGCGCCGGTTCGTGCTGGGCCGGCTGCGCTCGCTGTTCTTCGGCGTGGTGCCGCGGATGCTCGACCTGATGCAGACGCCCAGCAAGCTGGTCACCGGCTTCGGCGGCATCCTGCTGCTGACCCTCTCCTTCACCGCCTGCCTGGACGCCTCGGTGCAGGCCTTCGGCGGCGACGTCAGCTTCTCGGCGGTCGCGGTGGTCTTCCTGACCGCCAACGCGGCCGGCTCGGCGATCCCCACCCCGGGCGGCATCGGCCCGGTCGAGGTCGCCCTGATCGGCGCCCTGACGGTCGCGGACGTGTCGCCGGCGGTCGCCACCCCGGCGGTCTTCCTCTACCGGGCGCTCACCTTCTGGCTGCCGGTGCTGCCGGGCTGGATCTCCTACAACATGCTGCAGCGCCGCGGCGCGCTCTGACGTCCACCGGACACGCGGAAGGGCCCGCCGAGGCGGGCCCTTCCGATACGTTCCGGCGTCTGCGTTCCGGCGTCCTAGTAGACCGGCTTGTGCGGCTCGATCTGGCTGACCCAGCCGAGCACGCCGCCGCCCAGGTGGACGGCGTTGGCGAAACCGGCCGCCTTGACCACGGCCAGCACCTCGGCCGAGCGCACGCCCGACTTGCAGTGCAGCACGATCTTGCGGTCCTGCGGCAGCTTCTCCAGGGCGTCGCCCATCAGGAACTCGTTCTTCGGGATCAGCACCGCGCCGGGGATGTTGACGATCTCGTACTCGCCGGGCTCACGGACGTCGATCAGGAAGATGTCCTCCTCGTCGTCCTGCCACTGCTTGAGCTGCGCCGAGGTGACGGTCGAGCCGGCGGCGGCGGCCTGCGCCTCCTCCGACACGACGCCGCAGAAGGCCTCGTAGTCGATCAGCTCGGTGACCGTCGGGTGCTCGGAGCAGACGGCGCAGTCAGGGTCCTTGCGGACCTTCACCTGGCGGTAGTTCATCTCCAGGGCGTCGTAGATCATCAGCCGGCCGACCAGCGGGTCGCCCACGCCGGCCAGCAGCTTGATCGCCTCGGTGACCTGGATCGAGCCGATGGACGCGCACAGCACGCCCAGCACGCCGCCCTCGGCGCAGGAGGGGACCATGCCCGCCGGCGGGGCCTCCGGGTAGAGGCAGCGGTAGCAGGGGCCGTGCTCGGCCCAGAACACGCTGGCCTGGCCGTCGAAGCGGTAGATCGAGCCCCACACGTACGGCTTGCCGAGCAGCACCGCGGCGTCGTTCACCAGGTAGCGGGTGGCGAAGTTGTCGGTGCCGTCCACGATCAGGTCGTAGCCGGAGAAGATCTCCATGACGTTGGAGTTGTCGAGGCGCTCCTCGTGGAGGATCACGTCGACGTAGGGGTTGATCTCCTTGACCGAGTCCCGCGCCGACTCCGCCTTGGAGCGGCCCACGTCCGACTGGCCGTGGATGATCTGGCGCTGCAGGTTCGACTCGTCGACCACGTCGAACTCGACGATGCCCAGCGTGCCGACACCGGCCGCGGCCAGGTACATCAGCGCGGGCGAGCCCAGGCCGCCGGCGCCGACGCACAGCACCTTGGCGTTCTTCAGCCGCTTCTGCCCGGCCATGCCCACGTCGGGGATGATCAGGTGGCGGGAGTACCTGCGGACCTCGTCAACGGTGAGCTCGTCGGCCGGCTCGACCAGGGGTGGCAACGACACGGGGACTCCGATGGGTGTCTGGTTCAGGTGGCCTGGGCCAGCCTCATGGTGGTTGCTGCGCCGCCACGCGGGTGGCTCCTAGGCCAACAGTGTCACGCCCCTCCGGTATTCCGAGACAGCTCGTCCGATGGGCGAGACGGCCGGCGTCGGATCGTGGGACCGCCCGCCGGAGCCCGGAAAAGCGCCCCGGGCCTACGCCGACAGGCCGGGGGCGCTCCCGGTGGCCGCTCAGACCCGGCAGGCCGTCTCCAGCCAGACGTCCCCGAGCGACTCCTCCAGCGGCACCTGTGTCCGCCAGCCGAGACGGTCCCGGGCGGTGCGCACGTCCGCCTGCCGCCACGGCACCGGCTCCCCTGCCGCGACCCGGCCCTCCGGCCGGTGGCCCGGCAGGTGGTGGCCCGGCAGGTGGTGGCCGGGCAGGTGGTCGCCGACCGGGCCGCCGGCCTGCGCGGGCAGCAGGACCTGCCGGTTCTCCTCGACGATCGCGCCCTCGAAGCCGGACGCCCGGACCAGCAGCTGGGCCGCGTCCCTGGCCCGGACGGCGTGCCCGCTGCCGATGTTGACCACCCCGGTGGCGGCCGACACCGCCGCCGCCTGGATCGCCCGGGCGACGTCCCGCACGTCCACGAAATCCCGGTATCCGGACAGGTCCGGCATCCGCACCTGGGCCTCGTCCCGCTCCAGGGACCGCCGCAGCCCCTCCGCGAGCCGCCCGAACAGCGAGGCGGTCGGCGCCCCCGGGCCCACCACGTCGAACACCCGCAGCACCGCCGCGTCCAGGCCCGACGCCAGCACCAGCTCCGTCCCGGCCAGCTTGGACACCCCGTACGGGCCGACCGGCCGCGGCTCGGCCTGCTCCGACACCGGCACGCCGCCCGGCACCGGGCCGTACTCGGCGGCCGAGCCGACGTGCACCAGCCGGGCCGGCTCCCGGCTGCGCCGGATCGCCTCGCAGACGGTGGCGACGGCCAGCGTGTTCGACCGGATCAGGGTGCGCGAGCTGCCGTAGGTGGCGCCCGCGCAGTTGATCACCACCTGCGGCGCGACCGCGTCCAGGAACCGGGCCAGCGCGCCCGGGCTTCCGGTGGTCAGGTCGAAGCGGATGTCGGCCGAGTCGCGCCGGCCGAGCACCGTCACCTGCAACTCCTGGTCCATGAGCAGACGATCGGTGACCCGGCGGCCGATGAAACCGTCGGCGCCCAGCAGCAGCACCCTCATCGGGGGCGTCCTTCCACGAAGCGAGGTCGGGGACGACCTGGCGGACTGAAATCAAGAGCGGACTGAAGTGAGAGCAACGAGAAGGGGGCGGCACCCGGGGCCGCACCGACGGGCGGGGCTCAGCGGTGCGAACCGGCCCGGCCGAGCACCGCCCAGGCGTACGCCAGCAGCACCGCGGCGACCGCGCCGCCGCCGAGCAGCCCGGCCGCCGGCCCGGAGCGGCCCAGGGCGAGCAGCCCGAGCGCCGCGGCGGGCCCGGCCAGCGCACCCGCCGCGGCGGCCGCCGTCCGGCCGCAGCGGGCCAGCAGCGCGGGCAGCACCAGCAGCAGACCCAGCACGCCCTGCGCCGCCCACTGCGCGGCGCCGGCCCGTTCGGCCGCCAGGTGCAGCAGGCCCCCGCCGTGGCCCGGCCCGGGGCGCGGCGCGAGGACGGTCAGCACCGCCATCGCGGCGAAGGTCAGCACCGCGAGCACCGCCAGGTGCAGGGCGACCGCCACCGGGAGCACCGGCCGCATCCGGGACCGGAACTCGGCCAGCGTGGCCGCCGCGCCGAGATGGCCGCGGCCGACCTGCCGGTACCAGCGGGCCGCCCGCTCGGCCGACCCGGCCGACACCGCCCCGGCCAGCACCAGCGCGGCGGTCAGCCGCCGGTCCCCGTCTGCCGCGGCCAGCGGGAGCAGCAGCAGCGCGGCCAGACCCAGCCCGTGCCCCAGCGCCGCCGGACGCCACCGGGAGCCGGCCCGCCGCGGCGCCCCCGCCGGGCCCAGCCCGTCCACCGCCCGGCAGGGGCCGGTGTCCGGCGGGCCGGGCTCGGCCGCACGGTCCGCGGCCAGCACGGGCACCAGCACCAGCGGGACGGCGGCCGGCAGCAGCAGCGGCCAGCGGGCGCCGAGCGCGACCACGGCCGCACAGGGCAGCGCGGCCAGCGCGGCGGCGGTCAGCGTCGCCCGGGTGGCGGCGGCGCACTCCCGGCCGCTCGGCGGCTCCGGCGCGGGCGGGCGGCGGGGCACCCGTGCGTACAGCTCCTCGGCGAGCGAGAACAGGTCGGCGTGCCGGCAGCGCGCGGCGGCCTGCGGGCCGAGCCCGGCCTCCTCCAGTCCGGCGGCGATCTCCAGTGGGTCGACGGCCCGCTCGCACAGCGCCCGGTGCTCGGCCATCACCTCGCGCACCGGGTCCCCCACCGGGCTCCCGGGGCCGCCCGGCGCCGCGCCGCCCGCCATCAGACGGCCTCCGCGAGAGCGCCGGGGCGCTCTTGCGCGCCGGCGTCGCCGCCCCCGTCCTCCGGCCGCTCGGACCCGGCCGGCCCGGCGCCGTGGCGGCCCTCGGAGCCGTCCGCCGGGTCCGGGGCGCCCTGGCCGCCCTGGCCGTCCGGGCCGCCCGGCGCGCGGCGGCCGTCGGCGAGCCAGTACTCGGCGGGCCGGGCGAACGGGCGCGGCGACTCCCCGGCCGCGCCGCCGGCCCCGCCGCCGGGGAAGGCCGGGTACTGCGAGACCAGTTCCAGGTAGATCTCCCGGAAGGCGCCGATCACCGGCTCCACGGCGAAGCGTTCCTGTGCCCGCAGCCGCCCGGCCAGCCCGAGCCGGGCGCGCCGCTCCTCGTCGCGCAGCAGTGCCAGGCAGGCGCCGGCCAGCGCGCGCGGGTCCCGGGCGGGCACCAGCAGCCCGGTCGGCCCGACCACCTCGCGGGCCACCCCGACGTCGGTGGACACCACGGCCCGGCCGCTGAGCATCGCGTCCGCGAGCAGCCGGGGGCTGCGCTGGGACAGCGCGGAGAACACGGCCAGCGTGCCGCCCTCCCAGGCCTCGGCGAGCGAGCCGGGCCGCCCGGCGAAGTGCACCGCCGCGGCCAGTCCGAGCCGCTCGGCCAGCGCCGCGCAGTGCGCCCGGTAGCCGGGCGCGGCCTCCTCGCCGTGGATCACCAGCCGGGTCCGCGGCAGGTCGGCGCGCACCTGCGCGAAGGCGTGCAGCATCAGCTCGGTGTCCCGCCCCGGCTCCAGCGCGCCCGCCCACACCAGGGTCGGCGCGGCGGGCTCGGGCCCGGCCGCCGGGCGGACCACCGCGGGCGTCCCCTCGTACACCACCCGGGTGCGCGCCGGGTCGGCCCCGCAGCGGCGCTGCCACTGCTGGTCGTGGGCGCTGCCGGGGGTCAGGACGGCCGCCTGCCGGTAGGTCTCCTCGGTGAGCGCCCGGAAGTACGCCAGCAGCAGCGCCCGGACCGGCCACCGGTACGGCGCCTCGCGGTGGCCGAGGTACTGCTCGCGCAGGTGCAGGCCGTGCTCGGTGACCACGAACGGCACCCCGTGCAGGTACCGGGCGACCAGTGCGGGCAGCGCCGCGGGGCCGCCGCCGACCACGTGGCACAGGTCGGCGCCGCCGAGGCCGTCGGGCCCGGTGCCGTACCAGGGCGCGGACAGCGGCCGCAGGCACTGCTCCAGCAGGTCCGCCGCGACCAGCACGTCGCGGACCAGCGGCTGCCCGGCCGAGGTCTCCGCGCCCGACAGCCGCCAGACCCGTTCCAGGGTGCGCCGGGCGTGCGCGGAGGCGAGGAAGGCGGGCAGCGTGCCGTCCTCCCGGGCGAGGACGGCCAGCCGGTACAGCCCGGCCCCGAAGCCGGCCCGCTCCCCCGGCAGCACCAGGGCTCTGACCAGGTCCTCGTACGCCCGGGCGTACTGGCGTCCGCGCAGCGTGCCGGGCACCCGGCCGCCCGGCCGACGCCCCCACAGCGCCAGCTCGCGCGCCCCGCGCCAGGCGGGGGACAGCCGCTCGGCGGCGCCCTGGCCGCCCTGGCTTCCCTGACCGGTGAGCAGGTACAGCCCGAACTCGTGCTCCGGCAGGCCCGCGGCCAGCCGGTCGCACCAGCCTCCGGCGCCGCGCCGGGAATGTGGGCCGGCACCCTCGGTGAGCAGGGCGATGCGCACGGGAGACCTCCAGGGCAGAGCGGATCACGGGCGGGCGGATCACGGGCGGGCGGGATCGACGGACGGCTTGAGCGGCTCGAGTGGCCACCGGGGCGGCCCCGCACGGCGGCGGGGACGGTCCGGGGGCGAGGAGTCCGGTCGGCCGGGTACGACACCGCGACGCTCCCCCGGGGCGGGGCACCACCGAGCGGTGGTGCGGCCGTCCGGCCCGACGGTCCGGCCGCGCCCCTCCGCGATCCGTTCCCCCGGGCGCACGCCCGTTCCGGCGGGCCGGGCCCGACCCGCCGGGCCCCCTGGTGCGGCCGCCCTCCGGATTTCCCCGGCGTCCGCGGCCTCCCCCACACCTGTTCGGTCCGACAGCAGAAAGGTAGGACCGGGCCCGGGCAATCCATCGGTCACATGCCTGGTTGCCACCTGAACGAGTGAACGGGCGTGACCTCGCCCCGAACCGGGCCGTTACCGGGCGGTCCGCGCGACCGGCGGCCGGGCGCCGGTCGCCGGTCGCCGGTCGCCGGTCGCCGGCCTCCCCGCTCATGGCGGACGATGGGAGTGACCTTGTTCGCCGCCGCGAGGGGCCCCGGGTCCACGATGCCGGCCCGCGCTCCGCGCTTGGTGACGCCGCCGGTGCGGTGCGTCACGAAGCCCGGATTCCGACGGCCCGGACGGCCGTTCCGGCCCCTGTCACACCCCTGCCGACGCCGAGGTCAGCGCCGTATTGTGGGCTCCTGACAAGGAGGCCGAGGTCCTTTTCTCACTCCCGCCGAACGCGGAAGCGGTTACCGAAAAGTAGAATCGGCCCTCTTGCCAGCCCCGAACAACCGAAGTGAGGAGCGCCGTGACGGCCATCCAGGAGGCGCAGGAGCGCCCGCGCGGTGCCCGCCTGCCGCGAAGCGCCCGCCGTGAACAACTGCTCGGTGCCGCCCAGGAGGTGTTCGTCGCGCAGGGTTACCACGCGGCCGCCATGGACGACATCGCCGACCGCGCCGGGGTCAGCAAGCCGGTGCTGTACCAGCACTTCCCCGGGAAGCTGGAGCTGTACCTGGCGCTGCTGGACAAGCACTGCGACGCCCTGGTCGAGTCGACCCGCGACGCACTGTCGACGACCACCGACAACAAGCTCCGGGTCGCCGCGACGATGGAGGCGTACTTCAACTACGTCTCCGGCGAGTCCGGCGCGTTCCGCCTGGTCTTCGAGTCGGACCTGACCAACGAGCCGGCCGTGCGCGAGCGGGTCGAGCGGGCCTCCGAGGCGAGCGCGACGCTGGTCAGCAAGGTGATCCAGGAGGACACCGACCTGCCCGAGGCGGAGTCCAAGCTGCTCGCCGCCGGAGTCTGCGGCCTGGCCCAGATCACCGCCCGGTACTGGCTGTCGCAGGGCCTGGACATCCCCCGCGACGAGGCGGCGCGACTGGTCGCCAGCCTGGCCTGGCGCGGGCTGAAGGGCTTCCCGATGCACCCCACCTCGGAGGGCGGGGAAGCCCTCTAGCAGGGATGATCCACCGAGCTTCGCCGCCGCGGTGATCCCGTGCTCTATGGTGAAGCCGTACGGCGCGGTCGTCGCGAACGCTTGTCCCAGGCGGTCGGGGTGTCCGCGCGTGGAGGCTGCAACCCCGGAGGGACGGAAGCCGTGGAGGTCAAGATCGGCGTGCAGAACACGCCGCGCGAGATCGTGATCGAGAGCACGCAGAGTGCCGATGAGATCCAGAGCGCGATCGCCAAGGCGCTGGAGGGTTCGGAGAAGCTCTTCGCGCTGACCGACGAGCACGGCCGCCGCGTCATCGTCCCGGCCGAGCGCCTGGCGTACGTGGAGATCGGCGAGCAGGCCGCCCGCAAGGTCGGCTTCGGCACCGCCTGAGGCGTCGTCCGAGCTGCTCACCCGGTGCCCCGCTCCCCCAGGGAGCGGGGCACCGTTGCGTGTACGGCCGGGTCGGCCGGGGTACGGCGACAAGTGCGGCCGCCGGCGCCGCGCGCCCGTCCCCGGGGAGGCAGTTTTGCTGGTCGAGTCGATCGCCTTCGCCCTCGTCGGCCTGGCCGCGGGCCTGGCCGCACTGCTGGCGCGGCCCGCGTACTTCCGGGCGGCCCGCACCCTGACCGTGGGCACCGCCCTGGCGGCGGCGCTGCTCGGCGGGACGGTGGCGCACTTCTGCCTGGACGGGCGCTTCCCGGCGGCGTCGATCGCGGCCTCGGCGCTGGCCTCGGCGGTGCTGACCACGACGCTGGCCCGACCGGACCTCGCCGCCGGGCGGGCCCCGGCGCACCGGCACCACCCGCACCGGGCCGGTGTCCACCGCACGCGGCGCCACCGGCCGGCCTGACCCCTGGTTCCCGGGGCCGGACAAGGCTCAGCTGGCCAGGCCCAGGGCGGCCATCCGCCGGGTGTGCGCCTCGGTGATCCGGTTGAACATCTTGCCGACCTCGACCAGGTCGAAGCCCTGCACCTGGACGCCGCCGACCAGCAGGTTGGACAGCGCGTCCCGCTCGGCGACCACCCGCTGGGCCTGGCTGAGCGCCTCGCCCATCAGCCTCCGGCCCCACAGCGCGAGCCGGCCGCCGGAGCGCGGGTCGGCCTCGATGGCCTGGCGCACCTTGTCCACCGCGAACTGGGCGTGCCCGGTGTCGGACATGACGCCGAGCACCAGGTCGCGGGTGTCGTCGTCGAGCCGGACGGCGACCTCGCGGTAGAAGTCGGTCGCGATGGCGTCGCCGACGTAGGCCTTGACCAGGCCCTCCAGCCAGTCCGAGGGCGCGGTCATCCGGTGGAACAGCTCCAGCGGCTCGACGAACGGGCGCATCGCCTCCTGCGGGTCGGCGCCGATCTCGGCGAGCCGGTCGTGCAGGCGCTGGTAGTGCTGGAACTCGGCGGAGGCCATCCGGGCCAGCGCCGCCTTGTCGGCGAGGTCCGGCGCCAGCTTGGCGTCCTCGGCGAGCCGCTCGAAGGCGCTCAGCTCGCCGTAGGCGAGTGCGCCGAGCAGATCCAGTACCGCCGCCCGGTAGCCGGGGTCGGCCGAGCACGCGGCCCAGTCCCCGATCGAGCCGGCCGCGGCGTCCTGCGTCTCACCATGGGTCTCCATGACCCGCCACCTTAGTCCCGCCGGCCCGGGGGACCCACCCTGACCGGCCGCCGGCCGGTCGCCCGGGTGACCGGCCGGAACACTCCTTCCGGCCCGGGTCGGAAGGGGCAATGTCAGACGCGTCACGTGTTCGAGTCGTCGCCTGACTGTATGGTGGTACGGAGCCCCGTCGTGTTCGCACGGTGTCACCGCCGTCTCGGTGTCCCGCGCAAGCCCGCTCCGAAGCGGCACCGTCCATCCGGACGTGTCCGCACCGGAGCCACGGGTACTCACGTACGCGGATGCCCGGTCGGAGAGCCGATCGGCTCCGACCATGGCTTGGACTTCAAGCCTTGGCACCGCATCAGTGGCCGAGCGAGGGCCGCCGAGACCGCGCCCCCTGGCGAAGGTCCCGCGCAGGTCCCTCATGGGAATCCTCCCCGACGCCGCCGGCGACGCGCCCCGCACGGGGCAGCACGCACCGGCCGGCCGCAGGGACCGGCGCGGTTGTGCGTCCGCTCAGCTGCATCAGGGCCGCCAGGCCCGTACGCAGCCGTGCGGCTGCCCGCCCGCCGCTCGCTCTCGGCCCCTTTCACACGGAAGAGGCAGCACCCTGTCCACCACCGCTGAACCCATCAAGACGACGTTCCGGGATCTGGGAATCCTCCCGGAGACCGCCGAGGCGCTCGAGTCCGTCGGCATCGTCCACCCCTTCCCCATCCAGGAGATGACCCTCCCGGTCGCGCTGACCGGCCACGACGTCATCGGCCAGGCCAAGACCGGTACCGGCAAGACCCTCGGTTTCGGCCTCCCGCTGATCGAGCGGTGCGTCGTGCGCGCCGACGTGGACGCCGGCCGGGCGACCGAGGAGCAGCTCTCCGACGGCCCGCAGGCGCTCATCGTCGTCCCGACGCGTGAGCTCTGCACCCAGGTCACCAACGACCTGCAGACCGCCGGCAAGGTCCGCGACGTGCGCGTCCTGGCCGTCTACGGCGGCCGCGCGTACGAGCCGCAGGTCGAGGCGCTCGCCAAGGGCGTCGACATCGTGGTCGGCACCCCGGGCCGCCTGCTGGACCTGGCCGGGCAGAAGAAGCTGAACCTGTCCAAGGTCCGCTCGCTGGTCCTGGACGAGGCCGACGAGATGCTCGACCTCGGCTTCCTGCCGGACGTCGAGAAGATCATCACCATGCTGCCGGCCAAGCGGCAGACCCTGCTGTTCTCGGCCACCATGCCGGGCCAGGTCATCAGCCTCGCCCGCCGGTACATGAGCCAGCCCACCCACATCCGGGCCGCCGCCCCGGACGACACCGGCACCACCGTCGCCAACATCGAGCAGCACATCTTCCGCGCGCACTCGCTGGACAAGGTCGAGCTCGTCTCGCGCATCCTCCAGGCCGACGGCCGCGGGCTGGCGATGATCTTCTGCCGGACCAAGCGCACCGCCGCCGACGTCGCCGACCAGCTGACCCAGCGCGGCTTCGCGGCCGGCGCCGTCCACGGCGACCTCGGCCAGGGCGCCCGCGAGCAGGCGCTGCGCGCGTTCCGCAACGGCAAGGTCGACGTGCTGGTCTGCACCGACGTCGCCGCCCGCGGCATCGACGTCGAGGGCGTCACGCACGTGGTCAACTACCAGTGCCCCGAGGACGAGAAGACCTACCTGCACCGGATCGGCCGCACCGGCCGGGCCGGCGCCTCGGGCACCGCCGTCACCCTGGTCGACTGGGACGACATCCCGCGCTGGCAGCTGATCAACAAGGCGCTGGAGCTGACCTTCAACGACCCGGAGGAGACCTACTCCACCTCGCCGCACCTGTACGAGCTGCTGAAGATCGCGCCGGGCACCAAGGGTGTGCTGCCGCGTTCGGAGCGGACCCGGGCCGGGCTCGGCGCGGAGGAGGTCGAGGACCTCGGCGAGACCGGCGGGCGCGGTGCGCGCACCCCCCGGGCCAAGGGCCCGCGCAGCGGCTCCGGCCGCACCGGCGCCCCCGAGGCCGCCGTGGCGACCGAGGAGAAGCCGCGCCGCACCCGTGAGCGCCGCCGCACCCGCGGGGGCTCCGCGGTCGCCGAGGGCGAGGCCGGGAGCGTCGTCGAGGCCCCCGCGGCCCCGGCCGTCGAGGGCACCGAGGGCGAGGCGGCCCCGCGCCGCCGTCGCCGCCGTTCGCGCGGCGCCGCCGCCGGCGAGGCCGCCGTGGTGGCCGAGGCCGTCGCGGTGACCGAGGCTGCCGTGGCGGCTCCGGTCACCGAGGCTCCGGCCGCGGTGGCCGTCGTGGCCGCCGCCGAGGCCGTCATCGAGGCCGCCGTCGAGGAGAAGCCGGCCGCCCGCACCCGGAAGCGCGCCGCCCGCAAGCCGAAGGCGGAGGCCGTCGAGGCCCCGGCAGTCGAGGCCGTCGAGGCCCCGGCCGAGGCTCCGGCAGTCGAGGCCGTCGAGGCCCCGGCCGAGGCTCCGGCGGTCGAGGCCGCCGAGGCCGCCGTCGCGAAGAAGCCCGCCACCCGGACCCGCACCCGCAAGCCGAAGGCGGAGGCCGTCGCCGAGGCCCCGGCCGCCGAAGCCCCCGCCACCGAGGCCGCCGTCGCAGAGAAGCCCGCCACCCGGACGCGCACCCGCAAGCCCAAGGCCGAGGCCGCGACCGCCCCGGAGGCCCCGGAGGCTGCGGCCGCCGACGCCGCGACCGAGGTCCCGGCCCCGCGCAAGCGCACCCGGGCCCGCAAGGCCGCCGCCGCGCCGGAGGCCACCCCGGAGAGCTGACGCACCCCGCCCCGGAGGGGGCGGGCCGGGCCCCTCGCGGTCCGGCCCGCCCCCTCCGGCGTTCCGGCGTTCCGGCGTTCCGGCGTTCCGGCGTTCCGGCGCAGGCTGGATAGGGTCGGGGTTACCGGCCAGTCGCCCGCAGGAGAGCAGCCCATGAGCACGCCGCCGTTCCTCACCCTTCCCCGCTGCGCCCGCGCGCTGCGGCTGTCGACCAGTCGCGGCGGGTTCGCCGCGCTGCGGGCCGAGCCGGACGGGCCGGCGCGCGGCTCGGCACTGCTGGTGCCGGGCTTCACCGGCAGCAAGGAGGACTTCATCGCCCTGCTGGAGCCGCTGGCGGCGGCCGGCTACCGGGTGACCGCCGTCGACCAGCGCGGCCAGTACGAGACCGGCGGCCCGGACGACCCGGCCGCGTACGCCGTCGAGGCGCTGGGCGCGGACGTCCGGGCGCTCACCGAGGCCGTGGCCGCCGACGGCGGCGGGCCGCCGCACCTGCTGGGGCACTCCTTCGGCGGCCAGGTGGTCCGGGAGGCCGTGCTGGCCGCAGCCGCGGACGGCCCGTCGCCGTGGCGCTCGCTGACCCTGATGTCCACCGGCCCGGGCGCGATCGACCCGGCCGAGGCGGCCCGTACCCAGTTGCTGCTGGACGTGCTGCCGGTCATGAGCCTGGAGGAGATCTGGCAGGTCATGCGGCAGATGGAGGAGGGCAGCGGGGACCAGAAGCAGCGCCCGGAGCCGGCCGTCGCGGAGTTCCTGCACCGCCGCTGGCTGGCCAACGTGCCGCTGTCGCTGGGCGTCACCGGTGGCCATCTGGTCGCCGCGCCGGACCGGGTGGCGGAGCTGGCCGCCGCCACCGCCGACCTGCCGGTGCTGGTGCTGTCCGGGGTGCGGGACTACGCCTGGCCGGTGCCGGAGCAGACCGGGATGGCGGAGCGCCTGGGGGCCCGCCGGGTGGTCGTCGAGGACGCCGGCCACTCCCCCAACGCCGAACGCCCGGCCGCCACGGCCGAGGCACTGGCCGCGTTCTGGGCCTGAACCGGACCGGTCCCGGAGAGTGGTCTGAACCACTTCCCGAAGTTCGACCGTCCTCAACACAGGACAAAAGTCGTTAGTTACGGTAATCTTTGATTCTGTCCGGGAATCATCGCCGGCCCCCGCGTCGGCGCGAATCAGCCGAAACCTGGACTTCACGGTCGGGCAACGGCCCGGAAGCACCACCACGTCACCGTGGTTCACGAGGCACCAGACGCACCAGGCAAGCAGGGGGAGCCCTTGCCGCAGCAGACCGCCGCACGTACGACCCGATCGATCCGGCCGCACCGCCGGACCCGCAGGACCCCGAAAGGGCTGGTACCCACTCAGCCGCAATCGCCCCGACCGACGGGGCAAGAAGAGGAGACGCCCATGACGAAGACCATGCGCTTCGAGATCGTCCGACTGGACGACGCCAACGGCTCCGCCGCCGACCGCCTGATAGCCGACGCCGAGACCGTCCGCGAGTTCGTCCAGGCCGCCGCCCGCACCGGTGAGCGCCTGCTCATCCGCCCGTGCCCGACCGTCTGACCACGCGCGGCGCCTCCGACCGGGAGCCCTCACCCGCCGCCGACGAGCCGGGAGCGTCCGATCCGGACGTTCCGATACCCGACTGACGCCCTGTCACCGCGATCGCCGATGACGGGGCGTCAGTGCGTCCGGGCCCTGCGCCCGTAGACGTTTGCCGCCGCCCGCGACGGGACATCCCCCAACGGGAACCGCCCGTGCCGCGCCGCCCCACCCCGCGCAGAACGGGCCCCGCCACCGACAGGTGCCGCCGAGCCCTCCGTACGGGTGATCGTCCTTGACGCGGCGGTCCGGAGGGAGGAGCGTTGTCGCCTATGAGGGGCGAGCCAAGCTGCCCGAGGTGCGCCGGTCGGGTCCGCGCCCCCGGTCTGTTCTCAGACACCTGGCAGTGCGACCGGCACGGAGCCGTGCACCCGATGCAGCCCGTGCTGCCACCGAGCGTCGAAGCCCTGGGCGTAGCCGTCGCCCGCTCGCAGGTCCCCGTCTGGCTGCCCTGGCCGCTCCCGGTCGGCTGGCTCTACACCGGCATCGCCCACGTCGGCGACGACGTCTCCGGCGCCCGGGCCACCGCCGTCGCCTGCTCCGGACCGGCCCCGCTCGGCGGCTTCGGCGAGCTGGTGCTCGTCGCCGAGGAGCTGGGGGTCGGTCTCGGCGCCCGCTACGCCGGGATGCCCGGGCCCGATCCGGGCGACTCCGTCGGCCTCTACAAGCCCGCCGACGCCAAACTGCTGGCCGCCGGCCGGCCCACCCCGATGTTCCACGTCCCGGACGCCCCGGCCGACCGCGCGGTGTTCGTCGGCGAGGCCCGCGGTCTCTGGCTCTGGGCGGTCGCCTGGCCCGAGCAGTCGGCCCTGGTGATGTACGACGAACTCGTCCTCACCGACCTGCGCGAGGCCGGCGCCGAACTGGACCTGCTCCCCTGCGGGGCCCTCTCCCCCCGCCTGCTGGGATAGGTCCTGTCCGGCCGGGGCCCGGCGCCCTGTCCTATCCTGGGCGGCACCCCGAGCCCCCAGGAGTCCGCCCCGTGCGCATCGACCTGCACGCCCACAGCAACGCCTCCGACGGCACCGACAGCCCGGCCGAGCTGGTCGCGGCGGCCGTGGCCGCGGGCCTCGACGTCGTGGCGCTCACCGACCACGACACCGTCGCGGGCCACGCCGAGGCCGCCCGGGCGGTGCGCGCGCTGCCGGACGGCAGCCGGCTGACCGTCGTCCCGGGCGCCGAGCTGTCCTGCGTGGTGGGCGGCGTCAGCATGCACCTGCTGGCGTACCTGTTCGACCCGGAGGAGCCGGAGTTCGCGCGCGAGCGGGAGCTGGTGCGCACCGACCGGTTCCGGCGCGGGCGGGCGATCGTCGAGCGCTGCCGCGAACTCGGCGCGGACATCAGCTGGGAGCAGGTGCGGCGGATCGCCGGGGCCGGCTCGGTCGGTCGCCCGCACATCGCCAGCGCGCTGGTCGAGGCGGGCGTCGTGGCCACCGTCTCGGACGCCTTCACCGCCGAGTGGCTGGCCAACGGCGCCCGGGCGGACGTCCGCAAGCACGAGACCGACCCGATCGAGGCGGTCCGGCTGGTCCGGGCGGCCGGCGGGGTGCCGGTGTTCGCCCACCCCGGCGCGGTCAAGCGCGGGCGGACCGTCCCGGACCAGGTGATCGCCGACCTCGCGGCCGCCGGGCTGGCGGCGCTGGAGGTCGACCACACCGACCACGACGAGGAGACCAGGGTGCGGCTGCGCGGCCTGGCCGGCGAGCTGGGGCTGCTGGTCACCGGCTCCAGCGACTACCACGGCAGCCGCAAGACCGTCCGGCTCGGCGAGCACACGACCGATCCCGCGGTGTACGAGGCGCTGCTGGCGCAGGCCACCGGCGCGAAGCCGATCGGCGGCTGAGGGCCGCGCCGGGGTGCGGGGGCGCGGCGGGAGCGCGGGGCCAGGGCGGGAGACCCGTGACCTGAGCCCCGGTCAGTCCAGCCGGACGCCGCGGCGGTCCGGGTCGCGCAGGTCGGCGCCCTGGTCCAGCCAGCGCTCCTGGAGCGCGGCCGCGCCGTGCACCCGCTTCCAGCCGGCCTCGTTGGGCGTCATCGGCAGCAGCGGCAGGAAGCGGACCGGGTCGGCCGGCTCGTCCAGCTCCAGGTCCGGCACCAGGCCGCCCGGCTCGGCGGCCAGCACCGAGGTGAACGGCGCGCCGTCCCACAGCGGGGCGCCGAGGTCCAGCGAGCCGCCGGGGGCCACCACCAGTCCCTCGACCTGCGGGGTCGCGGCCAGGGTGGCCAGGCTGCGCAGCACGCTGTCGCGCCCGCCGCGGACGGTCAGCACCAGTTCGGCGCGCGGGCCGCGCAGTTGGTCGGCCACCGGCGCGGTCGGGTCGGCCATCGGCGCGGCGGACATGCCGAGCGTCGCGTACCGGACCAGGCCGTCGGCGTCCGGGCCGAAGCGCAGCACCTCGATCCGGTCGGTGCCGAGGAAGGTGACCGCGGCGCGGCCGCTCGGCTCGCCGAAGGTGGTGATCAGCCGGGCCTCGACGGCGGCCAGCACCGCCTCCCGGGAGAGCGCCGGGGAGCTGCCGCCGTGGGGTTCGCCGAAGAGCGGGAAGTCGTGCGCCATGCCGGTGAGCGTAACCCCCGGGGGCGGGCCGGCCGTGTGCGGGAGGCCCGGGCAAAGCCTCGGGAAAGCCCGGGGCGCCGATGGTCGGTCAGATGTTAGGGTGAGCGACTGGCCACCGGGAATCCTCAGGTTCCCGGGGCGGCGGCACGAAGGAGGTGGTTGCGGTGGATACCGGCCGACCATGCAGTACCGGCAGCTCTACCCGGCCCCGACTTCCCCGCACCCCTCGCCACGCAGGCTGAACCGGCTGATCCAGCCGAGGTAGCCCGGGCAGGCCGGACGCGGACGAACCGGCCGGGAGAGCACCCTCACCCCCCTTCACCGGTGTTCTTCGCCGTCGCACCACGGCCGCCCGCTCCTCCCCCGCCTTCCGACCGGGGGGCCCTGACGCCGCTGTGCGGCGGCTCCTGTTCCAGGGAGCCTGCCATGTCGATGATCAACAGCCTGCGCGCCGCCGTCCGCACCAACCGCCGCCGCTCCGCGGTCGGCGCGTACGACGCCGTCCCGGCGGGCGCCGGCTCGGCGGTCGTCGACTGCGCGGTGTACCAGCACGGCAAGCGCCACGGCGAGACCTGCAGCCCCCGCGAGGCCGCCCGCCGGATCAAGGCCGCGCACCAACTCCCGGACGGGGACGGCTCGTTCAGCTGGATCGGGCTGCACGAGCCGACCGAGGCCGAGTTCGAGGGCATCGCCCAGCGCTTCGGCCTGCACCCGCTCGCGGTCGAGGACGCGGTGCACGCGCACCAGCGGCCCAAGGTCGAGCGCTACGACGACGTGCTGTTCGCCGTCTTCAAGACCATCCGCTACGTCGAGCACGACCAGCTCACCCCGACCAGCGAGGTGGTGGAGACCGGCGAGTTGATGGTCTTCGCCGGTCGCGACTTCGTGATCACCGTCCGACACGGCGGCCACGGCTCGCTGCAGGAGCTGCGGCACCGGCTGGAGGCCGACGCGGACGAGTCCGGGCTGCTCGCCAAGGGCCCGTCCGCGGTGCTGCACGCGATCGCCGACCACGTCGTGGACAACTACCTGCTGGTCTCCGAGCGGCTGCAGAACGACGTGGACGAGATCGAGTACGGCGTCTTCTCGGCCAAGGGCGGGCGCAGCGCCGACGTCGGCCGGGTGTACCAACTCAAGCGCGAGGTACTGGAGTTCAAGCGAGCCGTGGTGCCGCTGCTGCGCCCGATGCAGCAGCTGTCCGAGCCGCTGCAGCGCCTCGTCGACCCGGACATCCAGAAGTACTTCCGGGACGTCGCCGACCACCTGGCCCGGGTCACCGAGCAGGTGCACGGCTTCGACGAACTGCTGAACTCGCTGCTCCAGGCCAATCTGGCGCAGGTCTCGGTGGCGCAGAACGAGGACATGCGCAAGATCACCGCCTGGGCGGCGATCTTCGCCGTGCCCACCATGATCACCGGCGTGTACGGCATGAACTTCGAGTACATGCCCGAACTGCACCACAAGTACGGCTACCCGATGGTGCTCGGCGCCATCATGCTGATCTGCGTCGGGATGTACCGGGGCTTCCGCCGCAACGGCTGGCTGTAGCCGCCCGCGGCGCCCGCCGGCCGCTACCGCCGACCGCCGCGGGCGACCAGGACCAGGCCCACCAGGATCAGCACCACCGCCGGATACGCCGCCGCCGGGGGCCACTGACCGAGCCAGAGGGCGGCGATCAGGGCCGCGCCCGGGGTCTCCAGCAGGATCGCGGTGGAGGTGATCGACGGGCCGAGGGTGCGCACCACGCGGTTGCTCAGCGAGTGGCCGAGCAGCTGGGCGGCAACCATCAGCAGCACGATCTGCCACCACACCCCGGCCGGCCAGCCGGCCAGCGGCGTCCCGGCGACCAGGCAGATCGCCAGCAGGCCCGCCGCCGTGGTGGCGTAGCAGACCAGCGTGTACGCGGTGGTGCTGACGGTCTTGCGGACCTCCGCACCCAGCAGCACGTACCCGGCGGCGGCCAGGCCCGCGCCGAGGGCGAGCGCGTCGCCGAGCAGCGCGCGCGGGGAGAGCGAGAGGTCGACGCCGGTCAGCACCAGCACGCCGGCGAAGGCGACGCCCGTGCCGAGCCAGACCATCCGGGGGGCGCGGACGCCGAGCAGGCGCATCAGCAGGATGGTCCACAGCGGGGTGGTAGTGACCAGGGCGGTCGCCGAGGCCACCGAGGTCATCCGCAGGCTGGGCATCCAGAGCGCGAAGTGCACGGCGAGCAGCGCGCCCGCCGCGATCGCGAGCAGCAGCGCCCGCCGGCCGATCCCGCGCAGTTCGGCGCGGTGGCGCAGCAGCGCGTACGGGCCGAGGACGCCGACCGACATGACGTTGCGCCAGAACGCGATCGCCAGCGCGGGCGCGGCGGTGGCGCTGATCAGCGGGCCGGACAGCGAGATGCCGGCGATGGAGACGGCGAGCAGCAGCAGGTCGGCGGTGGGGAGCGGGTGTGCCGGCTCGGTGGCGGTGGCGGCTGGTGCGGGGGCGGTCGCGGGCCGGGCGGCGGGCACGGCGCTCCTCTGCTGGTCACGTGGGCTGGGGCGAGGCGGGGGGTGAGGCAGGGCGGGGGCCGGGCTGAACCGGGCCGGGGCTGGGCTGGGCGCTCCTACGGTAAGGCCCGTGGAAAGCCGATGGAACTGTCGCCCGACGGCTGAGACAACTCGTGGACGGCGGAGGTCGTACGCTGGGCGCCATGGACCGTACGCCCGCCGCCGCGACCGCCGACGACTTCCTCGACCAGGCCCTGCTGGAGGAGGCCGCGAAGAAGTCCGGCCTCCTCTGGGTCCGCGCGGACGGCCAGGAACAGGCCCGCCCGCTCTGGCACGCCTGGCACGACGGCGCCGTGGTGGTGGTCGGCGAGGGCGGCGAGCAGCCGCTGCACGGCCTGACCGCCGGATCCGGCGCGGTGGTGACCGTCCGCAGCAAGGACAAGGGCGGCCGGCTGACCGGCTGGAGCGCCCGGGTCTCGGAGCTGGCCCCCGGCGGCGAGGCCTGGCTGGGCGCCGTCGAGGAGCTCAAGGGCAAGCGGCTGAACGCGCCCGACACCGACACCATCACCGACCGCTGGGCCCGCGAGTGCCGGGTGCTGCGCCTGGAGCCCGCCGGTGCGCTGACCGAGCGTCCGGGCGCGATGCCGGACGCCTCGCACGCCGCCCAGCCGATGCCCACCGCGGCCACCACCCGCCGCCCCGTCCCGGCCGGCCTGCCCAAACTGCTGTTCAAGCGCCGCTAAAGATTCACGCCCGGGACTCCTCGGCTGTGTACCGTGCCTCGTCGGGCTGGGCTCGCGACACGCGGGTAGCCTTGCCCGCAGGTGCGCCCCGGCGTACCCGGCACGGCATCGAACGAGTCGAGGGAGTTCATGGCAGGGCCAGGCACCCGGGTCTTCATCTCCCACCTCTCCGCCCTCGCCGTCTTCGATCCGAACGGCGACCAGGTCGGCCGGGTCCGTGACGTCGTCGTCTCGCTGCGGCTGAGCGGCCGCCCGCCGCGGGTCCTGGGCCTGGTGGTCGAGGTGGTCGGCCGGCGCCGGATCTTCCTGCCGATGACCCGGGTGACCAGCCTGGAGTCCGGCCAGGTGCTCGCCACCGGCGTGATCAACCTGCGGCGCTTCGAGCAGCGACCGTCCGAGACCCTGGTGCTCGCCGAACTGCTGGACCGCACCGTCACCTGGTCCAAGACCGGTGAGGACGTCACCGTGCTGGACGTCGGGATGGTGCAGACCCGGTTGCGCGAGTGGGAGATCAGCAAGGTCTTCGTCCAGATCGGCCGGGCCGGCCGGCTGCGCAAGGGCAAGGGCGAGCGGCTCACGCTGGACTGGCAGGACGTCACCGGCTTCACGCTGCCCGAGCAGGACCAGGGCGCCGCCAACCTGCTCGCCACCTTCGACCAGCTGCGCGCCGCCGACCTCGCCAGCGTCATGCACCACCTGTCCGCCAAGCGCCGCGCCGAGGTGGCCGCCGCGCTCGACGACGAGCGGCTCGCCGACGTCCTGGAGGAGCTGCCCGAGGACGACCAGGTCGAGATCATCGGCAAGCTCAAGGACGAACGCGCCGCCGACGTCCTGGAGGCGATGGACCCGGACGACGCCGCCGACCTGCTCTCCGAACTGCCCGGCGACGAGGCCGAGCGGCTGCTCCAGCTGATGGAGCCGGACGAGGCCGAGCCCGTCCGCCGCCTGCTGTCGTACGAGGAGAACACCGCCGGCGGTCTGATGACCACCGAGCCGGTCGTACTGGAGCCGGACGCGACCGTGGCCGAGGCGCTCGCCCGCATCCGGGTCTCCGACCACAAGCCCGCGCTCGCCGCGCAGGTGTACGTCTGCCGCCCGCCGAACGAGACCCCGACCGGCAAGTACCTGGGCACCGTGCACTTCCAGCGGCTGCTGCGCGAGCCGCCGTACGTGCTGGTCGGCTCGCTGGTCGACGACGATCTGGACCCGCTGCCGCCGGACACCCCGCTGTCGCTGATCACCAGCTACCTGGCGACCTACAACCTGGTGTCCGCGCCGGTCGTCGACGAGGCCGACCACCTGCTCGGCGCGGTGACCGTCGACGACGTGCTCGACCACCTGCTGCCGGAGGACTGGCGCGAGTCCGCCCTGCACGGCCACGACGACACGAACGGCACGAGGGAAGAGGTGCACGGTGGACGCTGACCGCAAGGGGCGGCGGGACGAGTCCCCCCGCCAACGCCTCCAGAGCGAACTGCGGGAACTGCGCCAGCTGCGCGAACTGCGCGGCCGCGAGGGCGGCCGGGAGCGGCGCGCCGAGATCTCCGTGGCCGGCCCGGCCCGCACCCGGCTCGACCAGCCCCGCACCGCCCGGCCCGGGCTGATCTCGCTGCCCGCCTACGACCCGGAGGCGTTCGGCAAGCTCTCCGAACGGATCGCGCGGTTCCTGGGCACCGGCCGCTTCATCGTCTGGATGACGGTGGTGATCATCATCTGGGTGGCCTGGAACACCCTGCTGCCGGAGAACGTGCGCTTCGACAGCTACCCCTTCATCTTCCTCACCCTGGTGCTGTCGCTCCAGGCCTCCTACGCGGCCCCGCTGATCCTGCTCGCGCAGAACCGCCAGGACAACCGGGACCGGGTCAACATGGAGCAGGACCGGGCCCGCAGCGACCGCAACATCGCGGACACCGAGTACCTGACCCGCGAGGTCGCGGCACTGCGGCACGGGCTCGGCGAGGTCGCCACCCGGGACTTCATCCGCTCCGAACTCCAGTCCCTCCTCAAGGAGATCGAGGACCGCCGGGAGCCCTCCGAGACCCTGTGACCGGCGGCACGCTACCGGCGGGTTAGGGGATCCCCTGAGCGCCGTACCATCAAGGCATGGCCAACGAGACAGAGGTCGCGGCCGGCGTCACGGAGGAGTCCGTACGCCAGGCGCTGGCGACCGTCAACGACCCGGAGATCAACCGCCCGATCACCGAGATCGGCATGGTGAAATCGGTCGAGATCGCCGAGGGCGGCGCGGTGCGCGTCGCGGTCTACCTGACCGTCTCCGGCTGCCCGATGCGCGACACCATCGTCACCCGGGTCAGCGAAGCGGTCGGCCGCGTGCCCGGTGTGACCGGCGTCGAGGTCGAGCTGGACGTGATGAGCGACGAGCAGCGCAAGGAGCTCTCCCAGCTGCTGCGCGGCGGCGCCCCCGAGCGGGAGATCCCGTTCGCCAAGCCGGGCACGCTGACCCGGGTCTACGCCGTCGCCTCCGGCAAGGGCGGCGTCGGCAAGTCCTCGGTCACGGTCAACCTGGCCGCCGCGATGGCCGCCGACGGCCTGAAGGTCGCCGTCGTGGACGCCGACATCTACGGCCACAGCGTGCCCCGCATGCTCGGCGTCGAGGGCCGGCCCACCCAGGTCCAGGACATGATCATGCCGCCGCAGTCGCACGGCGTGAAGGTCATCTCGATCGGCATGTTCACCCCGGGCAACGCCCCGGTGGTCTGGCGCGGCCCGATGCTGCACCGCGCGCTCCAGCAGTTCCTCGCCGACGTCTACTGGGGCGACCTGGACGTCCTGCTGCTGGACCTGCCGCCCGGCACCGGCGACATCGCGATCTCGGTGGCCCAGCTGGTCCCCAACGCGGAGATCCTGATCGTCACCACCCCGCAGATGGCCGCCGCCGAGGTGGCCGAGCGGGCCGGCACCATCGCGGTGCAGACCCACCAGAAGATCGTCGGCGTGATCGAGAACATGTCCGGCATGCCGTGCCCGCACTGCGACGAGATGATCGACGTCTTCGGCACCGGCGGCGGCCAGACCGTCGCGGACGCGCTCACCCGCACCGTCGGCGCGACCGTCCCGGTGCTCGGCTCGATCCCGATCGACGTGCGCCTGCGCGAGGGCGGCGACGACGGCCGCCCGGTCGTGCTCGCCGCCCCCGACTCCCCGGCCGGCGCCGCCCTGCGCGCCGTCGCCGGCAAGCTCGGCGGCCGCCAGCGCGGCCTCTCCGGGCTCTCCCTCGGGCTGACCCCGAAGAACAAGTTCTGACGACGCCTCGCCGAAGGGGCCGGGTGGTTCGACCACCCGGCCCCTTCGGCGTACCCGGCGCCGTCGCGCCCGCCCTCGCGCCCTACGGGCGGGTGTAGGCGGTCAGGTCGGGGGCGGTGGCGAAGCCGGCGCCGTAGGCGCTGACGCCGCGGCCGTAGGCGCCGAGCAGGACGCCGGGGGCCTCGCCGGCGAGCACCCAGCCGTACTCGGACTCGCGGTAGCGGAAGGGCTGCGGCAGGCCGTTCACCGGGAGGCTGAGGGTGGACCAGCCGGGGCCGGCCAGGTCGTCGGCGAGGTCCCACGCGAGGGTGCTCTGCTGGTCCAGCCAGTCCTGGCGCAGCGCGCGGTCGAGCTGGCCGGGCCAGGTCGAGGCGAGCAGGCCCGAACCGGCCAGCCAGGCGGCGGAGGAGGCGGAGGTCGCCTCCAGGGTGCCGGTGTTGTCGGCGCTGCGGCGGCTGTCCCGGCGGGCCACCGTGACCACGACCGCGAACCTGCGCATGTCGCGCGGCTCGTACTGCCTGGCCGGCTCCTCGCCGTGGCCGAGGCTGCCGTAGTCGACGCTGCCGGGCGCCCCGGCACGGGGGCCTCCGGCGCCGGCCTGCATCAGGTAGCGGCGGCCGGTCCAGCCGTCGTCCAGGCCGTACCAGGGGAAGTCGGCGGACAGGTAGGGCACCAGCGGGTCCGCCGGGCCGGCCTGCCCGCCGACCACCGGGCCGCCGGCCGTGGCCGTCGTCCCCACCGCCTGACTCGTCGCGTCCATCCCCGGGCCTCCTCAAACACACGTTTGCCTGCCGTGGCGCGCTCCCATCGTGGCGTACCGCGGCGTTCCCGGGAGCCGTTCCTGGTCCGCGACAGCGCGGAATGTGACGGACGGCTCAGCGGGAACAATCAGCACAATAGCGGCGCACACGCCGCCGCCCCGCTCAGCCGGGCGGCCGGGCGGGGCGGTGGCGTGGTCGTACGGGGCGTGACCGGGGGTCGGTCAGGTCGCGTCGGGGTCGAACGGGGGCCGCTCGCCGGGCTGCAACGGCGCCCCGGTGGAGGCCGCCACCGGGGTGGCGGCCTTCTCGAAGCTCACGCTGCCGCTGCGGCCGTTCACCGGCGCCGCCGGCTTGTCGTCCAGGACGGAGCGGATGTCGAGCGAGTCCTTCATCTCCTTGAGGCCCAGCGGGTCCTCTTCGCCGCCCATGAGCTGCTTGCGGACGAAGGTCTTGGGGTTCAGGTCCTCGAACTCGAAGTCCTTGAACTCGGGGCCCAGCTCGCTGCGGATGTCCTCCTTCGCGTTGTCGGCGAAGGAACGGATCTTCCGGATGAAGCCCATGGTGTCCTGGATCAGCTTCGGCAGCTTGTCCGGGCCGAAGATGATGATCGCCATCACGGCCAGGGTCAGGATCTCCAGCCCGCCTACATCGCTGAACACCTAAGCTCCCTAGCTCGCCGGACGACGGTCCCTACAGGGTAATGGCCATCGGCGGGTCCATGGTCCACGCTGCGATGAAGCCGTGGTAAAGACCTGCCGATGGCCGAGGTCGTCGCGACCGGGGCGCGAGCGGCGCTCTGGGAACGGGACAGGGCCTAGCGGGTCTGCTGGCGCAGTGCGGGCAGGCCGTCCGAGTTGCGCTCCGCGGCCGGCGGCGGCGTCGCGTCGCGGGTCGCGGCGACGGGGTGGGCCGGGAAGTCCACCGGGATCTGCGCGGTCATCGGGACCAGGCCCCCGTTGCGGCCCGTGCCGCCGCTGTTGCCGACCGTGCTGACCGGGTTGCCGTGCTGGTCCTCGCTCTGCGCGCTGAGGCCGCCGACCCCGCCGAGCGTGACCGCGGCGACCGAGAAGGCGCCCGCGGCGGCGAACACGAAGCGGCGCCCGCGCGGCGCGGCGGAGCGTACGGCGGCGGCCGGGCGGGGCCGGACGGTGCTCTCGGGGCGGGCCGCGGCCTCGGGGCGGTCGTTGCGCCGACCCATCAGGGGCCGCAGCACCGCGCCGCCGCGCCCGAACGCCCGCGGGTCGACCCCGGGCACCGGGGTGTCGGCGCCGAGCGCGCCCGCGCCGAAGGAGGCGCCGGCGCCGCGGCCGAAGGAGCCGCCGGTGAGCCGGCTGCCGCCGAGCGTGCCGCCGGCCGCGACCCCGCCGCCGGGCAGGTCGTCGTCGTCACCGCGGCTGCCGCGGCGGACGGGCCAGTCGGCGTCCGCCGGATCGTCCTCGGGAAGGCCTCCGACGGCCATCAGCCGGGCCATCAGGCCGGAGGACGGGCCGGGGGTGCCGGTGCGGGTCAGCAGGTGCTTGACGGCCCGGCCCGCGTCGACCTCGGCGAGGCACTGCGGGCAGGTCGCCAGGTGGGCCTGGACGCGATCGCGCGAGTCGTGGCCGAGCTCGCCGTCCAGGAACGCGGAGAGGCGCTCACCGAGGTGGTGCTCCTCGGCGGCCGGCTCGGCGGGGCGCACCGGCACCGCGCGCAGCGCCGTCTCGCCCGGCAGCGGCAGCGCGGGCAGGACGGGCTCGCCCGGTTCGTCGCCGCCGCGGCGGCCGGGCAGGGCCCAGCCCCGCCTGGCCGCGGACCGGCCGGACGGGTCCGACTGGCCCGGCCCGGACCGGCCGGTTCCGCTCACGATCGCCTCCGTCCGCGCGCACCCGGCGCGAGCGCGCCCTCGACGGCGGCGCCGACCGGCACCGGCTCCTCCGAGCCGCCGCGGCGCTCGCGCCCGGGGGCCGAGCCGGGGGCACGGTGCTTGAGCGCGGCGCGCAGGTGCGAGCGGCCGCGGTGGATGCGGCTGCGGACGGTGCCGAGCTTGACGCCCAGCGTGGCGGCGATCTCCTCGTAGGACAGTCCCTCGATGTCGCAGAGCACCACGGCGGCGCGGAACTCCGGGGCGAGGGTGTCCAGGGCGTGCTGCACGTCGGCGTCGAAGTGCGTGTCGCTGAAGTGCTGGGCCGGGCTGGGCTCGCGGGAGGCGAGCCGCTCGGCCGCGTCCTCGCCGAGCGCGTCGAAGCGGATGCGCTGGCGGCGGCGGACCATGTCCAGGAACAGGTTGGTGGTGATCCGGTGCAGCCAGCCCTCGAACGTGCCGGGGGTGTAGGTGGACAGCGAACGGAACACCCGGACGAAGACCTCCTGGGTGAGGTCCTCGGCGTCGTGCTGGTTGCCCGTCAGGCGGTACGCGAGGCGGTAGACCCGGGCGCTGTGCGCCTCGACGATCTCCTCCCAGGAGGGCGGAGTCCAGGTCTGCGCGTCGGGGCCCTCGGTGAAGGTCGCGAGGGCGGGGGCCTCGGTGGTACCGGCGGCCGGCGTTGCGGCGGCGGGCTGGTCCAGGTCGGAGTGCGCAGGCTGGTTCATCACGGGCTTCGGCGTACGGGCCGACGCGGTGCCGCGGGAGTGCCGCCGCACGGGGACGTCGCCCTCGGCCACACCTCCTCGGTCGGCTCTTCTGCCCAGCAGGGCCACCACCATATCCACCTCACCCGTCAAGCCCGGATAAAAGTGCCCGGGAGGTCTCCCGTACCCGGTCCTTCGTGACAACGGCCCGCCGCCGTACGCGGTTCCCGGTCGGCCAGTAATCTGTGCCAGGAAATATCGACTTCCCCCGGCACCGGGCCGTAACCCGGGGCTCCGAAAGAGGCAGCCATCAGCGAGTTCGGGCCCGCGCGTGTGGCCCTCGCCGACACCTACGTCGGCGAGGACGCGGTGCTGACCTACGCCCGGGCGCAGTCCGCGCGCACCGGGATACGGGCGATCGGGCCCAGCGGCGGGGCTTGCCTGCGGCTGCTGGCCGCGGCACTGGACGCCAAGGCGGTGGCCGAGATCGGCACCGGGACGGGCGTCTCCGGGGTCTACCTGCTGCGCGGCATGCGGCCGGACGGCGTGCTCACCACGGTGGACTCCGAACCGGTGCGCCAGCAGCTGGCCCGCGAGGCGTACCACGCGGCCGGATTCGCGGCCAACCGCTCGCGGTTCATACCGGGCCGGGCGCTGGAGGTGCTGCCCCGGCTCGCCGACGGCCAGTACGACCTGGTGTTCTGCGACGGCGACCCGGCCGAGTCCCGGGAGTACCTGCTGGAGGCGATGCGGCTGCTGCGGCCGGGCGGGATGGTCTGCTTCGAGGGGGTGTTCCAGGAGGGCCGGCTGGCCGAGCCGGAGCTGCAGGACCCCCAGACGGGCGCGGTGCGCGACCTGGTCCGGGACGTCCGGGAGAGCGAGGCGCTGCTGCCGGCGCTGCTGCCGGTCTCGGACGGGCTGCTCTGCGCCATCAAACGGTAGGGCCGGCAAGCGGCAGGACCATCGAGCGGCAGGACCGTCGACGGCAGGGCCCTCGGGCAGCCGGACCGTCAGGCGGGCGGCCCCGCAGGCCCGGGCCGCGGCCGCCGGGCGCGCACGGCCCCGGAACGTCGCGGGGCCCGGGCCGACATGACGTCGTACCCGGGCCCGGCAGCACATCTCCAGGAGATGACGAGCACCCGCTGCGGTCAGCCGCAGGCCTTCTTCAGGGCCTCGCCGAGGGCGTCGGCCTCGTCAGGTGTGAGCTCCACCACAAGGCGTCCGCCGCCTTCGAGCGGAACGCGCA
This sequence comes from Kitasatospora sp. NPDC094016, assembly GCF_040304045.1. Classification (NCBI taxonomy): domain Bacteria; kingdom Bacillati; phylum Actinomycetota; class Actinomycetes; order Kitasatosporales; family Streptomycetaceae; genus Kitasatospora; species Kitasatospora sp. NPDC094016. The sequence continues at coordinate 53,281 of NZ_JBEOUK010000016.1, forward strand.
TGATGATGCCCCGTCCCTCTTTGGTGACTTCGAGCGGGCCGTCACCCGTCCGCGGCTTCATGGCCGCCATGCTCGTTCCCCTTCCTGCAACCGCTCAGCTACGCACCGGCAGTCCGTCCACCGCCGGTATCGAACGCATTGATCGGAAGCCATTATCCCGCATGCCACGGGCTGATGACCAACATCACTCTCGGTGCAACATCGGCCGGACCGCCCCCAAGCGCCGCAATTGCCGTCATAAGCCCCGGCGTGGCGGCGGTACGCGGGCCGTCGAAAGGTGCGATACCTCACACTCCCCACCCGGCCGTCCGCTCCGGCATCCTGGCACACGACCGACACCGAGCCGACCACAGGGAGCCCTCGCCCATGTCCGATTCCGTGCTGTACGAGCTGGACGGCGGCCTGGCCGTCATCACCATCAACCGCCCGGAGGCGATGAACGCCCTGGACGTCGCGACCAAGGTCGCGCTGCGGGACGCCGTGGCCGCCGCGGCCGCGGACCCGGCGGTGCGGGCGGTGCTGCTGACCGGGGCCGGCGAGCGCGCGTTCTGCGTCGGGCAGGACCTGAACGAGCACCTGACGACGCTGAAGCGGGCCGACGAGACCGGCGAGGGCGCGCTGCGCACCGTCGCCGAGCACTACAACCCGCTGGTGCGGGCGCTGGCCGGGATGCGCAAGCCGACCGTCGCCGCGGTCGGCGGGGTGGCGGCCGGCGCGGGCGCCTCGCTGGCCTTCGCCTGCGACTTCCGGGTCCTCTCCGACCGGGCCGGCTTCAACACCGCCTTCGCCGGGATCGCCCTGACCGCCGACTCGGGCGCCTCCTGGACGCTCCCCCGGCTGGTCGGGCACGCCAGGGCCACCGAGCTGCTGATGCTGCCCCGGACGGTCAAGGCCGCCGAGGCGCTGGAGCTGGGCCTGGCCACCAGGGTGGTGCCGGCCGGGGAGCTCGCCGCCACCGCGCGGGCCTTCGCCCAGGAGCTGGCCGCGGGCCCCACGGTGGCCTACGGCGCCATCAAGGAGTCGCTGGCGTACGGCGCCTCGCACTCGCTGGACGAACTGCTCGACAAGGAGGACGAGCTGCAGACCCTGGCCGGGGAGAGCGAGGACCACCGGATCGCGGTCCGCGCCTTCATCGCCAAGGAGAAGCCGCGGTACCTGGGCCGCTAGGCCCCAGGCCCCGCCCGACCGGTCAGACCGGGCGCGCGGTGCGGACGTGGCAGTCCGCCAGGTGGTCGTCGACCAGGCCGCAGGCCTGCATCAGGGCGTAGGCGGTGGTCGGGCCGACGAAGCGGAAGCCCTCCTTCTTCAGGGCCTTCGCGAGCGCGGTCGACTCGGGCGTGACGGCCGGCACCTCCCCCATCGTGCGGGGGGCCGGCCGGTCCGGGGCTCCGGCGAACTGCCAGATCAGCGCGCCCAGCCCGCCGTCCAGGTCGCGGGCGACCCGGGCGTTGGCGATGGCGGCCTCGATCTTGGCCCGGTTGCGAATGATGCCGGTGTCGGCGAGCAGCCGCTCCACGTCCGCCTCGCCGAACTCGGCGACCTCGGCGATCCCGAAACCGGCGAACGCGGACCGGAAGCCCTCCCGGCGGCGCAGGATGGTCAGCCAGGACAGCCCGGACTGGAACGCCTCCAGGCAGACCCGCTCGAACAGGGCGTCGTCGCCGTGCACCGGACGGCCCCACTCGGTGTCGTGGTAGGCCCGGTAGTCGTCGGTCGACTCGCCCCAGGCGCAGCGGAGCAGGCCGTCCGCGCCGAGCACCGCGCCCTCGGCGAGGGCGGTCACCGGTCGTTCACCGGCTTCGCGTCCTCGGGACGCTCCGGCTCGGGCCGCTCCTTGGTGAGCGCGACGGCCGGTTCGACCACCTTCGCGAACTCCTCCAGGCCGGGCAGCGGTTCGGCGCCGGCGTCCGGGCCGTCGGTCGCCTCGACCGCGCCGCGCAGGTGGCCGGCGGCCTCCAGTTCGGCGATCCGCGAGTCGCGGTAGGCGAGTTCGGCGCCGAGGCGGTCGAGGACGTCGTCGACCTCGTCCATCCGGTAGCCGCGGACGGCCATCGGCAGCCGCAGGTCGTCCACGTCCGCCTTGCTCAGCGGACGGTCCTGCGGCAGCCGGGCCGCGAGGCGGTCCTGCACCGCCTCCGGCATCGAGCCGCCCCCGCCGAGCGCCACCAGCGCGGCGCCGCCGACCACCACGGCCATGGCGACCACGATCACCCAGAACACGAGCTGTCCTCCCGAACTCCCGGCCGGCCTGCTGCGAAGTGCCCCCGACCAAACTGATCATGACAGCATGGTCCCTGTGAGGCCGGGGGCCATCATCGCACCCGCAGCAGCTGTGGAGGAGACATCGGTGGCACTGCGCCTGGGACCGCGGGAATTCGGTGACGACGAGCTGGTGATCATGGCGATCGTCAACCGGACGCCGGACTCGTTCTTCGACAAGGGATCGACCTTCGCGGACGAGGCCGCGTTCGCCGCCGCCGACCGCGCGATGGCCGAGGGAGCGGCGATCCTGGACATCGGCGGGGTGAAGGCCGGGCCCGGTGACGAGGTCACGGTGGAGGAGGAGCTGCGGCGCACCGTGCCCTTCGTGGCCGAGCTGCGCAAGCGCCACCCGGAGGCCGTGATCAGCGTCGACACCTGGCGGCACGAGGTCGGCGAGGCGGTCTGCGAGGTGGGTGCCGACCTGCTGAACGACGCCTGGGGCGGGGTGGACCCGAAGCTCGCCGAGGTGGCCGCGCGCCACGACGTCGGGCTGGTCTGCACGCACGCGGGCGGCGCCGAGCCGCGCACCCGGCCGCACCGGGTCGGCTACCAGGACGTGATGGCGGACATCCTGCGGGTGACCGTCGGGCTGGCCGAGCGGGCGGTGGGGCTGGGTGTGCGGCGGGACGCGGTGATCATCGACCCGGGGCACGACTTCGGCAAGAACACCCGGCACTCGCTGGAGGCCACCCGGCGGCTGCCGGAGATGACCGCGACCGGCTTCCCGGTGCTGGTCTCGCTGTCCAACAAGGACTTCGTCGGCGAGACGCTGGACCGGCCGGTGAACGAGCGGCTGCTCGGCACCCTGGCCACCACCGCGGTCTCGGCCTGGCTGGGCGCGCAGGTCTACCGGGTCCACCAGGTCGCGGAGACCCGCCAGGTGCTGGACATGGTCGCCTCGATCCGGGGCACCCGCCCCCCGGCGGTCGCCCGCCGGGGGCTGGCGTAGACGGCCTAGATCTGGTTGGTCGGCCGGCGGGTGTCGGCGAGGATCTTCATGACCTCGTCGATCTCGTCGGTGATGTGGAACAGCTCCAGGTCGTGCGGGGCCGCCTTGCCCTGCGCGACCAGGGTGTTCTTCAGCCACTCGTAGAGGCCGCCCCAGTACGCGCTGCCGAAGAGGATCACCGGGAAGCGGGTGACCTTCTTCGTCTGCACCAGGGTGAGCGCCTCGAACAGCTCGTCCAGCGTGCCGAGCCCGCCGGGCAGGACCACGAAGCCCTGGGAGTACTTCACGAACATCGTCTTGCGGACGAAGAAGTAACGGAAGTTCAGCCCGAGGTCGACGAACTCGTTGAGGCCCTGCTCGAAGGGCAGCTCGATGCCGAGGCCGACGCTGAGGCCGCCGGCCTCGGAGGCGCCGCGGTTGGCCGCCTCCATGGCGCCCGGGCCGCCGCCGGTGATCACCGCGTAGCCGGCCTCGGCGAGGGCCCGGCCGATGGCCACGCCGGCCTCGTACTCGGGCGAGTCGGCCGGGGTCCGGGCGGAGCCGAAGACGCTGATCGCGGGCGGGAGTTCGGCGAGGGCGCCGAAGCCCTCGACGAACTCGGAGGTGATCCGCAGCACCCGCCACGGATCGGTGTGCAGCCAGTCGGTCGGGCCCGTGGTGTCCAGCAGCCGCTGGTCCGTGGTGCTCGTGCCGACCTGGTCCCGGCGCACCAGCACCGGGCCCTTCTGCTTCTCGGGCCAGGCCTTCTTCTTCCGCGGCGCGCCGACCTGCTCGGGGCCGTGTCCGTAGTGCTTCTCGTCTCCTGTGCCTGTCATGACGAAACCCTACGTCCGGTGATCCCGGTTTTCAGGCAACAGGGGAAGGTCGGTTGGGCGACCGGAAGATGGCGCTCAGCCGATGATCGGCCGGTCGGACCGGCCGATCATCGGAACGGCACCTCAGCTGGTCAGCCAGGCCCGCAGCCGCTCCTCGGTCTCCGCGATGGCGCTCAGCGAGCAGTGCTCCTCCCGCTTGTGCGCGAGGTTCGGGTCACCGGGGCCGTAGTTGACCGCCGGGACGCCCAGCGCGCTGAACCGGGCGACGTCGGTCCAGCCGAACTTGGCCCGGGCCTGGCCGCCGGTGGCCTCCAGGAAGGCCTGGGCGGCCGGCTGGGCGAGCCCGGGCAGCGCGCCCGGGGCGAAGTCGGTGACGGTCAGCTCGAAGCCGTCGAAGACCTCGCGCACGTGCTTCTCCGCCTCCGCCTCGCTGCGGTCCGGCGCGTAGCGGAAGTTGACCGTCACGACGCACTCGTCCGGGATGACGTTGCCGGCCACGCCGCCGTCGATCCGGACGGCGTTCAGGCCCTCCCGGTACTCCAGGCCGTCGATCTCCACCCGGCGCGGCCGGTAGTGCGCGAGCCGGGTGAGCACCTCGGCGGCGTGGTGGATGGCGTTGTCGCCGAGCCAGCTGCGGGCCGAGTGCGCGCGCACGCCGGTGAGCCGGATCTGCGCCCGCAGGGTGCCCTGGCAGCCGCCCTCGACGACCGCGCCGCTCGGCTCCATCAGCACCGCGAAGTCGGCGGCCAGCCAGTCCGGGCGCTCCCTGGCGAGGTGGCCGAGGCCGTTGCGGTGGGCCTCCACCTCCTCGCAGTCGTAGAACACGAAGGTGAGGTCGCGGTTGGGCTCGGGCAGGGTGGCGGCGAGCCGCAGCTGGACGGCGACGCCGGACTTCATGTCCGAGGTGCCGCAGCCGTAGAGCAGGTCCCCCTCGACGTGGGAGGGCACGTTGTCGGCGATCGGCACGGTGTCCAGGTGGCCGGCAAGCAGGACGCGCTCGGGGCGGCCGAGGGTGGTGCGGGCGACCACGTTGTTGCCGTACCGGTCCACGGTCAGGTGCGGGTAGCCGCGCAGCGCGGTCTCCACGGCGTCGGCGAGCGCCTGCTCGTCGCCGCTCACCGACGGGAAGTCGACGAGCCGGGCGGTCAGCGCGCCGCCGTCGAGGGTGAGGTCCAGGGGCGTCGGGTTCGGGCTGCTCATGGCGCCAGCCTAGTCCGCGTGGCGGGCACCCCGTGTGGTGCTTCCGTGACGCGGCGCACGGCGGCCCGCCACGGAGCGAGCGGACCGGCAACCGCAACCGGGTGGCGCCGCACACCCGTCCGAGTGGGTACGGTGTCGGATCAAGAAGCAAGGCGCGAGAGGGGCGACGGTGGCCAGGAGAAAGAGCGGCGAGGAGCTGGGCGAGGAGTTGGCGCCCCCCCGCCGCGGTCCACTGCGCGCGCTGTTGCTCGTGATCGTCGGCCTGCTCGGCCTCGCGCTGGTCGCGGGACTGGCCGTGGTCGGCATCTGGTGGTTCGGCTTCAAGCAGGGCGAGCCCGAGGGCTGCTCGGTGAAGACCGCGGCCGGCAACGGCACGCTGGAGCTCCCGCAGGCGGCCAACGCCGCGACGATCGCCGCGGTGGCGCGCTCGCGCGGACTGCCGGACCGGGCGACGACGATCTCGCTGGCCACCGCGATGCAGGAGTCCAAGCTGCGCAACCTCGCGGGCGGCGACCGGGACTCGATCGGCCTGTTCCAGCAGCGGCCCTCGATGGGCTGGGGCACGGCGCAGCAGATCGGGGACCCGGTCTACGCGACCAACAAGTTCCTGGACGGCCTGGTCAAGGTGCCCGGCTACACCCGGCTGCCGCTGACCGACGCGGCCCAGGCCGTGCAGAAGAGCGGCTACCCGCAGGCGTACGCCAAGCACGAGACCAAGGCGACGCTGCTCACCTCGGCGCTGGCCGGCCGGGAGCCCGGTTCGTTCTCCTGCGTGGTGCACGACTACGCCAAGCCGGATCCGGTCGACTCGCCCTCCCCCACGGCGGGCTCCACCGTCTCCCGGGCCGCCGTCCAGCCCACCGCCGCGGACCGGGCCCAGGTGCTGTCCGACCGGGTGCGCCGCGAGTTCGGCCGCACCGTGACCCCGGCCACCGGGTACACCTCGACCATCAAGGGCGCCGAGAACGCGGTCTCGCTCACCCCGGACCCGTCCGCCGCCGCTCTGACCTCCTCGGCCGACGGAACCGACGGCGGGATCACCGCCGAGCGGGCGAGCGGCTGGGAGGTCGCCCACTGGGCGGTCGCCCAGGCCCAGCAGCTGGGCATCGCGACGGTCGCCTACGACGGGAAGATCTGGCGCAAGACCAAGTCGGAGGACGGCTGGCAGCCGCAGACCTCCGGGACGTCGACCAAACTCGTTCAGGTCACCCTCGCCACGTCCGACAAGGGCTGACGCACTGACGTTCGGGTGGCCGCCGGGCGGGTGAATCCGGTCAACTCCGGTGGACCGGGAGCCCGCCGTGGCGGCCCCGCCGGAGAACCGTCACTCCCCTTGCCCTGCGCGGGGCCCACGGGGCCGTACGGACCCCGCCAGGCGCCGTCACGGCGGTCCTACGATCCGATGGTCGGTCAGACACTTTCCTGGTCCGGGCCGAAACCATCTGGCTTCTCAAGCGGTAACACCGTCAGTCCGCCCGGCGGACGTGACGGACCCAGACCCTCCGAGGAGCCCCATGTCTCACCCCCTCACGCGACGGATCGCCAGCGCCGCGCTGCTCGTGGCGGCCGGCGCGACCCCGCTGGTCGCGGCCGGCTCCGCGTCCGCCCTGGGCGGCGACGCCCTGCTGCCCAGGAGCGACCTGGCCGCGCCGCTGGGCCAGCTGACCAACACCGACACCGGTTCCACCCTCCAGCACACCACCCACCAGCTGGGCCAGGCCGCCGGCAGCACCGGCGCCGCCACCGTCGCCGCGGGCGTACCGGCCTCCGCCGACGCCGCCGGCAACATCGTCGCCCACCAGCTCCCCGAGGCGAACGAGAAGGCCAGCTCGCTGACCGCCCCGGTCGACCAGACCGCCGCCACCACCGGCCAGCTCTCCGCCGTCACCCCGAAGGTCGCCTCCGCACTGGCCGGCAAGCTCGGCGAGGCCGTCACCGGCAAGGGCGCCGGCACCCGCAGCGCCGCGGCCAGCCCGGTCGGCGGGCTCGCCCAGAGCGGTGCCATCGCCAAGGGCCTGCCCGGCGCCGACAAGCTCGCCGGCGCCGTCCCCGGCACCAACGCCGTCACCGACGCGCTGCCGCTCGGCTCCGTCGCGCGCGCGCTGCCCGCCCTGCCCGGCACCGACGTCCTGGGCCTGGCCGAGCACGGCTCGGCCAACCGCCTGGGCGGCGCCGACCTCGGCCCGAACAACCCGCTGTCCGGCCTCACCGGCGCGCTCGGCCCGATCGGCGGCCTGCTGGGCGGCGTGAACGGCGGCAGCATCAGCGGCCTGCCGCTGTAACCCGCCCCGGGTACGGCGAAGGGGCCGGTGTTCCGCTCTCGGAACACCGGCCCCTTCGGCGTCGGTCAGCGGGCCGCGTTCAGCCGCTCCACGGCCGCGGCCACCCGCTCGTCGGTCGCGGTGAACGCGACCCGGACGAAGCGCTCGCCGGCCGGCCCGTAGAAGTCACCGGGCGCCACCAGGATGCCCAGTGCGGCCAGTTCGGCCACGGTCTCCCAGCACGGGCGGTCCTGCGTCACCCACAGGTAGAGGCTCGCCTCCGAGTGCTCGACCCGGAAGCCGTACGCCTCCAGCGCCGCCCGCAGCGCCGAGCGCCGGGCCGCGTACCGCTCCCGCTGCTCCGCCACGTGCGCGTCGTCCGACAGCGCCGCAATCGTCGCCGCCTGGACCGGCGCCGGCACGATCATGCCGCCGTGCTTGCGCACCTCCAGCAGTTCCCTGACCACCACCGGGTCGCCCGCCACGAAGGAGGCGCGGTAGCCGGCCAGGTTGGAGCGCTTGGAGAGCGAGTGGACGGCCAGCAGGCCCTCGTGGTCCGCGCCGCAGACGTCCGGGTGCAGGACCGAGACCGGCTCGGCGGACCAGCCCAGCTCCAGGTAGCACTCGTCGCTGACCAGCAGCGCCCCGTGCTCCCGGGCCCAGGCGACCGCCCGGCGCAGCTCGTCCCCGCCGAGCACCCGGCCGGTCGGGTTGGACGGCGAGTTCACCCAGAGCAGGCGGACCCGCGAACCGTCCAGCTCGTCCACCGAGTCGTACTCGACCGGCTCCGCGCCGCACAACCGCGCGCCCACCTCGTACGTCGGGTAGGCCAGCCGCGGGTAGGCGACCTGGTCGCCCGGGCCGAGGCCGAGCTGGGTCGGCAGCCAGGCCACCAGCTCCTTGGAGCCGACGGTCGGCAGCACGGCCTGCGGGCCGATCTCGGCGCCGCAGCGGCGGTGCAGCCAGCCGGCGATCGCCTCGCGCAGCTCCACCGGGCCCCACACCGTCGGGTAGCCCGGCGTGTCGGTGGCGGCGGCCAGCGCCTTCTGGATCACCTCGGGGACCGGGTCCACCGGGGTGCCCACCGAGAAGTCGCAGAGACCGCCCGGGTGGGCCAGCGCGGTCGCCTTGTACGGCTCCAGCTTGTCCCAGGGGAAGACCGGCAGGAGGTCGGACAGCCTTCCTCGGCCAGATGGGCGGCGCGCCGCCCCCGGGTGACCCGGGAACGGCGCGCGCGTGCTGTTGGTGTTCACAGCTCAGATGCCACCGATCGTCAGTGGTCGGCGTTCTGCGGCGGCAGAGCGGCGATGAAGGGGTGGTCGCGCTCGATCAGGCCCAGCTTCGAGGCGCCACCGGGCGAACCCAGGTCGTCGAAGAACTCGACGTTCGCCTTGTAGTAGTCCTTCCACTCCTCCGGGGTGTCGTCCTCGTAGAAGATCGCCTCGACCGGGCAGACCGGCTCGCAAGCGCCGCAGTCGACACACTCATCCGGGTGGATGTAGAGCGATCGCTCGCCCTCGTAGATGCAGTCAACCGGGCACTCTTCGATGCACGCCTTGTCCTTCACGTCGACACAAGGCTGCGCGATGACGTAGGTCACGCTGTCGTTCCTCCTCGGAAGGGCCGTGGCGGCCCGTTCTGTTCTGCTCGCGTGCGCGGTGAGCGCGGCGTCGTCGATGCCCGCCCCTAGTATCGCGGGTCGGAGACCGCAAATGCACAGGAGGTGCCCAGATGACGGCAGGCGGCCCGGCCCAGGACCGTCCGGAGGTCCGGATAGATCGCTCTGACGTGGGACGACGCGTGTCCGTCCGGCGCCTCTCGGGGTTCGTGGACGACCGGCCGGTGTTCCGGGATTCGATCGGCGTGCTCACATCGTGGGACGATCATGGACTGACGGTCGCCCCGCGGACCGGCGACCCCGTCTCCTTCCCCGAGAAGCTGCTGGTCGCGGGCAAGGTCGTGCCGCTCTTCCCGGCCCGGCGCGCACCGCTGCCCACCGCCACGCCCGTCGAGCTCCAGCGGATCGCGGCCCGCGGCTGGCCCGCCGTCGAACAGGAGCCGCTCGGCGCGTGGACGCTGCGCGCCTCGGCCGGGTTCACCCGGCGCGCCAACTCCGTCCAGGCGCTCGGCGACCCCGGACTGCCGCTGCCCGACGCGCTCGCCGCCGTCCGCCGCTGGTACGCGGCGCGCGGCCTTCCCGCGTACGTCGAGGTGATCACCCCGGGCTCACCGGACGAGCTGCGGACCGAGCTCGACCGGCTGGGCGCCCCTTACGCGCCCACCCTGGTGCGCACCGCCCCGCTGGCCGGGCTCGCCCGGGCCGGCTCCGGGCCCGAGCGGGTCCGGCTCGCCCGGACCGCCGACCCGGCCTGGCTCTCGCTCTACCGCCGGGTCGGCGAGGACGAGGCGCTGGAGCAGGCCGCCCGACAGGTGCTGCACGGCGGGCCGTCGGTCTGGTTCGCGACCGTGCCGGGCGCCCCCGGACAGCCGCCGCTGGCGATCGGACGCTGCGTCATCGACGGGCCCTGGGCCTGCTTCGGCGCGATCGAGGTCGCGCCGTACGCCCGGCGGGCCGGGCTGGCCACGGCCGTCATGGCGGTGCTCGCCGCCCGGGCCGCCGAGGAGGGCGCGACCGGCGGATACCTCCAGGTCGAGGCGGACAACACCGGGGCGATCGCGCTCTATGACGGACTCGGCTTCACGACCAGTCACACTTACCACTACGCCCTTCTCCCCCAGGGGTAGCACCGCCCGCCCGCACCGCCGCCGTCCCGCCCGCACCGCCCGCCCGCACCGCCGCCGCCCCGCCCGCCGCTCCTCGCCCGCCGTTTGCCCGCCCGCCGTACGAAAGCCGTCGCCGTCACCGTGACCGAGCAGAGCAGAGACCGCTTCCGGACCGCCGCCCGCGCCGAGCATCCCGACCCGGTGCTGCTCTGCCTGCTCGCCGCCGCCGAACACGGCCCGGTCCTCGACCCGGACGACCCCGGGGAACCGCCCAGCGTGGACGCCCTGCTCGCCGCCTGCGAGGCCGCCCTCGACCGGCACGCGAGCGCCGTCCGGCTCGCCGTCGCCGAACGCGCCCCCGCCGGCCCGGAGGAGACCGCCGCCCTGCTCGCCGCCGTCCTCGGCGGGCGGGAACGCTTCCACGGACGGCAGTCCGACTACCGGCGGCTCGAATCCTCGCTGCTGCCCGACGTGCTGCGGCGGCGGCGCGGACTGCCGATCATGCTGTCCCTGGTGTGGATGGCGGTCGGGCGGCGGGCCGGGCTCGCCGTCCACGGCATCGCGCTGCCCGGCCACGTCATCGTCGCCGTCGGCGGGCCGGGCGGCGGCGACGAGTACGTGCTCGCCGACCCCTTCCACGGCGGGCGGCTGCTCGACCCGGACGACGCCGAACGCCTGGTCCGCGGCGCCGGGCAGGAGTTCAGCCCCGACCTGCTCACCCCCGCCCAGCCGCTCGACCTCGTGCTGCGCGTGCTCGGCAACATCCGCGCCTGGGCCGCCGACCGCCCCGAACACGCCCGCACCCAGCTCTGGGCCACCGAACTCGCCCTCCTGCTGCCCCGCCACCCCGCCCAGCTCCGCCTCGAACGCGCCGAACTCCTCGTCCGCACCGGCGACTTCCTCGGCGGCTCGGCCGAGATGGACGCCTTCGCGCAGATCCTCGACACCTTCGACCCCGACACCGCCGCCAAGGTCCGCCAGGAGGCCCGGGCCGCCCGGCACCGGCTCAACTGACGACCGTCCGGGAACGCGCCCGGAGCTGGTCGGGGCGCGCCCGGAGCCGGCCGGGAACGCGCTCAGAGCCAGCCCTTCTCCCGGGCGATCCGCACCGCCTCGGTGCGGTTGCGGGCCTCGGTCTTCTGGATCGCCATCGACAGGTAGTTGCGGACCGTCCCCTCCGACAGGTGCAGCCGCCGCGCGATGTCCGCGTTCACCGCCCCGCCCGCCGCCGCGCCCAGCACGTCCCGCTCGCGCGCCGTCAGCGGGTTCGCCCCCTCCGCCAGCGCGGCCGCCGCCAGCACCGGATCGATCACCCGTTCCCCGCGCAGCACCCGGCGGATCGCCTCCGCCAGCTCCGAGGCCGGCGCGTCCTTCACCAGGAACGCGTCCGCCCCCGACTCCATCGCCCGCCGCAGGTACCCCGGCCGGCCGAAGGTCGTCGCGATCACCACCCTCGTCCCCGGCGCGTTCCGGCGCAGCTCGGCGGCCGCCTCGATGCCCGTCATCCCCGGCATCTCGATGTCCAGCACGGCCACCTGCACCTCGTGCGCCAGCACCGCCGCCACCACCTCGTCCCCGCGCCCCACCTGCGCGACGACGTCGATGTCCCCCTCCAGCCCGAGCAGCGCCGCCAGCGCCTCCCGGACCATCCCCTGGTCCTCGGCGAGGAGGACGCGGATCGGGGCCCCGCTCTGAATGTCACTCATGGCCACGACCTTAGGCCGCGGGCGAGGCCGCGGAAGGAATTCGCCTGACTCGTCGAAGTCCTGCGGGCCAGACTGGCGGCATGCTGAACCTGGAACGCCTCCGCCCGGACCACGCCGACGCCCTGCTGGCCTTCGAGCTCGCCAACCGCGCCTGGTTCGCGCGGACCATTTCGGACCGCGGCGACGCCTACTTCGCCGAGTTCCCGGCCCGCCACGCCGCCCTGCTCGCCGAACAGGACGCCGGCGCCTGCCGGTTCCACCTCGTCCTCGACGCGTCCGGCGCCATCCTCGGCCGCGTCAACCTCGTCGACATCGCCGACGGCACCGCCGAACTCGGCTACCGCGTCGGCGAGCACGCGACCGGCCGGGGCGTCGCCACCACCGCCGTCGCCCACCTCTGCCGGCTGGCCGCCGCGGACTACGCCCTCACGTCGCTGACCGCCGTCACCACCCTCGACAACCTCGCCTCGCAGACCGTCCTCACCCGCAACGGCTTCGCGGTCGTCGCCGAACTCGCCCTCGACGACCGCCCCGCGCTCCGGTTCGGCCGCGCCCTCACCGGCGGCCGGCCGTCGGCGTAGGAAACCGGCGCGGGTCAGAGCCAGCGCTGGGCGGCCTCGACGCTGGTGGAGCCACTGGTGTCGAAGGCGATGGCGGCCCGCAGGCCGTCGCCGTCCATGCCGGGGACGGTGTGCGGGTCGAAGCCGAGGACGAGTGCGGTAGCCATGCCGGGAAGGACGGTCAACCCGACCGACCGGGTTCCGCGCCGGCCGACGCGGTGACCGTCCGCAGCGGGACGAGGGCCCGGAGCCGGAAGCCCCGGCCCCGCCCGCCCGGCCCGGCCTCCAGCCGCCCGCCGACCAGGGCCAGCCGCTCCTCCAGGCCCGAAAGCCCGTTGCCCGGCTGGGCCTTGCCCGGTCCGTGCCCGTTGTCGGCGATCTCCAGGACGGCGTAGCGCTCGCCGCCGCCCTCCCAGCTCTCGTCGGCCGTGACGGTGCAGACGGTGGCGCCCTCGCCGTGCCGGACGATGTTGGTGACGGCCTCGCGCAGCGCCCAGGCCAGCGCGCCCGCCTCCTCGTCCGCGAGCCCCGGCCAGGTGTCGGCCAGTTCCGGCGCGGCCTCCAGCCGGACCTGTGCGGCGGCCAGCGCGGTGCGGGCGGCGGCGAGTTCGACCGGCAGGGTGGGGCGGCGGAATCCGGTCACCGCCTCCCGGACATCGATCAGCGACTGCCGGGCGACCTGCTCGATGTCGGCGACCTGCGCCCGAGCCGCCTCGCCCTTGCCGGCGTCCATGAACCGCCCGGCCAGTTCGCTCTTCAGCGTGATCAGCGACAGCGAGTGCCCGAGCAGGTCGTGCAGGTCGCGGGAGAGGCGCAGCCGTTCCTCGGACGCGGCCAGGTGGGCGACGGCGGCGCGGGCCTCGCGCAGTTCCTTCATGGTGGCGATCAGCCGCTGCATGCCGGTCATCGCGGCGCCGGCGAGGAAGGAGGTGAGGGTCAGGGTGAGGACGGTGTCGCCGCCGGCGTGGCTCAGCACGCCAACGGTGGCGGTGACCGCGGCCATGCCGGCGACGCCGGGCAGCGCGTAGCGCACCGGCAGGACCACGGCGGCACACACCGAGGCGTAGGTGAAGAGGGTCAGGAAGGCCTCGCCGAGGACGAAGGCGGAGGCGGTCGCGAGCACGACCATCATCACGACGATCAGCCGACAGGCCCGGGGCCGCATCCCGACCGTCGAGCGGAAGATCACCAGCAGGATGTAGCCGCCGATGAAGACCGCCAGGCAGGACCAGCCGAACACCCGGGCGGCCACCGTGTGTCCGCCGTGCAGCAGCAGGTTCCCCACCGGGTAGGCCAGGTAGATCATCCACAGCAGCATCCAGCTGACCTTGACCAGCAGCTGCCGCCTGGTCTCGATCGGCGAGCCCGGGATGATCACGAACGACCTGCGCGCCGGACCCGCCTCCGGCTGCTCGTCGGATCGGCGGGTCTGGCGCGGCTCGGTCATGTCGGTCATCATGCCTGGCGGGTGTCGCGGCGGTACAGCGCCGCCGCGGCGACGACGAACACCGCGAGGAAGGCGGCCAGCCCGGCGACCGCGCCGGTGTCCAGGGAGTGCCCGGGCTGGGTGAACGCGGCCAGCTGGTTGTACAGGTACACCGGGTTGAACCGGGCGAACTTCTCCAGCGAGCCGCTCACCGGGAACCACGTCCCGCCGAACAGCGCCATCACCATGTACGTGATCATCACGATGGTCTGCACCGAGTCCGGCGCCGCCGCGTACCCGAGCGCGACCCCGAGCGCCGCGAACACGAAGCTGCCCAGCCACAGCGCCGCCGCCAGACCGGCCCACTGCGCGGCACCGAGCGACACGCCCTGGACCGCGCCGAGCGCGAAGACCACCAGGATCGCCGGCAGCGTGGTCACCGAGCTCGCCGCGATCTTGCCGAGGGTGTACGCCCGGCCGGGCAGCGCGGTGAGCCGCAGCTGGCGCACCCAGCCGCTCTTGCGCTCCAGCGAGATCCGCTGCGCGCTGCCGGTGAGCACCGCGCCGACCGCGCCGAAGGTGGCCATCGAGACCATGAAGTAGGTCTTCACCGACAGGCCGCCGGCCAGTGGGGAGGAGCCGTAGGCGTGGGTGAAGAAGAAGTACATCAGCGCCGGGAAGGCGATGGTGAAGACCAGGTATCGCCGGTTGCGGAAGGTCCGCAGGATCTCCAGCCGGATCAGGGTGGTCATCGCACGGTCTCCTTCGCGTCCTCGTGCTGGTCCTGCGCGTCCTCGTGCTGGTCCTGCGCGCCGGTGATGGTCAGGAAGGCCTGTTCCAGGCCGAGGCCGGTGACTTCCAGCCCGCGCGGGTACAGGCCCGCCCGGTAGAGCCCGGCGACGCTGGCGTCGGCGTCCGCGGTGCGGATCCGGACGGTCCGCACGCCCGGCACCCGGGCGGTGACGTCCAGGGACTGCACGCCCGGCAGCAGGCGCAGCACGCCTTCGTCGAACTCCCCGTCCACGTCGTGGAGTTCGAAGGCGACCCGACGGGCTCCGGCGCGCGCCTTGATCTCGGCGGAGCTGCCGTCGGCGATCAGCCGGCCCCGGTGCAGGACGAGGACGCGGTCGGCGATCGAGTCCGCCTCCTCCAGGTAGTGGGTGGCGAACAGCACCGTGCGCCCGGCGTCGGCCTGCGCCCGCATGCTCGCCCAGAACGCCTGCCGGACGGTGACGTCCATGCCGGTGGTGGGCTCGTCCAGCACGATCAGGTCGCTGTCGCCCGCTATCGCGAGCGCGAAGCGGACCCGCTGCTCCTGGCCGCCGGACAGCTTGTCGGCCCGGCGCTCGGCCAGTTCGGTGATCCCGGCGTCGGCCAGCACCTCCTGGACCGGCCGGCCGCGCGGGTGCACGTCGCGGGCGAGCTCGACCAGCTCGCGGACCTTGGCGTCGGCCATCAGCCCGCCGCTCTGCAGCATCGCGCCGACCCGGCCCGCCACGATCGCCTCCCGCGGCGTGCCGCCGAACAGCGTGACGCTGCCCTGGTCGGGCTGGCGCAGGCCGAGCAGCAGGTCGAGGCTGCTGGACTTGCCGGCGCCGTTCGGGCCGAGCAGGGCGACGGTCTCGCCCGGGCGCAGCACGAGGTTGAGGTCGTCCACGGCGCGCACCCGTCCGTAGCTCTTGCCGACGCCGCGGAAGGCGGCCACTTCGGTGCTCATCGTGCTGCTCTTCTCCCCTGATGGTGTCGCGCCCGCGGTCGCGATCGGTGTCGTTCGCACCACCTCAGAGTCCCGTGCGGGCGGGGTGCGGCGGCAGTGTCCGCCGTCGTGCCTTCGGTATGACGGATGTCATGGCTGCGGCCGGTACCCGGGTCAGGGGTACCGGCCGCGCAACCGCAGGTCAGGCTGGGTGTCAGAGGCCCAGCGCGCGCTTCACGAAGTCGACCTGGAGCAGCAGCAGGTTCTCCGCGACCTCCTCCTGCGGCGTCATGTGCGTGACGCCGGACAGCGGCAGCACGGTGTGCGGGCGGCCGGCCGCGAGCAGCGCGGAGGACAGTCGCAGGGTGTGCGCGGCGACCACGTTGTCGTCCGCCAGGCCGTGGATGATCATCAGCGGCCGCTCCAGCCCGGCGGCGTAGCCGGTCAGCGAGTTGGCCGCGTACACCTCGGGCCGCTCGGCCGGGTGGCCGAGGTAGCGCTCGGTGTAGTGGGTGTCGTACAGCTCCCAGTCGGTCACCGGGGCACCGGCGACAGCCGCGTGGAAGACGTCGGGGCGGCGCAGCACGGCGAGCGCGGAGAGGTAGCCGCCGTACGACCAGCCGCGGATGGCGACCCGGCCG
Organism: Kitasatospora sp. NPDC094016; assembly: GCF_040304045.1. NCBI lineage: Bacteria > Bacillati > Actinomycetota > Actinomycetes > Kitasatosporales > Streptomycetaceae > Kitasatospora > Kitasatospora sp. NPDC094016. The sequence goes on from NZ_JBEOUK010000016.1 coordinate 69,521, forward strand.
AGGTCCAGCGGGAACTCCTCGGCGAGCGCCCGCAACGCGTCGGCCTGGTCGTCGAGGGTGGCCCCGGCGAAGTCGAAGGCGATGGACTTCTCCCAGGCCGGGTTGCGCCCGGGGGTGCCGCGCCCGTCGGCGACGACCACGGCGAAGCCCTGGTCGGCGAACCACTGCGAGTTGAGGTGCGGGTTGTGCGCCTGGACGACGCGCTGGCCGTGCGGGCCGCCGTACGGGTCCATCAGGACGGGCAGCAGGCCGTCCCGCTCGCGGTCGTAGCCGGTGGGCAGGAAGACGGCGGCCGGGATGCGGCGCTCGCCGGCGAAGCGGAACACCGGGCGGGCGGTGATGACCGGGGTCTCGGCGTAGGAGGCGATGGTGGCGACGTCGTCGACGACCACGCCTTCGGGCAGGTCGCGGGCGACCTGGACGAGGGTGCCGGGCAGGTCGGGCTCGGCGGTGGCGCGCACGGTGATCCCGCCCGCGTGCACGGCGCTGGTGACGGAGGTGAACGGACGGCCGTTGGCGGACTCCCAGCCGAGCCGCTTGCCGTCGTGGCTGATCCGGCCGACGGCGATCCAGCCGGGCTCGGGGTCGGTCTCCGCGGCGCCGCCGGAGGCGGTGAACAGCACCTCGGCGTCGGTGACGGCGACCACCGAGCGCAGGTGCAGGTCGGCCCCGGTGACGGCCTGGTCGCCGATCACCAGCGCCCGCACGCCGTCCTCGTCGGAGATCCGGACCAGCTTGCCGTCCGGGGTCCAGGCCGGGACGCCCTGGAACAGCTCCAGCCAGACGTCGTCGCGCTCCTCGAACAGCACCTCGGTGGCGCCGGTGGCCACGTCGAGGCCGAGGATCAGCTGGCTGCGCTGGTCGCGGGCCTGGACGAGCAGCAGCGGCACACCGCCCGCGGACCAGTGCACCCGGGCGAGGTACGGGTGGGCCGTACGGTCCCAGACCACCTCGGTGCGGCCGCCGTCCAGGTCGAGCACCCAGAGGCCGACCTCGGCGTCGGCGGTGCCGGCGGCCGGGTAGGCGACCTCGGCGGGCTCGCGCTGCGGGTTGGCCGGGTCGGCGATCCACCAGCGGCGCACCGGAGTGTCGTCGGCGCGCTCGACCAGCAGCCGGTCGCCGTCGGGGGACCACCAGAAGCCCCGGTCGCGGCTCATCTCCTCCTGGGCGATGAACTCGGCCTGCCCCCAGGTGACGTTCGGGCCGTCGGGCTCGGCGAGCACCCGGTCGGCGGTGCCGTCGGTGCGGGTGAGGCGCAGTTCGCCGGCGGTGTTGGCGTAGGCGACGTGGCTGCCGTCCGGGGAGACCCGCGGGTCCAGCAGCGGTCCCTGGGCGGGCAGTTCGGTGGTGGCGCCGGTGGCCAGGTCGGCGGTGAACAGCCGGCCGGAGAGGGCGAAGGCGGCCAGCCGGCCGGCCGCGTCCAGGGCGTAGCCGACGATGCCGGCCGAGCCTTCGCGGCTGCGCTCGCGGCGGGCCTTCTCGGCGGGCGAGAGGTCCTCCTCGCCGCCGCCGAGCAGCACGGCCGGGTCGGCGGCGATCCGCTCCTCGCCGGTGGCCGTGTCGAGGGTCCAGAGCAGGTTGGCCCGGTCGCCGCCCGACCGGGAGCGCAGGAAGACGACCCGCGAGCCGTCCGGTGCAACGGAGAAGGAGCGGGGCGCGCCGACGGTGTAGCGCAGGGTCCGCGCGTACTGCCGGGGGAAGGTGTCCGCAGGGGTGTGGGAGGTCATGGCACCAGACCCTACGACGCCGTACTCCCGCTGCCGGGCGCCTGGTGATCACTCGTTCGGAGCATCGTTCCCGAGTACGCCCCAAAGGCGCCCATACCCCCTCCGACCGGCCCATGCGCCCCGCGACTGCCTCCGTACCCCGGCGCGTGGAGACTCACCGAATGTAATGCTCCCCTTACCCATCGGGTATGACTGGTCGGGCGAGTGATCGTCGGGCCCGTCCCGGCCCCGGTCGCCCGGCCGCAAGTCCCGTACGGTCCCACCGTCACCCTCCCCAGGGGGTGGCGCACCCGAGAAGGGGTGTGAGCCGACATGGCTTTGTCCGTCTCCGCAGCCATGCTGATGCTGGTCATCGTGGTGGTGCTGATCCGCCGCTCCGGGCTGAAGCTCGCGCACGCGATCATCTGCGCGCTGCTCGGCTTCTACCTGGCGTCCAGCTCGATCGCGCCGTCGATCAGCCAGGTCACCAGCAACCTCGCCGGGATGATCAACGGCCTGAAGCTCTGACCCCGACACGGCGGTCGTTAGGCTTCCTCCCATGACCGCGACTACCGGCCGCCGCCTGCTCCTGGTGCACGCCCACCCCGACGACGAGTCGATCGGCAACGGCGCCACCATGGCCCGGTACGCCGCCGAGGGCGCCCAGGTCACCCTGGTGACCTGCACCCTCGGCGAGGGCGGCGAGGTGATCCCGCCCGGGCTGGCCCATCTGACGGCCGATCGGGACGGCACCCTCGGCGCGTACCGGATCGGCGAGCTGACCGCGGCGATGCGCGCGCTCGGCGTCACCGACCTCCGCTTCCTCGGCGGCCCGGGCCGCTACCGCGACTCCGGGATGATGGGCCTGCCCGACAACGACGTGCCCGGCTGCTTCTGGCGGGCCGACGTCGACGAGGCGGCCGGCCACCTGGTCGCGGTGGTCCGCGAGGTCCGGCCGCAGGTCCTGGTCACCTACGACGAGAACGGCGGCTACGGGCACCCGGACCACATCCAGGCGCACCGGGTCGCGATGCGCGCGTACGAGCTGGCGGCCGATCCGGCGCACCGCCCGGAGCTGGGCCCGGCCTGGCGGATCGCCAAGGTGTACTGGAACCGGATGCCCCGCTCGGTGATCGAGGCCGGGCTCGCCGAGACCGCCGCCCGGGCGCCCTTCCCCGGGACGGCCCGGCCGGCCGACGTTCCCGGGGTGGTGGCCGACGAGGTGGTCACCACCGTGCTGGACGGCTCCGCGTACGCCGGGCGCAAGGCCGCCGCGATGGCCGCGCACGCCACTCAGATCACCGTGGACGGCGCCTTCTTCGCGCTCTCCAACGACCTCGGCCAGCCGCTGGTCGCCACCGAGTACTACCAGCTGGTACGCGGCCAGGCCGGGCCGGAGCGGCCCGAGGACGACCTGTTCGCGGGCCTGTCGCCCGCCGCCGACCCGCTGCCCACCACCGCCACCGCCACCGCCACCGCCACCGCCGAGGAGAGCGTCCGATGACCGAGCCCGCCGCCGCCCGGCCGCCGCGCCGCTCGTTCCCGGCGGCCGTCCTCGGCACCCGGGAGGAGCGGCTGGCCGAGCCTCAGCCCCCGCGCGCCGCCCGGATCGCGGCCTACGCACTGTTCTTCCTGCTGGGTGTCGCGGTGTCGGTCTGCGGATCCTTTGTGCAGGCCTTGTGGCCGCCCGTGGGGGTCCTGCTGGCGCTCGCCGCGACCGGCGCCACCTTCTACGGCGGACTGCGGGTCACCGGCACCCGGCTGGGCGCGGCACTGCCCGCGGCCGGCTGGTTCATGGCGATGCTGCTGGTGATCGTGCCCCGGCCGGAGGGCGACAACGTGCTGTGGTCCAACGCCACCTCGCTCGGCTGGCTGTTCGGCGGCTCGGTCCTGGGCGTGATCTGCGCCACCCTGCCGACCCGCGGCAGCTGGTTCCCGGGCGTGCCCGGCCCGCCGCGCTGAACCCGCCCGCGGGGCACGTACGGCACCGCGCACGACGCGCAGTCAGGAGCGCGCGGCCGTACTCTCATACCGGAGGAACCGGACGTATCAGGATCTGTCCGAAGCCGTTCGCCGCTCTGTTCTTCCCAGTATGGTGGTCCCGCAGAACGCCGTACCCGACCGCCGCCCGCCCAGGCCCGGCGACCACGAACCGCGGTCGCGCCGCACGGCCCGCCCGCGAACCCGGAGCAGAGCAGCATTGAGCAGCCGCGAATCTGACAACGCCCACCCGACGCCCCGGCGTACGGGTCCGGACGCCTACCCGTCGGGCACCCCGCCCTACGGCACACCGGGGCTCCCGGGCGGCGACCGGGCCGGTGCCGCCCAGGGCGCCGCGTCGGGCGGCGAGGACGACGGCCCGAAGACCGAGACCACCCTGACGACCCGGGTCCGGATCAACATCCCCGGGTCGCGTCCGATCCCGCCGGTCGTGGTCCGCAGCACCGTCAAGAACGAGGACGGCCCGGGCGAGGAGGCCCCGGCGGCCTCCCCCGAGCCGGGCGGCCCGCGGCACCGGTCCGCGCCCTCCTCCCCCGTCCTCGGGGTGATGGAGGGCGGCGCCCGCACGGCCACCCCGCCGGAGCTGCCGCCGGAGTGGCAGGTCCCGCCGATCCCGCCGGCGACGTCCGAGGCCGAGTCCACCGGCGCCTGGTTCAGGCCCCGGCAGAAGAAGGCCGAGCCGGCGCCGACCGCCGTACCGGCCGGCGCCCCGAGCGCGCCGGAGGCCCCGGTCGCGCCCGCCGCCGCCGAGCCCCGGCCGACGGCCGCCCCGGCCCCCGGCGCCCACCCGAACGGTGCCCGCCCCGCCCAGGGCGCGGCCGGTCCGAACGGCCGACCGGTGCCCGCCCAGGCCCCGAACCCGGCCCCGAACCCGAACGGTGCGCCGTTCCCCGCCGGCCCCGGTGCGCAGGTCCCGGCGGAGGAGCCCGGCGTGTACGAGGCCGCCTCCCCCTTCGCGCCGCCCACCGCCGACCCGTTCGCCCCGATGGCGCCCACCGCCGGAGCCCGCGGCCGGCGCGACGACCGCCCGCAGCAGGACGCCCAGCAGAACGGCGGCCAGCAGAACGGCGGCCGGCGCAACGGCCGGCAGTCCGACGGACGGCCGCAGCAGGGCCCGCACCCGGGTGCCCGCCCGCAGGGCCCGGCGGCCGGCGCGACGGATCCGGAGGACACCTCGGTCGACGGCTTCGAGCCGATCCGCGAGGGCACCCTGCCGCCCGCCGCCATACCGGGCCTGCCGCAGAACGGCGCCGCGCACAACGGCGAAGCCCGCCCGCAGCCCGGCCTGTTCGCCTCGGCCCCGGCCGGTGCCGACCCGTTCGCCGCCCAGCGCCCCGCCGCACCGGGCCAGGACGCCTTCACCCACCCGGCCCCCGGCGGGCTCTTCCCCGGCGCCCCCGGTACCGCCCCCGGGCACCCGCAGCAGCCCGGACCGGACCCGGAGGCCACCGAGCTCACCCCGCTGCCGACGCCCGCCCCGGGCCCCCGGCCCGCACCGCAGCCGGCCAGGACCGAGTCCGCGCCCGCGCCCGCGCCCGCGCCCGCGCCCGCCAAGACCAAGGGCAAGGCCAAGCCGAAGGCCAGCGCCGGCAAGAAGCTGGTCAAGCTGGGCGTGTACGGCGTCGGCTTCGTGCTGTTCCTCGGCGCCGCCGCGTACGGCACCGGCCTGATGCTCAACCAGTCCGACATCCCCAAGGGCACCGTGGTGCTCGGCACCGACATCGGCGGCAACAGCCGTGACCAGGCGATCCACCAGCTGGACGAGACCGTCGGCAAGACCGGCCAGCAGCCGCTCAAGCTGAAGGTCGGCGACCAGGCGCTGAACCTCGACCCGACCGTCGCCGGGCTGAGCTTCGACACCACGGGCACCGTGGACGGCCTCGCCCAGCACAGCTACAGCCCGGTCGACGTCATCAAGTCGCTGAAGGGCGGCACCAAGGCGGTCGCACCGGACGTCAAGGTGGACCGGGCCAAGCTCAAGGCAGCCCTGGACACCCTGGCCTCCGGCTCGGGCCAGGGCCTCCAGGAGGGCTACGTCAAGTTCGCCGACAACGGCGACCCGCTCGTGGTGCCCGGCCGGGCCGGCCAGGCCATCGACTCGGCGAGCGCCCTCGACGTGGTCGAGCAGGCCTACCGCGACCGCGCCGCCGGCAAGCCCGAGCAGCCGATCGCGCTCGCCGTCACGGCCGCCCAGCCCAAGGTCTCCCCGCAGGCCCTGCAGGCCGCCGCGGACAGCCTCGGCAAGTCCGCGCTCAACGGCAACGTGTACGTCGTGGCCGGCGCCAAGAAGTGGATCTTCGGCAAGCAGGTCGCCGCCAAGACGCTCACCCTCGTCCCGGACGCCTCCGGCAAGATCGTGCCCAAGTGGGACCTCGACGCGCTGAACGGCCAGCTGGGCAGCGTGTTCGACAAGGTGAAGGTCAAGAAGAACGGCCAGACCGCCGCGATCACCCCGCAGGACGTCGCGGACGCCGTCACCTCGCTGCTCGACAAGACCGGCGAGAAGGACCGCACCTTCAAGTTCACCGTCGCCTGAGCAACGACCGCACCGATCGGGGGCGGGCCGGCATCCGGCCCGCCCCTCGACAACTCCCCCTCCCGGTCAGCAAGATGTGACGCCACACCTTCCGCCACAGCCACCTCGGGGAGCACGCCGATGAGCCGCCGCCTCCAGTACCGGACGGCCCTGCTCGCCGGTCTCACCGCCCTGTCGCTCTCGCTGACGCTCTGTTCGTGCGCCTCCGGCCAGGGCGGCGCCGCCGCGGACGGGCCGTCCGCCACCGGGGCCCCCAAGCTCACCTCGATCGACGTCAACCCGCGCGAGCGCTCCCAGCTGCGCCAGGGCGGCACCCTGCACCTGGCGATCGCCCAGTTCTCCCGCCAGTGGTCGCCGATCCAGACCGACGGCAGCGAGTCCTCGACGATCAGCGTCAGCAAGCCGCTGCTGCCGACCTTCTTCCGCTCCGACGCGGCCGGCACCCAGACCGTCAACCCGGCCTACCTGCAGGACGCCCACGCGGAGCTGCGGGACGGCCGGCAGGTCGTCGTCTGGACGCTCAACCCGAAGGCCCACTGGTCCGACGGCACCCCGATCACCTGGCGCGACCTCGAAGCCAACTGGCGCGCGCTGAACGGGAAGGACCCGGCCTACCGGCCCGCCAGCAACACCGGCTTCGAACAGGTCTCCTCGGTCGAGCGGGGCAAGGACGACTTCCAGGCGGTGATGACCTTCGACCGGCCGTTCTCCGAGTGGCAGTCGATGTTCAACGGCGCCGCCAACGCCCCGCTGCTGCCCGCGAGCCGGCTCGCCACCCCGGAGCTGTTCAACTCCGCCTACCTGGACGCGATCCCGGTCACCGCCGGCCCGTTCAAGGTCGAACGGCTGGACCGCGCCGCCCAGACCATCACCCTGGTCGCCGACCCCGCCTGGTGGGGCGACAAACCGCTGCTGGACCGGATCGTCTTCCACGCCATGCTGCCCAACGCCATGGCCCCCGCCTTCGCCAAGGGCGAGATCGACCTCTTCAACAACGGCCCGGACGTCGCCGGCTACCAGATCATCAAGAGCACCAAGGGCGCGGCCGTCCGCCGGGCCGGCGGGCCCGACTTCCGCCAGCTCACCCTCAACGCCCGCACCCCGGCGCTCAGCGACGCGACCGTCCGCCAGGCCGTCTTCCAGGCCATCAACCGGGACGCCGTCATCCGCTCCGACCTGAACGGCCTGGACTGGCCCGCCGCCCCGCTCAACAACCACCTGCTGGTCGCCAACCAGAACGCCTACCGGGACAACTCCCTCGGGCTCAGCCGCTACGACCCCGCCGAGGCCGCCCGCAAGCTGGACGCGGCCGGCTGGCGGCTCGACGGCGACGTCCGCAAGCGCAACGGCCGCGAGCTGAACCTGCGGATGGTCATCCCGGCCGGCGTCACCCAGGCGCAGAGCGAGGCCGACAGCGCCACCAGGACGCTCAAGGACATCGGCGTCAAGGTCACCACGGTCACCGCCGCCGCCAACGAGTTCTTCGACAAGTACGTCAACCGCGGCGACTTCGACATCACCGCCTACTCGCTGCTCGGCACGCCCTTCCCGGCCAGCGGCAACCGCGCCGACTTCGTCCAGAACGGCGGCACCAACCACGTCGGCGCGGGCAGCCCGGCCGTGGACGCCGCCCTCGACCGGGCCGCCGCCGCACCCGACGCGGCCACCGCCTCCGAGGCGATCAACCAGGCCGACGGCGAGCTGTGGAAGGTGGCCGGCGTGCTGCCGCTCTACCAGCGCCCGCAGCTGTACGGCGCCCGCGCCGACCTCGCCAACATCGGCGCCCAGGGGCTGTCCGACATCGTCTGGGAGAACGTCGGCTTCGAGCGGTAGGCGACGGCTGCGCCTCGACGCCCTCAGCCGTGCAGGGTCTCCCGCCAGAAGTGGCAGGCGCTGCGACGGCCGGGCAGCTCGGCCCCCTCGGCGTCCACCATCGGCACCAGCGGCGGGAGTTCGGTCAGGCAGCGGTCCTGCACCCGGTCGCAGCGCGGGTTGAAGGCGCAGCCCTGCGGGATCTTCAGGAGGCTGGGCGGCAGGCCCTTGATGGCGTGGAGGTTCTGCCCCTTCTGGTCCAACCGGGGGATCGAGTCGAGCAGGCCCCGGGTGTACGGGTGGGCGGGGCGCGCGTACAGGTCGCGCACCGGGGCCGTCTCGACGATCCGGCCCGCGTACATCACCGCGATCGTGTCCGCGACGTCGGCGACCACGCCGAGGTCGTGGGTGATCAGGATCAGCCCCATGTGGAACTCGTGCTGCAACTCGGCCAGCAGGTCCATCACCTGGGCCTGCACGGTGACGTCCAGCGCGGTGGTGGGCTCGTCCGCGATGATCAGGTCCGGCTCCATGGAGAGCGCCATGGCGATCATGATGCGCTGGCGCATGCCGCCGGAGAACTGGTGCGGGTAGTCGCCGACGCGCTGCCTGGCCGCCGGGATCCGCACCCGGTCCATCAGCTCGATGGCCCGCTCCCTGGCCTCCTTGCGGCTGGCGCCGCGGTGCACCTGGAACATCTCGCCGAGCTGGTAGCCCACGCTGAGCACCGGATTGAGCGAGGACAGGGCGTCCTGGAAGATCATCGCGATCTTCTGGCCCCGGACGAACCGCCGGGCCCTGGAGCCCATGGCCAGCAGGTCCTCGCCGCGGTAGAGGATCCGCCCGCCGGTGATCCGCCCGGGCGGCGTGTCCAGGATGCCCATGATCGCCTGCGCGGTCACCGACTTGCCCGAACCGGACTCGCCCAGCACCGCCAGCGTCTCCCCGGCCGACACCGAGTAGCTCACCCCGTTGACGGCCCTGGCCACGCCGTCCCGGGTACGGAACTCGACGTGCAGGTCGTCGACCTCCAGCAGCGGGGTTCCGGGCACCAGGTTCTCCCGACCGCCGCCGATCACCTCCACCATGTCCATCCGAGCAGCCCTCCCCCAGCGCAGCCACGAGCACCTGTACGCGCAGAGCAACTATCAACGACCCGACCCCACTTGCGGAATCGCGCGGCACGTCTCTTTTCCATCACGAGAAAGGGCGCACCCCCGGTGCGGGGGCGCGCCCTGGGTCCCGCGAGCCGCTAGCCGGGCTCGGTGTCGCCCTGCCCGACCTCGCGCTCCGCAGCACTCCGTCCGACCTCGCGCTCCGCAGCACTCCGTCCGATCTCGCGCTCCGCAGCGAAGTGACACGCCGACTCGTGCCGAGCCGCCCCGCTCAGCCAGGACGGCGAGGCGAGCAGCGGGATCTCGGCCGCGCAGCGGTCCTCCGCCTTCCAGCAGCGGGTGCGGAAGCGGCAGCCGGACGGCGGGTTGGCCGGCGAGGGCACGTCCCCGGTGAGCACGATCCGGTCCCGCGACTCCCGGGCCGTCGGGTCCGGCACGGGGACGGCGGAGAGCAGCGCCTGGGTGTACGGGTGGGTGGCGTGGTCGTAGATCTCGGCGTCGCTGCCGATCTCGACCATCTTGCCGAGGTACATCACGCCGACGCGGTCGGAGATGTGCCGGACGATGGAGAGGTCGTGCGCGATGAACATGTACGAGAGGTTGAACTCCCCCTGCAGCTTGTCCAGCAGGTTGATCACCTGCGCCTGCACCGACACGTCCAGCGCGGAGACCGGCTCGTCGCAGATGATGATCTCCGGCCTGAGCGCCAATCCCCTTGCGATGCCGATGCGTTGGCGCTGCCCGCCGGAGAACTGGTGCGGATAGCGGTTGATGTACTCGGGGTTGAGCCCGACCACGTCCAGCAGGTCCTGGACGGCCTTGCGGCGGTCCCCCTTGGGCGCCACCTCGGGGTGGATCTCGAAGGGCTCCCCGATGATGTCGCCGACCGTCATGCGCGGGTTCAGCGAGGTGTACGGGTCCTGGAACACCATCTGGATGTTGCGGCGGACGGCCTTCAGCGCCGACCCGGACAGCCTGGAGATCTCCTCGCCCTTGTAGCGGACCGATCCCCCGGTGGCCGGCTCCAGGTTCATCAGCACCTTGGCCAGCGTGGACTTCCCGCAGCCGGACTCGCCGACGACGCCCAGCGTCTCGCCCTGCCTCAGGTCGAAGGAGACCCCGTCGACGGCCTTCACGGCGCCGACCTGCTTCCTGAACAGCACGCCCCTGGTCAGCGGGAAGTGCTTGACCAGGTCCCGGACTTCGAGGATCGGCTCGCCGCGCGGCACCTCCTGGGCGAAGGCGACCCCCTCCGGCACCGCGGCGCCCAGTGCGCTGGACCCGTTACCGGCCATGGAGGGTCTCCTTCCAGAAGAAGCAGGCGCTGCCCCGCCCGGCCAGCGGGGCGCCGTCGTCCTCGGTGACCGGGTACAGCTCCGGCACCTCGGCCCGGCAGCGGTCCTGCGCCCGCGGGCAGCGCGGGTTGAAGGCGCAGCCCTGGGGGATCCGCAGCAGGTTGGGCGGCAGGCCCTTGATGGCGTAGAGCTCCTGGCCCTTCTGGTCCAGCCGCGGGATGGAGTCCAGCAGGCCGCGGGTGTACGGGTGGGCGGGGCGCGCGTACAGGTCGTGCACCGGGGCGGTCTCGACGATCCGGCCGGCGTACATCACGGCGATCTTGTCGGCGACGTCGGCGACCACGCCGAGGTCGTGGGTGATCAGGATCAGGCCTATGTTGTACTCGGCCTGGAGCTCCGCGAGCAGGTCCATCACCTGCGCCTGTACGGTGACGTCCAGTGCGGTGGTGGGCTCGTCCGCGATGATCAGGTCCGGTTCCAGGGCCAGCGCCATGGCGATCATGATGCGCTGGCGCATGCCGCCGGAGAACTGGTGCGGGTAGTCGTTCACCCGCTGCTTGGCCGCCGGGATCCGCACCCGGTCCATCAGTTCGACGGCCCTGTCCTTGGCCTCCTTGCGGGACGCCCCCCGGTGGGCGCGGAACATCTCGCCGAGCTGGAAGCCCACGCTGAGCACCGGATTGAGCGAGGACAGCGCGTCCTGGAAGATCATCGCGATCTTCTGGCCGCGGATCCTGCGCCGCTCCTCGTTGCCCATCTTCAGCATGTCCCGGCCGCGGAAGCGGATCTCCCCGCGCGGGATCCGGGCCGGCGGCATGTCCAGGATGCCCATGATCGCCTGCGCGGTCACCGACTTGCCCGAACCGGACTCGCCGAGCACCGCGAGCGTCTCCCCCGCCCGGACGCTGTAGTCGACCCCGTTGACCGCCTTGGCCACGCCGTCCCGGGTGACGAACTCGACGTGCAGGTCGCGGACGTCGAGCAGCGGCCCCTCGTACGAGGCGGCCCGCTCGGACCTGCCGGCGTCCACAGCTGTACTCACGTTGCGCTCCCCTCGCTCAGCGAAGCTTCGGGTCGAGGGCGTCGCGCACCGCGTCGCCCAGCATGATGAAGGCCAGCACGGTGACGGAGAGCGCCACGGCCGGGAAGAACAGCACGTACGGCGCCGTCCGGATCACCTTCTGGGCGGAGGAGATGTCGATGCCCCAGGAGATGGTCGGGTCCTGCAGTCCGATGCCGAGGAAGCTCAGCGTCGCCTCGGTGGCGATGTAGCCGCCGAGCGCGATGGTGGCGACGACGATCACGGGGGCGATGGCGTTCGGCAGGATGTGCCGGAACATCAGCCGCCCCGTCCCGGCGCCGAGCGCCCGGCCGGCCACCACGTAGTCGGACTGTTTGACGGTCAGCACGGCGCCGCGCATGACGCGGGCGATCTGGGTCCAGCCGAGGAAGGCCAGCGCGATGACCACGCTCCACACCGTGCGGGTGGTGAAGGCGTTCAGCAGCACCAGGGCGCCGAGCAGCAGCGGGAGGCCGAAGAAGATGTCGGTGATCCGGGAGATCACCGCGTCGACGGCGCCGCCGAAGTAGCCGGCGACCATGCCGGCCAGTCCGCCGAGCACGGTGACCGACAGGGTCACGCAGATGCCGACGGTGATCGAGGCGCGGGCGCCGTACACCACCCGGGCGTAGATCGACCGGCCCTGCCCGTCGTAGCCGAACCAGCCGGCGCCGAAGAAGTCCGTCCAGTTCGGCCGCCTGAGGTAGTCGTGGATCAGGTCGGCCTTGCGCGGGTCGGCGTCGGTGAACGCCCAGGGGAAGATCGCCATGACGACCAGCAGCAGGATCAGCACGGCGGAGATCAGGAAGATCGGCCGCCGGCGCAGGTCCCGCCAGGCGTCGCCCCAGAGGCTGCGGGCCTCCTCCCGCTTGGCCGGGTCGGGCTCGACCAGGGTCTCCTGCTCGACCGCCATTCCCTGCTCCCCGGCGTAGTCGAGGCGCGAGACCCCGGGCTTGGGGCGCGGCTCGTACGAGTTCTCGTCGTGGACGTCAGGCATAGCGGATCCTCGGGTCCAGGACCGCGTAGAGCAGGTCGACGAGCAGGCTGGCGACCAGGTAGACGATCACCAGGACGGTCACGATGCCGACCACGGTGGGGCCTTCCTTCTGGTTGATCGCCCGGTACAGGACGTTGCCGACGCCCTGCACGTTGAAGATGCCCTCGGTGACGATGGCCCCGCCCATCAGGGCGCCGAGGTCGGTGCCGAGGAAGGTGACCACCGGGATCAGCGAGTTGCGCAGCAGGTGGCGGGAGATGACGGTCCGCCGGGGCAGCCCCTTGGCGACCGCCGTGCGGATGTAGTCGGCCCGCAGGTTCTCGCCGATGGACGTCCGGGTGAGCCGGGCGACGTACGCGAGCGAGAGCGAGCCCAGCACGATCGCAGGCAGGATCAGCTGGGAGAGGTCGGTGGAGTCCTGCACCGTCGGGGTGACCCAGCCGAGGTTGGTGGCGAAGATCGTCTGCGCGATGTAGGCCAGCACGAAGACCGGGATCGAGATCACCACCAGGGTGAGGATCAGCACCAGGGTGTCCTGGATGCTGCCGCGCCGGAGGCCGGAGGCCATGCCCAGGGCGAGGCCGAGGACCACTTCGAAGACGAAGGCCATCAGCGCGAGCCGGATGGTGACCGGGAAGGCGGTCGCCATGATCTCGGAGACGGGGCGGCCGGTGAAGCTCGTCCCGAAGTCCCCCTGGAAGAGGTTCCCCATGTAGTGCAGGTACTGCTTCCAGACCGGCTGGTCCAGGAAGTACTTGTGTTTGATGCTGGCCACGATGGCCGGGTCGGCGGCCTTCTCGCCGAACAGCGCCGACACCGGGTCGCCCGGCAGCGTGTAGACCATCAGGAAGATCAGCAGCGTGGTGCCGAAGAACACCGGGATCATCTGCAGCACCCGCCGCAACACGTAACTGCCCATCCGAGCCTCCTTCCTAGACGTGCCCTGGGTGCACGGCCGGCCGGGGACGGTCGGCCGGGAGGGCCGGGCCCCGCCCTCCGTGCGGGAAGGGCGGGGCCGGCGCGAGGGGTCGGGGGATCAGCCCTTGACCTCGACCTGGGTCCAGGCCGGGTTGCCGAAGGAGTCGAACTTCACGTTCTGCACCTTGGTCGAGTAACCCGAGTTGGTGCGGTAGTACCAGAGCGGGATCGCCGGCATCCCGCTCGGCAGCACCGCCTCGGCCTGCTGGTAGCCGGTCACCGTGTCGGCGACGCTGGCGGCCTCGTCGGCCTTGGTGGCCGCCTGGTCGAACTGCGGGTTGCTGTAGCCGAAGTCGTTGGACGCGGCGCCGGTGCGGTACACGTCGGACAGGAAGTTGGCGTTCAGCGGGTAGTCCTGCACCCAGCCGGTGCGGAAGGCGCCGTTGAGCTGGTGGGAGGTGATCGCGGCGCGGGCGGTCTTGAAGTCGGGCTTCGGGTCGCCGAGGCACTCGACGCCGGTGCTCTGCCGGATCGAGTTGCAGACCGCGTCGACCCACTCCTTGTGGCCGCCGTCGGAGTTGTAGGTGATCAGCAGCTTGTTGCCGGGGACTCCGCCGCCGTCGCTGATCAGCTGCTTGGCCTTGGCGGGGTCGAACGTGCAGAAGTCGCCGCAGGCGCCGTCCTTGTAGCCCTCGACGCCCTCGGCCACCCAGGCGGTGGCCGGCTTGCGGGAGTTCTGCAGCACCGTCTTGGTGATGGTGTCGCGGTCGATCGCCATCGACAGGCCCTGGCGCACCTTGGCCTTGTCGGGCGCGGCCCAGTCGGCTTGGTAGAGGGTGAAGCCGATGTTCTGGATGGCGCCCTGCGGGGCGTCGATCGCCCGGTCGCCGAGGTCGCTCTTGTACGTCGCCAGCGCGGACGGCGGCACCTGGTCCATCACGTCCAGATTGCTGGACTGCAGGTCGGCGTAGGCGGCCTCGGACGTGGTGTACATCTTGAAGACGATGCCGCCGTTCTTCGGCTTGTCGACGCCCTGGTAGTCCGGGAAGGCCTTGGTGACGACCTCGGTGTTGTGGTTCCAGCTGACGAACTGGTAGGGGCCGTTGCCCACCGGCTTCTGCCCGTACCCGGTCGGGTCGTTGAAGAAGGCGTCCGGCAGCGGGGAGAAGGCGATGTAGCCGAGCTTGTACTCGAAGTACGAGACCTTGTTGCTGAGCTTGACGGTGAAGTGCAGGTCGTCGACCACGGTCAGGCCGGACATCTTGGTCGCGGTCGGCTGGCCGCCGGCGGGGTGGACGTCCTGGTAGCCCTCGATGTCGGAGAACCAGGAGCTGTTGATCTGGTTGTTGCTGGTGGTCGCGCTCCAGTTCCAGGAGTCCACGAAGTTCTTGGCGTGCACCGGCGTGCCGTCGTGGAACTTCCAGCCGTCCTTCAGCGTGACGTCGAAGGTCTGGGAGTCACTGGTGTCGATCTTGTCGGCGACCTGCATCCGGATCTTGGCGGTGGCGGGGTCGTAGTCGACCAGCCCCTTGAAGAGGTTCTGGATGATGCGACCACCGCCGACCTCGTTCGCGTTGGCGGGCTGCAGCGGGTTCTGCGGCTCACTGCTCTGGTAGCTGAAGCTCTTGCTGCTGTCCGGCGAGCTGTTGCTGCTTGCGCCGCCGCCGCTGCACCCGGTGGCCACCAGGGCCACGGATGTCGCAGCGGCGAGGACCCAGCGAGCACGGGCGGCTACGGGCATGGTGGTCCCTCCTCGTGGTGTGTGTCGCATCACACCCCATGAGAAGCGCGCCCGGCTGACGGCGCGAGTCAGGTGCACCCGGACGGGTGCACCGACCGCCCCGTGAGTTGACGGAACGACGGAAGGGCCCGCGGCACGAAGCCACGGGCCCTTCCGGGGATGCCACGGGGAGTCAGGCGGCGGCCGGCTCCCGGACCTCGGCGAAGTGACAGGCCGACTCGTGCGCGGCCGGGCCCTTCAGCACCGAGGGCACCGCGAGCAGCGGGATCTCCTCGGCGCAGCGGTCCTCCGCCTTCCAGCAGCGGGTGCGGAAGCGGCAGCCGGACGGCGGGTTGGCCGGCGAGGGGATGTCACCGGTCAGGATGATCCGGTCGCGGTTCTCGCGCGCCGTCGGGTCCGGCACCGGCACCGCGGAGAGCAGCGCCTGGGTGTACGGGTGGGTGGCGTTGTCGTAGATCTGCTCGTCGGTGCCGATCTCGACCATCTTGCCGAGGTACATCACGCCGACGCGGTCGGAGATGTGCCGGACGATGGAGAGGTCGTGCGCGATGAACATGTACGACAGGCCGAAGTCGCCCTGCAGCTTCTCCAGCAGGTTGATCACCTGCGCCTGGACGGACACGTCCAGGGCGGAGACCGGCTCGTCGCAGATGATGATCTCGGGCTTGAGCGCGAGACCGCGGGCGATGCCGATGCGCTGGCGCTGACCGCCGGAGAACTGGTGCGGGTACCGGTTGATGTACTCCGGGTTCAGACCCACTACGTCCAGCAGGTCCTGGACGGCCTTGCGGCGGTCGCCCTTGGGCGCCACCTCGGGGTGGATCTCGAACGGCTCCCCGATGATGTCGCCGACCGTCATGCGCGGGTTCAGCGAGGTGTACGGGTCCTGGAACACCATCTGGATGTTGCGGCGGACGGCCTTGAGGGCCTGGCCGGACAGCTTGGAGATGTCCTCGCCCTTGAACAGCACCTGGCCGGAGGTGGCCCGCTCCAGGTTCATCAGCACCTTGGCCAGCGTGGACTTGCCACAGCCGGACTCGCCGACGATGCCGAGCGTCTCGCCCTTCGCCAGCTCGAAGGAGATGCCGTCGACCGCCTTGACCGCGCCGACCTGCTTCTTGAAGAGGATGCCCTGGCTCAGCGGGTAGTGCTTGACCAGGTCCTTGACCTCCAGGATGGGCTCAGCCATGGAGGGTCTCCTTCCAGAGGTGGCACGCGCTGCGGCGGCCGGTGAGCTCCTTGCCGTCCTTGTCGGTCACCTGGTGCAGCGCCGGGATCTCCGTGCGGCACAGGTCGGTGGCGACGTCACAGCGGGGGTTGAACGCGCAGCCGGTCGGGACCTTCAGCAGGTTCGGGGGCAGGCCCTTGATCGCGTACAGCTCCTGGCCCTTCTGGTCCAGGCGCGGGATGGAGCGGAGCAGGCCCTTGGTGTACGGGTGCGCCGGGTTGGCGTACAGGTCGTGCACCGGGGCGGTCTCGACGATCCGGCCGGCGTACATCACGGCGATCTTGTCCGCGACGTCGGCGACCACGCCGAGGTCGTGGGTGATCAGGATCAGGCCCATGTTGTACTCGGCCTGGAGCTCCGCGAGCAGGTCCATCACCTGGGCCTGGACGGTGACGTCCAGGGCGGTGGTGGGCTCGTCCGCGATGATCAGGTCGGGCTGCATCGAGAGCGCCATGGCGATCATGATGCGCTGGCGCATGCCGCCGGAGAACTGGTGCGGGTAGTCGCCGACGCGCTGCCTGGCGGCCGGGATGCGCACCCGGTCCATCAGCTCGATGGCCTTCTCCTTGGCGTCCTTCTTGGAGGCGCCCTGGTGCACCCGGAACATCTCGCCGAGCTGGTAGCCCACGCTGAGCACGGGGTTGAGCGAGGACAGCGCGTCCTGGAAGATCATCGCGATCTTCTGGCCGCGGATCCTGCGCCGCTCCTCGTTGCCCATCGTGAGCATGTCCTGGCCGCGGTACAGGATCTCGCCCTGCGTCACCTTGCCGGGCGGCATGTCCAGGATGCCCATGATGGTCTGGGCGGTCACGGACTTGCCGGAGCCGGACTCTCCGAGCACGGCGAGCGTCTCGCCGGCCGCGACGGAGTAGTTGACGCCGTTCACGGCCTTCGCGATGCCGTCCCGGGTGTGGAACTCCACGTGGAGGTTCTTGACCTCCAGCAGCGGGGTGCCAACTTCGAGTCGGCCGCTCTTCTGGTTGTTGTTCTCGATCACGGTGGTCATCGGGTCGTCACCTCTTCTCTCAGCGGAGCTTCGGGTCGAGGGCGTCGCGCACCGCGTCGCCGAGCATGATGAAGGCCAGAACCGTGAGGCTCAGCATTCCGGCGGGGAAGAACAGGGCGAACGGAGCGGTCCGGATCACCTTCTGGGCGGTGTTGATGTCGATGCCCCAGGAGATGGTCGGGTCCTGCAGTCCGATGCCGAGGAAGCTCAGCGTCGCCTCGGTGGCGATGTAGCCGCCGAGCGCGATGGTGGCGACGACGATCACGGGGGCGACCGCGTTCGGCAGGATGTGCTTCCACAGGATCCGGCTGGTGCCGGCGCCGAGCGCCTTGGCCGCCGTCACGAAGTCGGACTGCTTGATGGTGATGACCGAACCGCGCATGACACGGGTCATCTGGGTCCAGCCCAGGGCGACCAGTGCGAACACCACGCTCCAGATGGTGCGCGAGGTGAAGGCGTTGAGGATCACCAGGGCGCCGAGCAGCAGCGGGATGCCGAAGAAGATGTCGGTGACCCGGGAGATCAGCGTGTCGACCCAGCCACCGAAGTAGCCGGCCAGCATGCCGGTGATGCTGCCGAGGATGGTCACACCCGCGGTGACGCAGATGCCGACGACGACCGAGGCGCGGGCTCCGTAGATCACCCGGGCGTAGATGCTGCGGCCCTGGAGGTCGTAGCCGAACCAGTCGGCCTGGAAGAAGTGGCTGTAGTTCGGCTTCGTCAGGTAGTGCGCGCGCAGGTCGCCGGCACGCGGGTCCGCCGAGGTGAACAGCCCGGGGGCGATCGCGATGATGATCAGCAGCAGGATCAGCAGCGCGGAGATCACGAAGATCGGCTTGCGGCGCAGGTCGTGCCAGGCGTCGGAGCCGAGGCTGCGGGCCTTCTCGGGCTTGGCCGCCGGGGCGTCGGCGCCGCGCTGGGCCGGGATCTCCTCGGCCGTCTTCTTCTCGGTCAGGTCAGGCATAACGGATCCTCGGGTCCAGGACCGCGTAAAGCAGGTCGACGATCAGGCCGGCGGCCAGGTACACGAGCACCAGGAAGGCCACGAAGCCGGAGACCGTCGTGCCCTCCTTCAGGTTGATCGCGTGGAAGAGCGCGTTGCCGACACCCTTGACGTTGAAGATGCCCTCGGTGACGATCGCGCCGCCCATCAGGGCGCCGAGGTCGGTGCCGAGGAAGGTGACCACCGGGATCATCGAGTTGCGGAGCAGGTGGGTGCCGATCACCTTGCGCCGCGGCAGGCCCTTGGCCACCGCGGTGCGGACGTAGTCGGCCTTGATGTTCTCGGCTATGGAAGTACGGGTGAGGCGCGCCACGTACGCCAGCGACAGCGAGCCGAGCACGATGGCCGGCAGCATCAGCTGGGTGATGTCGTTCGAGTCCTGGACGGTCGGCGTGACCCACTTCAGGTCGTCCGCGAAGATCGTCTGGAAGATGAAGCCGAGCACCGGAACCGGGATCGAGATCAGCAGCAGGGTCATGACCAGGGTGCCCTTGTCGAACGCCTTGCCGCGGCGCAGACCGGCGAACAGGCCGACAGAGACGCCCAGCACGATCTCGATCGCGAAGGCCAGCAGCGCCAACCGGACCGTGACCGGCAGCGCCTCGGTGATCACGTCGAGCACCGGCCGTCCGGCCAGGGTGGTTCCGAAGTCACCGGTGAGCAGTTTCCCCATGTAATCGAAGTACTGCCCGTACCACGGCTTGTCGAAGCCCATCTGGTGGGTCAGCGCGGCGAGCTGGGCCGGGTCCGGCGCCTTGTCGCCCCACATCGCTGCCACCGGGTCACCCGGCAGCAAGTGCACCATGACAAAGATGAGCAAGGTCGTTCCGAAGAAGACCGGGATCATCTGGAGCAGTCGCCTCGCGACAAAGCGCCCCATCGTGCCTCCATGTATGACTCTGCCGGGCCCGTCATCCCGGCCAGAGATAAGTCGGCGTGCCAACGGCCGGTGCCAGTCCTCGCCCTTGTGGGGATGGACGGGCACCGGCCGTTGTCACCGGGTCAGGCGGTGCCGACCGATTACTTCTTCTTGACCTCGACGTCGGTGTAGACCGGGTTGCCGAAGGAGTCGAACTTCACGTTCTGGACGTTGTTGGACCAGCCGGAGCTGGTCTTGTAGTACCAGAGCGGGATGGCCGGCATGTCCTTGGCCAGGACGGCCTCGGCCTGCTGGTAGAGCTCCGCGGTCTTCTCGACCGAGGTGGCCGCGTCGGCCTCCTTGGAGAGCTTGTCGAACTCCGGGCTGGAGTAGCCGGCGTCGTTCGCGGCGGCACCGGTGCCGTAGACGTCGCGCAGGAAGTTGGCGTTCAGCGGGTAGTCCTGCACCCAGCCGGTACGCATCATGCTCGACACCTGACGCTTGGTCACCAGGTCGCGCGAGGTCTTGAAGTCGGGCTTCGGGTCACCGAGGCACTCGACGCCGGTGGCCTGGCGGATCGAGTTGCAGACCGCGTCGACCCACTCCTTGTGACCGCCATCGGAGTTGTACAGGATGGTGATCTTGTTACCGGGGACACCGTTGCCCTCGGCGATGAGCTGCTTGGCCTTCGCCGGGTCGTACTTGCAGGCGTCGCCGCAGCTGCCGGCCTTGAAGCCCATGACGCCGGGCGCCACGAACGCGTCGGCGGGCTGACGCGTGCCGTTCAGCACGGTCTTGGTGATGGTGTCACGGTCGATGGCCATCGACAGGCCCTGGCGGACCTTGGCCTTCTCCGGAGCGTTCCAGTCGGCGTTGTACAGCGCGAAGGAGATGTTCTGGATGGCGCCCTGCGGCTGGTCGACCGCGCGCTTGCCCAGGTCGTCCTTGTACTTGGGCAGGTCGGTCGAGTCGACCTGGTCCAGGACGTCGAGGGTGTCCGACATCAGGTCCTTGTACGCGGCCTCACCGGAGGTGTAGTTCCGGAAGACGATGCCGCCGTTCTTGGCCTTGTTGACGCCCGCGTACTTGTCGTAGGCGGCCAGGGTGATGGCCTTGTTGTGCTCCCACGACACGAACTTGTACGGGCCGTTGCCGACCGGCTTCTGGCCGTAGCCCGCCGGGTCGGAGAAGAACCCGGTCGGCAGCGGGTAGAAGGCCGAGTAGCCGAGCTTGTACGTGAAGTACGAGACCGGGCTGGTCAGCTCGATGGTGAAGTGCGTGTCGTCGACGACCTTCAGACCGGACATGGTGTCGGCGGTCGGGTCACCCTTCTCCGGGTGAACGGCCTCGTAGCCGACGATGTCGGAGAACCAGTCCGAGTTGATCTGGTTGTTCTTGGTGTTCGCCGACCAGTTCCAGGAGTCCACGAAGGACTTGGCCGTCACCGGGGTGCCGTCGTGGAAGGTCCAACCGGACTTCAGCGTGACGGTGTAGTTCTTGGCGTCAGTGGTATCGATCTTGTCGGCCACCTGGTTACGCAGGGCGCCGGTGGCGGGGTCGTAGTCGACGAGGCCCTGGAAGAGCTGCTTGACGATGCGGCCGCCCTGGTTCTCCATGGCGTTGGCCGGCTGCAGCGGACGCTGCGGCTCGCCGCTCTGGTAGCTGAACACGCCCTGGGCGTTGACCGCAGCGCCATCGGAGCTGCTCCCACCGGTGGAACCGCCACTGCTACAAGCAGTCGCGGCGAGGGCGACCGCAACAGCTGCGACAACCCACTTGGCCTGGCTCCCACCACGCATCGGTGTGCCTCCTGAATTCGACGTTGCAACGAGGAGGGCACTGCGGACGGGTGTTACCTGGCCCGCTGTGCCGTCCGCGCTCGTGGTTTCGGCGCGCACCCCTGCGCGTCACCCTTGACCCGAGCCTGACTGCACCCACTATCCGTCACGCACGGACACGAAAGTGACCAGTGACGATCTCAATTAGGTCACATGAACAGTCGGTAAGTTTCGAAAACCGGACATAAGAGACATAGCCAGACAGGCACCAAACGGACAGTCGTCATGAATGACGAACTGTCACGTTCGCTCAGCGGACACCTGGGAGTGATGAGCGCTATTCCGTTAATACGCCCGTCGACAACTTGGAGTAGTTGAAAAAGTTCGCCCCCCTCTCCATCGGAAAGGGGGGCGAAGCATTCCGGCCAAAGGCCGGTCAAGCCGTCCGGATCACGCCTTCTTGGCGCGCGAGGCGGTGCGGCCGCGGTCCTTCGCGTCGAGGACGACCTTACGGATGCGAACCGTCTCCGGGGTCACCTCGATGCACTCGTCCTCGCGGCAGAACTCCAGCGACTGCTCCAGCGAGAGCTTGCGCGGCGGGACGATCGACTCGGCCACGTCTGCGTTCGAGGAACGCATGTTGGTGAGCTTCTTCTCCTTGGTGATGTTGACGTCCATGTCGTCGGCGCGCGAGTTCTCGCCGACGATCATGCCCTCGTACACCTCGGTGCCCGGCTCGCAGAAGAGCACGCCGCGCTCCTGGAGGTTGGTCATCGCGAAGGCGGTGACCACGCCGGACCGGTCGGCGACCAGCGAACCGTTGTTGCGGGTCGTCAGGGTGCCGAACCACGGCTCGTGGCCCTCGTGGATCGAGTGCGCGATGCCGGTGCCGCGGGTGCTGGTGAGGAACTCGGTCCGGAAGCCGATCAGACCGCGGGACGGGACGACGAACTCCATCCGGACCCAGCCCGAGCCGTGGTTGGACATGTTGTCCATCCGGCCCTTGCGGACGCCCATGAGCTGCGTGACCGCGCCCATGTGCTCCTCCGGCACGTCCACCGTGAGGCGCTCGACCGGCTCGTGGGTCTTGCCGTTGACCTCCTTGGTGACGACCTGCGGCTTGCCGACGGTCAGCTCGAAGCCCTCGCGGCGCATGGTCTCGATCAGGATGGCCAGCGCCAGCTCACCGCGGCCCTGCACCTCCCAGGCGTCCGGGCGCTCGGTCTCCAGCACGCGCAGCGAGACGTTACCGATCAGCTCGCGGTCCAGGCGGTCCTTCACCTGGCGGGCGGTGACCTTGCGGTCCACCTTGCCGCTGGACTTCGCGTCCGCGCCCTTGCCGCTGCCGCCACGGCCGACCAGCGGCGAGGTGTTGGTGCCGATGGTCATCGAGATGGCCGGCTCGTCCACCGTGATCAGCGGCAGCGCGATCGGGTTCTCCGGGTCGGCGAGGGTCTCGCCGATCATGATCTCGGAGATGCCGGCGACGGCGCAGATGTCACCCGGGCCCGCCACCTCGGCCGGCTTGCGGGTGAGCGCCTCGGTCATCAGCAGCTCGGAGATGCGGACGCTGGAGATGGTGCCGTCGCGCTTGATCCAGGCCACGGTCTGGCCCTTGCGCAGCTCGCCCTGCTCGACGCGCAGCAGCGCGATGCGGCCGAGGAAGTTGTCGGCGTCGAGGTTGGTGACGTGGGCCTGGAGCGGCGCGTCGGCCTCGTACGTCGGGGCCGGGACGTGCTCCAGCAGGGTGGAGAAGAACGGCTCCAGGCTGGTGCTGTCGGCCGGGACGGTGCCGTTCTCCGGCTTGGTCAGCGAGGCGACGCCGTCACGGGCACAGGCGTAGACGATCGGGAACTCGATCTGGTCCTCGTCCGCGTCCAGGTCCAGGAACAGGTCGTAGGTCTCGTTGATGACCTCGTCGATCCGGGAGTCCGGGCGGTCCGTCTTGTTGATGCAGAGGATGACGGGCAGCCGGGCGGTGAGCGCCTTGCGGAGCACGAAGCGCGTCTGCGGCAGCGGACCCTCGGAGGCGTCGACCAGCAGGACGACCGCGTCCACCATCGACAGGCCGCGCTCGACCTCGCCACCGAAGTCGGCGTGGCCCGGGGTGTCGATGATGTTGATGGTGATGGGCGCGCCACCATCCTTCGGGTGGTACTTGACGGCGGTGTTCTTCGCGAGAATGGTGATGCCCTTCTCGCGCTCCAGGTCGTTGGAGTCCATCATCCGGTCGTCCAGGTGCTGGTGGGCGGCGAAGGCGCCGGCCTGCTTCAGCATGGCGTCGACCAGAGTGGTCTTGCCGTGGTCGACGTGGGCGACGATAGCGACGTTGCGGATGTCGTTGCGCGTGGGCATGCCTAGCGGATTCTCCTGGAATCGTGGGTTACGGCGCCCGGCCGCGAGACGCCGACCAGCGATCCCTCTGGATCGCCGCCGCCCGTTCCGCCTGCTACTACCGGTCCACCCGCCGTGGCAACGGACATGCCTCGGCTTCCTCCTATCGTACGGGGAAGCGCCCAGGTGAGCAGAAACGGGCAGGTCGGGCGGGATCAAGATCACAGCCAGGCCACCCGTTCGTCACCCGGTGTTCGCTTCCCGACCGGTTCCGGCGGGCCCGGGGAACGGGCTCACACGCTCCAGCCCACGTCCTGGAAGCGCGGCCAGCCGTACCCCCAGACCCCGGCGCCCGCGACGCCCGCCCGGACGCCGACCAGCTCGGGCCGCTGGTAGAGCGGCACCGAGTGGCCGAGCTGCCAGATCCGCACGTCCGCCTCCTGGAGCAGGCCGAGCCGGGCGGCCGGGTCGAGCTCGGCGGTGGCGCGGTCGAAGAGCCGGTCGATCTCCTCGGTTCCGCTGCGGGCGTAGTTGCTGCCGACGTCGAGGGTGCCGTCGGCGTCGGGCCGGGGCTTGGCGTAGACGGGCCGCTGCTCGCTCGCCGGGCTGGTGCCGGCGGGCCAGGAGAACAGGGCGAGGTCGTACTCCCCGGCGGCCAGCTGCTCCTGGACGAAGGTGTCGGCGGACGCGGTCACGGCCTTCACCTCGACCCCGGACTCGCCGAGGTCGGCGGTGAGCGCGTCGGCGGTGCGCTTGGCGGTCGCGGAACCGGCCGGGACGAGCAGGGTGAGGGTGAGCTCCTTGTCGTCCTTGGTGCGGGTGCCGCCGGTGTCGGGCCGCTTCCAGCCCGCCTCGTCGAACAGCCGGGCGGCGTCGGCCGGGCCGGCGGCCGCGCTGTTGTCGCGGTAGCCGTCCTGGTCGCCGGCGAGCAGGTGGCTGCCCAGCGGGGCGCCGGGCAGGCCGAGCGGGGTGAGCGCGGCGTCGGCGATCCGCCGCCGGTCGACGGCGCGGGTCAGGGCGAGCCGCAGGGCCGGGTCGGCGAGCGGGCCGTGGGCGGAGTTGAGGGTGAGCTGGGTGAGCGAGGCGCCGACGGCCCGGTGCACGATGACGCCGTGCAGTCCCTCGGCCCGCCGCAGGGCCAACGCCGCGGCCTCGGGCGCGGCGGGCGGGGGCGCCGCCTCGGCGGTCGGCGTATCCGAGGTGCCCGGGGAGGAGGTCGGCGTGGCGGAGGCGGCCGGAGCGGGCGCGGGTACCGCCTGGTCCACCGCCGCGGTGAGCGGGGCGATGTCCAGCCGGTTCTGGTCGAGCGCGTCCATCCGGCCCTCCGGCGGCGCGGCGATGAACTCGATCCGGTCGGTCTTCGGCTGGTCCCCCCACCACCGCGGGTTGCGGGCGAGGACGACCTGCCCACCCGCGGCGTCGTACCCGGAGACGGTGTAAGGCCCGGCGCTCAGGTGCTCTCCGCCGGTCAGCGGCCGGTTGAACGCGGCCGGGGTGGCCGTCTCGGCCGCCGGGTAGAGCGGGCCGAACAGCGAGCGCCATTCGGCGTACGGGCGCCGGAAGGTCACCCGGACTTCGTGCGGGTCGGCGCCCTGGGCGATCGCGTCGATGGCGTCGTACCCGGCCGGGTGGCCGCCCTGGTAGGCCGGGTCGAGGCCGGAGAGGGCGGCCCGCTGGGCGGTCAGGTCGGCGGCCGTGATCGGGGTGCCGTCGCTCCAGACCGCGCGCGGGTTGAGCCGGTAGGTGACGACCTGCGGCTGCTGCCCGGGCGGGGTGGACTCGGCGCCGGCCAGGTAGTCCGGGTCGGGGACGAGCCGGCCGTGCCCGTCGGGCCGGAACAGCGAGGGGTAGAGGGCGTGCGCGAGCAGCGCCGAGTCGGCGGTCGCGTCGCCCTGGTAGACGTTGAGCGTGGCCGGGACGCCGTCCACGGCCCAGCGCAGCCTGCCGCCGCCCCGCACCGCGGTGCGGTCGGCGACCCGGACGTCCCCGGTGCCGGAGGTGCGGTCGGCCGAGGCCGGCGCGGGGTCGGGGGTACGGGCCGGATCCGGGCCGTCGGAGCAACCGCCGAGGCCGGCGGCGAGCAGCAGCGCGACGGCTGCGGAGGTGAGCTGGCGGACGCGCATGGCGGCCATGGAACGCCGTCCGGGCGCCCGGGCCCGGGCCGACACGGCGGACCGCCCGCCGACTGCACCCGGACGGCCGAACCGCGACCGTCCTGGGCCGGGCCTAGAGGCCCAGCTCGAACCAGACGATCTTGCCCTTGGGCGTCCGCCGGCTGCCCCAGCGCTCGGCCAGCAGGCTGACCAGTTGCAGGCCGCGCCCGCCCTCGTCGGTCTCCTGGGCGCGCCGCTGCCGGGGCTGGGCGTAGCCGTCGTCCCAGACCTCGCAGACCAGGCCGCGATCGCGCAGCAGCCGTAGCCGGATCTCGCCCCGGCCGTGCTTGAGCGCGTTGGTGACCAGTTCGCTGACCAGCAGCTCGGTGGTGTCCACGAGCTCCTCCAGGCCGCGGGTCAGCAGCCAGCTGCAGGCCAGCTCGCGGGCCTTGGCGACGGAGGTGGGCTCGGGCGGCAGGAACCAGTTGCCGACGGCGTCCTCGGGGAAGGCGTGCACCTTGGCCATCAGCAGGGCGATGTCGTCCTCGCCGTGGTGCGGGTTGAGCTCGCCGAGGACGTGCTCGCAGAGCTCTTCGAGGCCCTTGCCCTTGGCCGACAGCGCGGTGCGGAAGCCGCGCAGGCCCTCGTCCAGCTGGTGCTTGCGGCTCTCCACCAGGCCGTCGGTGTAGAGGCCGAGGATGGCTCCGTCCGGGAGGGTCAGCTCGACCTCCTCGAAGGGCTCGCCGCCGACGCCGAGCGGCAGGCCGGGCGGGACGTCGAGCATCCGGGCGGGTTCGCCGGGGCTGAGCAGGACGGGCGGCAGGTGGCCGGCGTTGGCGATCCAGCAGCGCCGGGTGACGGCGTCGTAGACCGCGTAGACGCAGGTCGCCAGGTAGACCTCGCGGGCCTCCTCGTCGGCGGCGGAGGTGAGCCGGCCGTACGGGGTGGGCGGGCCGGCCGGCACGGTGTCGCCGCCGAGGCCGCGGGCGATCTCGTCGAGGGCGGTGAGCACCTCGCCGGGCTCCAGATCGAGCATGGCGAGGGTGCGGACGGCGGTGCGCAGCTGGCCCATGGCGACGGCGGCGCGCAGGCCGCGACCCATCACGTCGCCGATGACCAGGGCGGTGCGGTTGCCGGGCAGCGGGATGACGTCGAACCAGTCGCCGCCGACCTCGGTGTTGTTGTTGCTGGGCAGGTAGCGGCAGGCGATCTCCAAACCGCTGGCGGCCGGGTTGCCCGGGGGCAGCAGGCTGCGCTGGAGGATCAGGGCGCGCTCGTGCTCGCGGCGGTAGAGCCGGGCGTTGTCGATGCAGACGGCGGCGCGGGCGACGAGTTCCTCGGCGATGGCGACGTCGCGGGCGTCGAAGGGCTCGCTGCCGATCGCGCGGGAGAGCTGGACGAGGCCGAGCACCTGGTCGCGGGCGACCAGCGGGACGATCAGGGTGGAGCGCAACAGCGGGTCGGGCCCGGGCTCGGGGACGACGCTGCGCCCGGTGCGCAGCGCCCGGGCGTGCGGGGAGCGTCGCGGGTAACAGAGGGTGCCGCCGGCCTCGGCGATGGGCAGGCCGGTGACCGAGCCGAGCACCGAGGAGGCGCCGCCGATGACGCTGGAGACGGCGACCCGGCGCAGCTCGCCGCTACCGTCGGTGAGCACGGTGTCGCCGAGCCGGCCGGCGCTGGGCACGGACTCGCCGGAGAGCAGCGCGGTGTACAGGTCGACGGTGGCGAGGTCGCAGAACGGCGGGACGACGACGTCGAGCAGTTCCTTGGCGGTGGTCTCCAGGTCGAGGGTGGAGCCGATGTGCGCGCTGGCCTCGTTGAGCAGGGCGAGGTTGCGGCGGACGCCGTCGGCCTCGCGCTCGGCGACGTGCCGGCTGGTGACGTCGGAGACCTGCCCGGCGACGCCGATCGGCTGTCCGGCCGCGCCGTTGAGGCGGTACAGCGAGACGGCCCAGAGCCGGTTGCCCTCGCGGGTGGGGACGGCGCCGTGGAAGCGCAGGTCGAAGACGGGCTCGCCGGTGGCGAGGACCTTGCGCAGGGCGGCGGTGAGGCGGTCGGCCTCGGACGGCGGGAAGAGGTCGTGCGGGGTGAGGCCTTCGAGGTCGGTGGGGACCAGGCCCATGCCGGAGGCGAAGGCGTCGTTGACCCGCTGGAGGCGCAGCCGGTCGTCGAACAGGATGAAGCCGGTGGGCGTCTGCCCGAAGACGGCCTCGGAGGCGGCGAGGTCGGTCTCGACCCGGCGCAGCCGGCCGAGGTCGACGGCCAGGCAGGTGGCGCCGGCGGCGGGCAGGGCGCTGTCGGGCATCAGGTAGAGCTCGGCGAGGCCCTCGCCGCCGACGGCGTCCCGGTAGGGGGTGGTGCCGACCCACTCCTCACCGGCCAGGGCGCGTTCCAGCCGGGCGCGGCCGCGCTGCCAGAGCTCGCGGGGGACGAAGGTGGTGATCGGATCGGCGCCGACGGCGTCGGGGGCGGGGACGCCGAAGAACTCGGCGGCGCGCTCGCTCCACTGGCTGATCCGGCCGTCGGGGCCGATGGTGAAGGTGGCGACCCGGATGTAGTCGTAGATCGACCCGGGGCCGCCCGCGCCCCACGGGTGGCCCGCGGCCCCCGGGTGGTGACCGGGGCCCACGGGGCCGGCGTCGGGCGGGTCCGCCGGTACGGGCAGGTGCGGTGAACCGGCCTGCCCGGGCACGACAGCATGACCGCTGCTGCTCGGCGCGTTCCGCGCCGGGGTGCTGTTCAACGGACCGACCCCTCCAACCCGCGACCGTCCGGATGTCGAGAAGACCGAGTATTCATCATCGAGGGGTACGTTCACACGCCCTCAACATCACAACATCAGATCGGGCGAAGGTTTTTGTCCTACCGCCCGCGCAACCACAATGCCACGTCCGCGCCCCCTTCCGGGCTGCGCGCTCCCCCCGGCCACCTGCTGGCATATGCGGTCCCGCCCTCCTCGCCCCCGCTCGGGCTCGCGCCCCCGACCCGCTGCGCTCCCTATGACTCGTCGGGCTCATTACCCGGCAGCGCCTGCTCGAACCAGACCACCTTGCCGATGCCCTCGGCCCGCGCACCCCAGTGCAGCGCCAGGCGGCGGACCAGTTCCAGGCCCCGGCCGCCCTCGTCGGCCTCGGCCGCGTGCCGCTCCCGGGGCGGCTCGGGCAGCGGGTCGGAGATCTCGACCAGCAGCGTCTCGCCGAGCGTCAGCCGCACGCCGATGGGGGCGCTGGCGTACCGGACGGCGTTCGTGACCAGCTCGCTGACCAGCAGCTCCGCGGTGTCGGTGAGCTCCTCGACACCCCACTCGGCGAGCGTGGAGCGGACCAGCCGGCGGGCCCGGGAGACGGCGGTGGGCTCGGCGGGCAGGGTCCAGCCGGCCGTCGGGGTGCCGGCCTGGCCGTGGCCGAGCCGGGCCAGCAGCAGCGCGACGTCGTCCGGCTCGCGGCCCTGCTCCATGGTGTCGAGCACGGCCTCGCAGGCGGCCTGGATGGAGGCGTGCGACTCCTGGAGCACGGTGACCAGCCGGCCGAGGCCGACGTCGAGGTCCTTGTCCCGGGACTCGACCAGGCCGTCGGTGCACAGGGCGAGCAGGCTGCCCTCGGGGATCTTCAGTTCGACGGATTCGAACGGGACGCCGCCGACGCCGAGCGGGGCACCGGAGGGCAGGTCGAGGATCCGGCCGGCGCCGCCGTGCAGCGGGCCACCGGTCCGGGTCGGCTCCCCGCCCTCCTCGCCCGGCACCACCAGGACGGGCGGGATGTGCCCGGCCTTGGCGACGGTCAGTCTGGCCGTCCCCGGGTCGAACACCGCGTAGACGCAGGTGGCGAGCAGCGCCTCGTCCGGGCCCTGGGCCAGGTCGTCGGCCAGCTCGTGGACGTGCCGCAGCAGGACGTCCGGCGGCAGGTCGAGGGCGGCCAGCACCCGGACGGCGGTGCGCAGCCGGCCCATGGTGGCGGCGGCCCGCAGGCCGTGGCCCATCACGTCGCCGACCACCAGCGCGGTGCGGTCGCCGGGCAGCGGGATGACGTCGAACCAGTCGCCGCCGACCTCGGCGCCGCTGCTGCCGGGCACGTACCGGTAGGCGACCTCGACGCCGGTGGGCTGCGGGACCTGCTGCGGGAGCAGGGTGCGCTGGAGGGTGAGCGCCGCGGTGCGCTCGCGGGCGTACAGCCGGGCGTTGTCCAGCGAGCTGCCGGCCCGGTCGGCCAGCTCGACGGTGAAGGCCAGGTCGTCCCGGTCGAAGCCCTCCCGGTAGCCGGCCCGGCTGACCAGCAGCAGGCCGATCACGATGCCGCGGGCGCGCAGCGGGACGACCAGCATGGAGTGCACGCCCAGGTCGTGGGCGGCCTGCGTCTTCGGGTCGCCGGGGTACGTCACTTCGTCGAGCTGGTCCGCGCCGGAGAGCAGTTCGGGGACGCCGGTGCGCAGCACCCGGCCGCAGGCGGAGTCCTCGGCGAAGGTGATCCGGGCGCCGCGGCGGAGCATCACCTCGACCTCGGGGCCGTCCTGGACGGAGGCGGTGCCGAGCTGGAGCAGCGAGGTGCGGCGGTCGTGGCCGTGCCGGGGCAGGTCGTCGCCGTGCGCGACGGCCTGCAGCAGGATCACCGCGGAGTGGTCGGTGAGCCGGGGGACGACGGAGCTGGCGAGCTCCTGGGCGATCCGGGCGGCGTCGAGCAGGTCTCCGACCCGGGAGCCGAACTCGTTGAGCAGCGAGAGCCGGCGCCGGGCGTGCTCGACCTTGGCGACGGCGCGGTAGCGCTCGGTCACGTCCATCACGGTGCCGGAGATGCCGAGCACCCGGCCGGAGCGGTCGGTCATCCGGCTGTAGGAGATCGAGCGGTAGCCGGAACGGGCGGTGACCGGGGAGGCGAGGGTGACGTCGATGACCGGCTCGCCGGTGGCCAGCACCTGGCGCTGGATCGCGGTGACCTCGTCGGCGGCCCGCTCGGGCAGGGTCTCGCCGGTGGTCCGGCCGACGTGGTCCTCCAGGGCGACGCCGTTCATCTCGGCCAGGGTCTGGTTGACGGCGGTGTAGCGCAGCTCGGTGTCCATGATCGCGATGCCCAGCGGGGACTGCTCGAACAGCGCGTCCCGGACGGCGAGGTCGTGCTCGACGGCCCGGACGGCGGCCGCCTCGGCCATGTTGACCTGGAGGAACGGGGTGCCGTCGCCGTCCACCAGGAGGGAGATCCGGGCGTCCACCGCGATCGGCACGCCGTCCCGGTCGCGCAGTTCGGCGTTGCCGGCCCAGCGGCCGTGGCGCAGGGTGTCCTGGATCGCGGCCCGGATCCGGCCGACCTGCTCCTGGTCGGGGATCAGCTCGTCGATCCGGCGGCCGACCAGCAGCTCGTTCGGCCAGCCGAGCAGTTCCTCGGCCGCCGGGCTCCAGAGCACCACCCGGCCCGCGGTGTCCAGGATCGCGATGGCGACCTTCAGCATGTCGAGCAGGCTGCCCTCGGCCGGCGCGCCGGTGCCGTACGGGGCGTCGGACGGCCCGCCGGGGAACGGCCGGGTGGGCCGGCTGCGCAGGCCGGGCTGGGGGCCCGGGTCGGAGACGGGGACGGCCAGGGTCGGCGCCGGCTGGTCGGCGGGCCTCAGGGCTTCGGGGGCGTCGGCGGCGTCCCGCCGCCGGCGGCCGGCCGGCGGCTGCGGGGCGGCGGGCCGGGCGCCCCGGCGCAGCCGGGCGCGGGCGGCTGCGCTCCCCGCGGCGCCTGTCCGCCGTGCTCCTCCGCCGCCGTTCCCGGTACTCGACACCGACGGGGCCTCCGGCTCTGGTCGGGATCGGCGTCGCCGGCTGGGGCGGCTCACCGATGGTGACGAATAGTGCCGAAAAGTGACATACCCAGCAGAACCCAGGCTATCCCGGCTGCTGGGTCGTCTTGTCTGATTGACCTACCCCGTACCCTGCGCGTCGCACACCGGCTCAGGCCGTCCTATGCGTCGAGCAACCGGGCGACGTGCGGCAGGACGTCGCGGTCGTGCTCGATCCAGTCGACGCTGTCCAGCTCGGCCGGGCCGAGCCAGCGCAGCTCGTCGTGGTCCTCCAGCGGACGGGGGTCGCCGGCCAGCAGCTCGGCCGCCCAGAAGCGCAGCTCCAGACCCGGCCGGACGGCCCACGCACCCGGCAGCCGCTCCAGCGCCCGCGCCCGGACGCCCAGTTCCTCCAGCAGCTCCCGCTCCAGCGCCTGCGCCTCGGTCTCGCCGGGCTCGGCCTTCCCGCCCGGGAACTCCCAGCGCCCCGCCACCGCCGCGGGCGCGCTGCGCCGGGCGGCGAGCACCCGGCCCCCGTGGATGAGGGCGCCGCCGACGACGATCCGGGGCTCGACGGGGTTCTCGCTCGCCTTGTCCATGGGCCCGACCTTAGGTCCTGTCCGACCCCTCGCCGTCCGCAGCGGCGGCCTCGGCCTCGACCCAGTACAGCTGCTTGTGGCCACGGGCCTCGAACTCGGCCGCCAGCCGCTCCGCCGCGACGCGGTCCAGCCCGGCCGCGACCAGGAAGCGGTTGCCGTTGTCGTCCTGCCGCATCACCCGAAATGCGCTCATGGCGGGGAGCGTATCCCCGGCCTGCGTGGGGGTCGGGCCGGGGATCCGCCCCCACGACGCTACGGGCGGCTCGCTACCGGCAGGTACGGGTGCGGTTAACGGCGGGTAACCCGGCCGCGCCCGGCGGCTCGGACCCGTCGGCGGATCAGCCCCGTCGGCGGCACAGACCCGTCGGCGGCACAGACCCCTCGGCGGCTCAGACCTGGAGGTCGGGCACCTGCTCGCCGGTGGACAGGCCGAGCCCGCGCCGGATCTCGATGCTGAGCGGCACCGACTTGGTCACCAGCGCCCGGGCCCGCCGGACGTCGCCCTCCAGGTCGTCACCGGAGGCCGCCGCGTCCCAGGCGGTGGCGGCCGCCTCCTGGGCCGCGGCCAGCTTGCGGACCGCCGGCTTGACCTCGGCCGGCCACGCCACCGACGCCTTGTTCAGCGCCGCGGCCTCCGCGTGGGAGGCGGTGGACATCCGCCGGGCCCAGGTCCGGTACTCGGTCGACGCGTCCGCGAAGCCCTTGCTCGGCTGCTCCGCGTAGGCGTCGTTGAAGCCCCGGACGGCCTCCAGGTAGGCCAGCTGGGCGGGGTTCAGGCTGCCCCGGTCGGTGCGGACCGTCCCCAGGTGCTCGCCGTCGCGGTCCTCGAACGCGCAGGTGACGTAGCGGTCACCGGACCTCCAGTTGCCCCGGGTCGGGTAGAGGTAGACGTCGTCCATGCCGTCCGGGATCGCCCACTGGTCGAGGGCGTAGTCGTCGAGCACCGTGCGGCACAGTTCGGCGGCCCGCAGGCGGACCGTCGCCTCACCCGGGTAGGACGGGCCGTCGCTCGCCGGGATGCGGACGGTACCGGCCACCTCGCCGTGGTGCGGGGCCGAGCACGGCACCCGGCGGACCCAGTAGAGCGTCTCGTCGCCGCCCTCGGGGTCGGCCCGGCTGCCGTTGTCGGGGGTGTTGTAGCAATCCCCGGACTTCAGCGCGGCCCACGGGACGGACCCGGCCGGGGCCTTCACGGACTGGCCGAACCGGCCGCCGCCGGGGGACTCGAAGGTCGAACCGGCCACGACGAGCGACAGCAGCACCGTACCGACCACGCCGAGCACCAGGCCGGTCACCGCCATGCCGAAGCCGCGCTCCTTGCGGCGATTGATCTGGACCAGCGCGATGATGCCGAACACCAGGGCCACCGGCGCCACCACGATCAGGCCGGTCACCAGGGCGGCGACCGCGAAACCGTTGGTGACGGGGGCGGGCGGGGGGTAAGGGAAACCGGGCTGGAGACCGGGCCGGAGACCGGGCCGGAGGCCTGACTGCGCGGCGGGCGGCACCGACGCCCAGCCGCCGGCGGGCAGCGGCGGGGGCGGGGGCTGCGGCGGGGCCTGCGACCGGGACTGCGACGGCAGGGGCGCGGCCCACGGGTTGGCGGGCGCGGGCGGGAGGGGCGGCACGGGCGGGGCGGTTTCGGGCGCGGACGGGGCGGCGGGGCCGGGCTGCGCCTGCTGTTCCGGCTGGTCCGCCCGCTCCGGCTGCTCCGACTGCCCCGCCCGCTCGGCCGGCTTCGCCGGCGCGGCCTCGTGGGCCGGTGTGCGGGGATCGACCGCGGGCGACTCCGGCCCCGGCGCGGGCCGCTCGGACGCAGGCTTGGACACGTGGACTCCCCCGGCCCGCCGGTACGGGCATCGACTCGACAGCTCGACTCGTCGGCTCGCCCCCTCCAGCAGCGGGCCGGACGGGCCCGAACGGCCCCGGTACGAGCGGACGCGCGACTTTACCCGATCTTTCCGAACGCCCGCGCGACCGTTTCGCCCGCCCCGCCGCCCGGCCCCGCCCTCAGCCCGTCGCCGGCCCGGCCCCCGGTCAGCCGCGCGCCAGGATCTCACCGTGCAGCATGGAGAACCAGCCGTCCCCGGCGGCGCTCCACTCCTGCCAGCCGGCCGCGATCCGCGCCAGTTCGGCCTGGTCCGCGAAGCCCCGCTCCACCGCCGTCCGGCCGATCGCGGAGCCGGTCACCCGGTCCGCCCACATCCCGCCCCACCAGGCGCGCTGCTCGGGCGTCGCGTACGTCCAGGTGGTGGCGCTCGCGGCGATGTCGGTGAAGCCCGCCGCCCGCGCCCAGGACAGCAGCCGCCGCCCGGCGTCCGGCTCACCGCCGTTGGCGCGGGCGATCCGCTCGTACAGCTCCAGCCAGCGGTCCAGCGCGGGCGCCTCGGGGAACCAGGTCATCGACGCGTAGTCGACGTCCCGGGCCGCGACCACACCGCCAGGCGCCGCGACCCGGCGCATCTCGCGCAGCGCGGCCACCGGGTCGGCCACGTGCTGCAGCACCTGATGGGCGTGCACCACGTCGAACTCACCCTCCTGATAGGGCAGTCCGTGGACATCGGCGACCTCGAACACGACATTGGACAGGCCCCGGCCGGCCACGTACGCGGCGGCCTGCTCCAGCACCTCCGCGGAGGTGTCCACGGCCACCACGCGACCGCCCGGGCCGACCAGCTCGGCCAGGTCGGCGGTGATCGTGCCGGGCCCGCAGCCGATGTCCAGCAGCGCCTGCCCGGGGCGCAGTTCGGTCAGCAGGTAGGCGGCCGAGTCGGCCGCCGTCCGGGAGCGGTGCGAGCGCAGCACGGCCTCCTGGTAGCCGTGGGTGTAGACGGTCTCGGGCTGCTGTCCGGTCATGGTGTCCCCCTGGGGAGTGGTCGGTTTCCGCGACGCCTCCGACGCTAGTGGACGTTCCGCATTTCGAGAAGATTCGTCTCACCTGTCGATCATCCGGCGACCGCAGCACCCCCGTCGGCCGTACCGTGGGGGCGCACCCGACAGAACGGTCCCCCCGCCCATGCCCGGCCAGCGCCCCTTCGTCCTGCTGAGCGCCGCGATGTCCCTCGACGGCCACCTCGACGACGCCTCCCCCGACCGCCTGCTGCTCTCCAACCGGGCCGACTTCGACCGGGTCGACGCCGAACGCGCGGCCGCCGACGCCGTCCTGGTCGGCGGCAACACGCTGCGCGCCGACAATCCGCGCCTACTGGTCAACGACCCCGCACGCCGGGCCGCCCGGCTCGCGGACGGCCGCGCCGAGTACCCGCTGAAGGTGACGCTCAGCGCGAGCGGCGCGCTCGACGCGGGCCTGCGCTTCTGGCACACCGGCGGCGCCCGGCTCGCCTACACCACGGACGCCGGCGCGACCGCGCTGCGGCCCCGCCTGGACGGGCTGGCCGAGGTGGTCGCGCTCGGCGGCGAGGTGGACCTCGGCGTGGTGCTGGACGATCTGGGCGCGCGCGGGGTGCGCCGGCTGATGGTCGAGGGCGGCGGCGGCGTGCACACCCAGTTCCTGGCCCAGGGCCTGGCGGACGAGCTCCAACTGGCGGTCGCCCCGCTGCTGGTCGGCCAGGCCGAGGCGCCGCGGTTCGTCCGCCCGGCCGCGTTCCCGGGTGGCCCGGCCCGGCGGATGCGCCTGCTGGAGGCACGTACGGTGGGCGACGTCGTCCTGCTCAGGTACGCCCCGAAGGAGCCCGCCCCGTGACCGGAGCCCGTCCCGTGACCACCGACCTCGACCACCTGCGCCGGGCCGTCGAGCTCTCCCGCCGCTGCCCGCCGTCCGCGACGGCCTTCTCGGTCGGCGCGGTGATCGTCGGCGCCGACGGCGAGGTGCTGGCGGAGGGCTACAGCCGGGAGGGCGACGCGCACGACCACGCCGAGGAGGCGGCCCTCGGCAAGCTCCCGGCCGGCGACCCTCGGCTGCGCGGGGCGACCGTCTACAGCTCGCTCGAACCGTGCGGACAGCGCGCCTCGCGGCCCGCGCCGTGCGCCCGGCTGCTGATCGCGGCGGGCGTGCCGCGGGTCGTGGTGGCCTGGCGCGAGCCGGACCTGTTCGTCACCGACTGCCAGGGCACGGCCCTGCTGGCGGCCGCCGGGGTCGAGGTGGTGGAGCTGCCGGAGCTCGCCGAGGCGGCCCGCACGGTCAACGCCCACCTGCTCGGCTGATCTTTTGTATCATCGGGGAACAAAGAGCTCGTCCTTCCTTGCCCGAGGAGCAGCCCCATGCCCGCCACACCCCTCAAGCTGACCGCTCGCGCCCTCCTCCTCGACATGGACGGCACCCTGGTCAACTCCGACGCCGTGGTCGAGCGCTGCTGGCACCGCTGGGCCGAGCAGCACGGACTCGACCCCGTCGCCGTGCTGGCCGTCGCCCACGGCCGCCAGGGCCACGCGACGATGGCCGAACTACTGCCCGACCGCCCGGTGGAACTCAACCTCGCCGACAACCAGCGGATGCTCGCCGCCGAACGCGCCGACACCGACGGCGTCGTCCCGATCCCCGGCGCCGGCGCCTTCCTCGCCGCCCTGGACGGCCTGCCGCACGCCCTGGTCACCTCCGCCGACGAAGCGCTCGCCCGGGTCCGGATGGGCGCCGCCGGCCTGCCGCTGCCGCCCGTCCTGGTGACCGCCGAGTCCGTCGGCGCCAGCAAGCCCGACCCGGAGGGCTTCCTCAAGGGCGCCGCCGCCCTCGGCTTCACCCCCGCCGACTGCCTCGCCTTCGAGGACTCCGACGCCGGCATCACAGCCGCCCGGGCCGCCGGCATCCGCGTCATCGGCATCGGCCCCCGCGCCACCGCCCACCACCCGGACGCCCACGCCGACACCCTCGCCGCCGTCACCGTGACCACCACCCCGGACGGCACCCTGACCGTCACCATCCACCCCTGACCGATCCGGCCGCCCGACTGCGAGGCCGCCCGACCACGCCGTCTGCACGATCGACGACGGGGAGTTGGTGATCCGGGTCGTCCACGGGGGACATCGATCCACCGCTTACGAGGCCCGCTGACCGCGGACCCGGCGCCAGAACACCAGCACCCGTCCAGCACCGCGACACGGAAGGGGGTCGGACTCGACAGAGCCCGACCCCCTT
Source organism: Kitasatospora sp. NPDC094016 (assembly GCF_040304045.1). Taxonomy (NCBI): domain Bacteria; kingdom Bacillati; phylum Actinomycetota; class Actinomycetes; order Kitasatosporales; family Streptomycetaceae; genus Kitasatospora; species Kitasatospora sp. NPDC094016. The sequence continues at coordinate 106,445 of NZ_JBEOUK010000016.1, forward strand.
CCGACCTGCACGCCCGAACAACCAGGCCATGTGCAGCGCGCCCGGACAGGGGAGGGTCAGTAGTGGTACCGGGCGGCGAGGACGATGATCTCTTCGTCCGTGACCAGGTAGACGAGCCGGTGCTCGTCATCGATCCGCCGCGACCAGGCCCCTGGCAGGTGGTACTTCAGCGGCTCGGGCTTGCCGATCCCGGCGAACGGGTCACGCAGGACGTCCTCGATGAGCTTGTTGATCCGGGCGAGCATCTTGCGATCGCTCTTGAGCCAGGACGTGTAGTCGTCCCAGCCCTGTTCTTCGAAGACGAGCCTCACTCGGCACCCCGCCCGGCATCAGCCGAGTCGGGGTCGATGAGCACACGCTCGGAGAGCCCTATACCGTTCAGCGCATTGTCGTACGCCTTGAGCAGGCGACGGGCATTCGCCGGCGAACGCAGCAGGTACGAGCCCTCGCGCAGGGCGGCGTAGTCCTCGGCGGAGACGAGCACGGCGTTTCCGTGCTTGGACACGATCTCGATCGCGTCGTGGTCCTCGTTGACCTTCTTGATCAACGGGAAGAGATCCCTGCGGGCCTCGCTCGCGGTGATGGACATGACGCGTACCCCCTTTGGCGAGTGGTACCAAATAACGTACCACTCAGACAGGGCTTCCGGACGACCGACACCGGAAGGGTCCCCGAAAGTCAGCACCGAGTCAGCGCGAGAACAAGGAGAGGGCTGGACCCCATGGAGTCCAGCCCTCTCCGACCTGCATGTTTGCCAAATTAAATGACATGCAGCAATAGCTTGATCACACGTTGAAGCGGAACTCCACCACGTCGCCGTCCTGCATGATGTATTCCTTGCCCTCGATGCGGGCCTTGCCCTTGGAGCGGGCCTCGGCGATGGAGCCGGTCTCGACCAGGTCGGCGAAGGAGATCACCTCGGCCTTGATGAAGCCCTTCTGGAAGTCGGTGTGGATGACTCCGGCGGCCTCGGGGGCGGTGGCGCCCTTCTTGATGGTCCAGGCGCGGGTCTCCTTGGGGCCTGCGGTGAGGTAGGTCTGCAGGCCGAGGGTGTCGAAGCCGACCCGGGCGAGGGTGGCGAGGCCGGGCTCCTCCTGGCCCATCGACTGGAGCAGCTCCAGGGCCTCGTCGTCGTCGAGCTCGATCAGCTCGGACTCGATCTTGGCGTTGAGGAAGATCGCCTCGGCCGGGGCGACCAGCTCGCGCTGGAGGTTCTTGAAGTCCTCGTCGGCCAGCTCGGCCTCGTCCACGTTGAAGACGTAGAGGAAGGGCTTCGCGGTCAGCAGGTGGAGGTCACGGATCGGGGTGGTGTCGAAGCCGGCCTCGAAGAGGGTCTTGCCGGTCTCCAGGACCGCCTGCGCGGCCTCGGCGGCGGCCAGCACGGGGGCGGTCTCCTTCTTCAGGCGCGCCTCCTTCTGGAGCCGCGGCAGGACCTTCTCGACGGTCTGGAGGTCGGCCAGGATCAGCTCGGTGTGGATGGTCTCGATGTCGTCCTTGGGCGACACCTTGCCGTCCACGTGCACCACGTCCGGGTCGGTGAAGGCACGCACGACCTGGCAGATCGCGTCCGACTCGCGGATGTTGGCGAGGAACTTGTTGCCCAGTCCCTCGCCCTCGCTGGCGCCGCGCACGATACCGGCGATGTCGACGAAGTCGACGGTGGCCGGGAGGATCCGCTGGGAGCCGAAGATCTCGGCGAGCTTGGCCAGCCGCGCGTCCGGGACACCGACGACGCCGACGTTCGGCTCGATGGTGGCGAACGGGTAGTTGGCCGCCAGCACGTCGTTCTTGGTCAGGGCGTTGAACAGGGTCGACTTGCCGACGTTCGGCAGGCCGACGATTCCGATCGTGAGCGACATGAAGCGCAGTCCCGTGGGCTTGGAGGAGTTGGGTCGGCACCGTGCGGGCCGACCCCCAAGTCTACGGGCAGCGCCTCACGCCCCGGTCGCCGCCGGGAGGGGCGCCAGGAACTCCGCGCCCGGGTGGCTGGGCCGGACAGGTCAGGCAGCTGAACGACGATCACATCAGCACTCCGCCAGGAGACACGGGGCAAGACCTGAACGGTCCATTACACAGTGTGGCGATGATCGGACCGTACGTTGGGCGGGTGGAGCAGAGCATCCGTACCCAGCCGCCAGGGCCCAGACGCCGACCGCCGACCGGCGCGGCCGGGGCCGCCGTCCCCGGGCCCGGCCGGGCTCCCGAGACCGCCGGAGCCCCCGCCGCCGCCCCTGCCGCCCGGCTACGCCCGGTAGCCGGGCCGCCCGCCGTCGCCCGCCCGGCCACCCCCAGGCTTCGGTTGCGGCTGCCGCTGCGCGGACGCGCCGAGGCCCCGCTGTACGGGCGGCGCCGGACCGGGCGGCCGACCCGGCTGACCGCCATCGGCACGGGCGTGGCCGCCATGCTGGCGACGCTCGCCGTCGCGGGCCTGGACCGGCTGCTGTTCGACGGCCTCGGCTGGCTGTTCGGCGTCGGCTACCTGGCCGTCTGCTTCCAGCTGGCCGTCCGGGTGCGCTACGTCGACCTGCTGGCCGCACCGATCAGCGGGCCGATCGCCTTCGCGCTGGCACTGCTGCTGCTCGGGCCGGTCACCTCCTCGGGCGTCACCGCCCAGGTGGTGGCGCTGGCGACCGGGCTGGCGCTGCGGGCCGGCTGGCTGTTCTCCGGCACCGGGCTGGCCGCGCTGATCGTGCTCGCCCGGTTCGTGGCCCAGCGCCGGATCCAGCGCTCCCGCTGAGCGGTGCCTCGGGCGGGCGGCCTCAGCCCGCCGCCCGGGCCGCCGCCATGGCGGCGCCGACGATGCCCGCGTCGTTGCGCAGCTCGGCCGGCACCACCCGCGCCTCCCGCTCCCGCAGCAGCGGCAGGAACTTCTCGTGCTTGCGGCTCACCCCGCCGCCGATCACGACCAGCTGCGGCGAGAACAGCATCTCGACCAGGTCCAGGTACTCGTCGACCCGCCCGGCCCACTGCTCCCAGGTCAGCCCGTGACGTTCCTTGGCGGCCGAGGAGGCCCGACGCTCGGCGTCCTTGCCGCGCAGTTCCAGGTGACCCAGCTCGGTGTTGGGCACCAGCACGCCGTCCACGAAGAGCGCGCTGCCGATGCCGGTGCCGAAGGTGAGCACCAGCACCACGCCCGACTGGTCGCGCCCGGCGCCGTGCACGGTCTCGGCGAGCCCGGCCGCGTCGGCGTCGTTGAGCACGGTCGCGGGCAGGTCGAGCGCCTCGCGGAACAGGCCCGCTGCGTCCAGGCCGATCCAGCCCTTGTCCACGTTGGCGGCGGTTCTGGTCCGGCCGTCGACCACCACGCCGGGGAAGGTGAGCCCGACCGGGCCCTGGTGGTCGAACTGGCGGACCACCTCGCGGACGGCGGCGACCACGGCCTCGGGGGCGGACGGCTGCGGGGTGAGCACCTTGTACCGCTCCTGGGCCGGCACGCCCCGGGCGAGGTCGACCGGAGCGCCCTTGATGCCCGAACCGCCGATGTCCACGCCGAATACCGCCGCCATCACGTCCACCCTCCGCCGGGGCCGCGGACCGCTTGTCCACAGCCTGTGCACAAAACTACGAGAGGGCACGGGTGGACGCACAGCAGAAAACCCGGCAACCCCGAGGGGGTGCCGGGCTCTGCGCGAAAGGGCCCGGGAGCGATCCGGGAGCGATCCGGGAGCGGCCCCGGGCTCGGCCCTACAGCTTGCCCGCCGCCTCGGCGCGCAGGTCGCGGCGCAGCTCCTTGGGCAGCGAGAAGGTCAGGTGCTCCTCGGCGGTCTTGACCGTCTCGACCGTGTCGTAGCCGCGCGCGGCCAGCCACTCCAGCACGCCCTCGACCAGGATCTCCGGGACGGAGGCGCCGCTGGTCAGGCCGACCGTGCCGACGCCCTCCAGCCAGGACTCCTGGACCTCCTCGGCGAAGTCCACCAGATGGGCGGCCTTGGCGCCGTACTCCAGGCCGACCTCGACCAGGCGGACGGAGTTGGAGGAGTTCTTGGAGCCGACCACGATCAGCAGGTCGGTCTCGGGGGCCATCTGCTTGACCGCGACCTGGCGGTTCTGGGTGGCGTAGCAGATGTCGTCGCTGGGCGGGCTGACCAGCGCCGGGAAGCGCTTCTTCAGCTCGCCGACGGTGGCCATGGTCTCGTCCACCGACAGAGTGGTCTGGGACAGCCAGACGACCCGGGACTCGTCCTGGACCCGCACGTTGGCGACGTCCTCGGCGCCGTCCACCAGGTGGATCCGGTCCGGGGCCTCGCCCATCGTCCCGACGACCTCCTCGTGGCCCTCGTGGCCCACCAGCAGGATGTCGAAGCCCTCGTCGGCGAAGCGCACGGCCTCCTTGTGCACCTTGGTGACCAGCGGGCAGGTGGCGTCGATGGTGGCCAGCCGGCCGGCCTTCGCCTCGTCGTGGACGGACGGCGCGACGCCGTGCGCGGAGAAGACCACGATCGAGCCCTCGGGCACCTCCTCCGTCTCGTCGACGAAGATCGCGCCCTTCTTCTCCAGGGTCTGCACCACATACTTGTTGTGGACGATCTGCTTGCGGACGTAGATGGGCGCCCCGTACTGCTCCAGGGCCTTCTCCACGGCGATCACGGCGCGGTCTACACCCGCGCAGTAGCCCCGGGGGGCGGCGAGCAGGACACGGCGCGGCGCGGTGTTGGACATGGCTCCATCGTACGGGCGGCGCCGAGCCGCGCCGACGGGAGGCGCTTTCCGGACAGACCCGGTCGTCGGTGCTCAAATGTGGTGTCTATGAGCTCTGCGAACGGGCAAACGGAACCGGGCGGCCTGCGCCGCAGCCTGAGCGTCCGCGACCTGATGGTCTACGGCCTGCTGTTCATCGCTCCGATGGCACCGGTCGGCGTGTTCGGCGTCCTGGACGCCAGGAGCCACGGCGCCGTCGCCACCGTCTACCTGGCCGCGACCGTCGCGATGGGTTTCACCGCCTTCTCGTACGCCCAGATGGTGCGCGCGGTGCCGCAGACCGGCTCGGTGTTCGCCTACGCGCGGGCCGGGCTGGGCGAGGGGCCCGGGTTCGTCGCCGGCTGGATGGCGATGCTCGACTACCTGCTGATCCCGGCGGTCGCCTACCTGTTCTCCGGGATCGCGCTGAACTCGCTGGTGCCCGGGGTCTCCCGCTGGGTGTGGACGGCGCTCGCGGTGGTGCTGACCACCGCGCTCAACCTGATCGGCGTACGGACGGCGGCCGTGGTCGGCTTCGCGGTGCTCGCCCTGGAGATCGCGGTGCTCGCGGTGTTCGTCGCCGCGGCCGTGGTGGCACTGGTCCAGGGCGGCGCCCGGCGCGGCTGGGACACCCCGTTCACCGCCGTCGGCGCCTTCTCGCTGACCGCGGTGATCTCGGCGGTGTCCGTCGCGGTGCTCTCCTACCTGGGCTTCGACGCGATCGCCACCTTCGTCGAGGAGGCGGTCGGCGCCTCGGCGGCGGTGGCCCGGGCCGTGCTCTGGTGCCTGGCACTGGCCGGGGTGCTGTTCGTCGCCCAGACCTACCTGGCGGCACTGCTGGAGCCGCTGGGCCCGCAGCAGCTGGCGGCCGACCCGGCGGCGCAGGGCTCGGCCTTCTACGACACGGTGGAGAGCGGGGTCGGGCACTGGCTGCACGTCCTGGTGGCGGCCAGCAAGGCGATCGGCGCGGCCTTCGCGGCGCTGGCCGGGCAGGCGGCGGCCGGGCGGCTGGTCTACGCGATGGGCCGGGAGGGGCGGCTGCCGCGCGTGCTCGGTACGGTCGACCCGGCCACCGCGGTGCCGCGCCGGGCGCTGCTGGCGGCCGCGGTGATCACGATGGCCGCGGCGGTCTGGGCGGCCGACCGGGACGACGGGCTGGACCAGCTGACCTCGGTGGTCAACGTGGGCGCGCTGACCGCCTTCGCGCTGCTGCACGCCTCGGTGATCGGCTGGTACACGGTGCGGCACGGCTCCCGGGACCGGGTGCGGCACCTGCTCGTCCCGGCCCTGGGGATCGCGGTGATCGCCGCGGTGGTCTACGAGGCCTCGACGACCGCGCAGCTCGTCGGGCTGATCTGGCTGGCGGTCGGGCTGGTGGTGCTGGGTGTCCAGGGCTCCCCCACTCCGGGCGGCCCTGTCGGCCGACGCCGATAGGGCCTGTCTGCCGGCGCCGCTAGCCTCGTACGCATGGCCAACACCAGCTCCCCCGAAGCCCCGATCCCGGTCGGCAAGGTCTCCGCGCTGATCGGCGGCTGGATCGACCGGCTCGGCGCGGTCTGGGTGGAGGGGCAGATCACCCAGCTCAGCCGCCGGCCGGGGGCGGGCGTGGTGTTCCTGACCCTGCGCGACCCGCAGGCGGACGTGTCGCTCACGGTGACCTGCTTCCGCTCGGTGTTCGACCAGGTCGCGGAGGTGGTGCAGGAGGGCGCGCGGGTCGTCGTGCACGCCAAGCCGGAGTGGTACGCGGCGCGCGGGCAGCTGTCGCTGCGGGCCTCGGAGATCCGGCCGGTCGGGCTGGGCGAGTTGCTGGCCCGACTGGAGCAGCTGAAGCGGCGGCTCGCCGGGGAGGGCCTGTTCGCGGCCGAGCGCAAGCGGCCGCTGCCGTTCCTGCCCCAGTGCGTCGGGCTGGTCACCGGGCGCGGCTCGGCGGCCGAGCGGGACGTGCTGGAGAACGCCCGGCGGCGCTGGCCGGCCGTCCGCTTCGAGGTGCGCAACGTCCCGGTGCAGGGGGTCAGCGCGGTGGAGCGGGTGAGCGCGGCCGTCCGGGAGCTTGACGAGCACCCCGAGGTGGACGTGATCATCGTGGCCCGCGGCGGCGGCAGCGTCGAGGACCTGCTGCCGTTCTCGGACGAGGGGCTGGTGCGGCTGGTCGCGGCCGCCCGTACCCCGGTGGTCAGCGCGATCGGGCACGAGCCGGACCAGCCGCTGCTGGACTTCGTCGCCGACCTGCGCGCCTCCACCCCGACCGATGCCGCCAAACGGGTGGTTCCGGACGTCGGCGAGGAGCTGGCCAAGGTCCGCCTGCTGCGGGACCGTGCCCGGCGGCACGTCCTCGGCCGGGTCGAGCGCGAGCAGCACGGGCTGGACGGCGTGCGCAGCCGCCCCGCGCTGGCCGCCCCGCACCGGATGCTGGACGGGCGCGGCCAGGAGGTCACCGCGCTGCTGGAGCGGGCCCGGCGCACCCTGCGGCACCGGCTGGACCACGCGCAGAGCGACCTCGGGCACACCCTCGCCCGGGTGGTCGCGCTGTCCCCGGCGGCCACCCTGGAGCGCGGCTACGCGGTGCTCCAGCGGACGGACGGCACGGTGGTGACCGACCCGGCGCAGGTCACGGCCGGCGAGGAGCTGCGCGCCCGGGTCGCGGGCGGGGCCTTCGACGTCGCGGTGGCGGACGGTCAGGGCTCGTAGGACCGCCCGGCGCCACGGTGGACGACGGTCAGGCCTCGTGGGAGCGCTGCCGGGAGAGCGCGCGGGAGTGCTCGCCGAAGCCGAGGCTGCGGTAGAGCGCCTCGCCGCCGCTGCTGGCGTGCAGGTCGATCCGGCCGACCCGCTGGTCGTCGAACCAGTCCAGCAGCGCCTCGGTGCAGGCCCGGGCGTAGCCGCGCAGCCGGTGGCCGGGGTCCGTGCAGATGTTGAAGACGAAGCCGAACCGGCCGTCCGGGTTTCCCGGTGAGGGCAGCCGGTGCTCCAGCGTGCCGACCGCGCAGGCGGCGAGCCGGCCGGGCCGCCGCGGGTCGTCCACCACGAAGGACTGCATGGTCAGTTCCCCGGCCGGGGCGGCGAGGCGCTCGCGCAGTATCCGCTCGGCGGTGGCCTGCCAGGGCCCCGGCCCGGTCAGGCCGGCCATGCTGGGCATCGCCTCGAACATCAGGTCGCGCAGCCGGACGAGCTCGGGGGCGTCGGCCGGGGCGGCGGGTCGGACCGTGATCATGCGGCGGAGGGTAGCGCCGCCGGCCGGCCGGCTGCATCCGATTTCGCCGTGGCCTTCACCTGCCGCCTTCACCTGCCGCCTTCGCCCGCGGCCTCACCCCGCCACGGCCGTTGCGCCGGTGCCGCGCCGGCTCTGTCGGCTCCAGCCCCTACGCTGGCACGCATGGCAGAGCAGCAGGAGCAGCAGGACGCGGCGGCGCCGACCCCGGACGACGCGCTGGGCTACGAGCACGCCCGGGACGCGCTGCTGGAGGTGGTCCGGCAGCTGGAGAACGGCGGGACGTCGCTGGAGGAGTCGCTGGCGCTGTGGGAGCGCGGCGAGCAGCTGGCGAAGGTGTGCCAGCGCTGGCTGGACGGCGCCCGGGCCCGGCTGGACGCGGCGCTGGCCGCCGAGGAGGACGGGGCCGCGGACGGGCAGTGACGCGGCTCACAGCGGGCCGGGGAATCGTTGAATCTTCATCCATGTTGAGATGGTGTGACCGGCCGCGGCCGGTCAATCCGACGAACCCCCCTCCCGCATGAGGTGCAGACAAGCATGACCACCGACGCCCTGGTACTCGACGCCGCCGCTCAGGACCTGCTGTTCCGCGAGGCCCGCACCGCGAACACCTTCACCGACGAGCCGGTGACCGAGGAGCAGGTCCAGGCCATCTACGAGCTGGTCAAGTACGGCCCGACCGCCTTCAACCAGCAGCCGCTGCGCGTCGTCCTGGTCCGCTCGACCGAGGGCCGCGAGCGCCTCGTCCAGCACCTGGCGGACGGCAACAAGGCCAAGACCAGCACCGCCCCGCTGGTCGCCATCCTCGCCGCGGACAACGAGTTCCACGAGGAGCTGCCGACCCAGTTCCCGCACTTCCCGCAGGCCAAGGACGTGTTCTTCTCCGAGCGCACCGTCCGCGAGCGCTCCGCCTCGCTGAACGGCGCGCTGCAGGCCGCCTACTTCATCATCGGCGTGCGCGCCGCCGGCCTGGCCGCCGGCCCGATGACCGGCTACGACGCCGAGGGCATCAACAAGGAGTTCTTCGGCGACGGCGAGCACTCGGTGCTGGCCGTGGTCAACATCGGCAAGCCGGGCGACGAGGCGTGGTTCCCGCGCTCGCCGCGCCTGGAGTACGACCAGGTCGTCACCACGGTCTGATCCGCCGTACGCGAGAGGGCCCGCACCGGTTCGTCCGGTGCGGGCCCTCTCCGTATGCGCACGGGGGCGTTCGGGGTCGTACGGGCGCGTCCGCGGGGCGTTCGCGGGGGCGTACGGAGCCCTTCCCCCCAGGGCCGCCCGGGGGGAAGGGCTACTTGAGCGCCTGGGCCAGCTCGGCCAGTTCCTCATAGGAGGCGGTGCCGGTGAGCACGGTGGTCGCGTCGCCGGTCTGCACGGTCAGGGCGCGGGACTTCTCGCCCTGCACCCGCTCCCAGGTGCGCCCGGCGACCTCCGAGGTGCCGTCCGGCTTGCCGCCCGCGATCTTGTCGGCCAGCAGCGCGTCGCGCGGGACGTCGCTCTGCTCGACCGCCGCGTACTGGCCGGACGGCGTGACGAAGCCCAGGTGCCAGGCGTTGCCCTTGCCCTTGCTGATCGCGGCCGGCTGGTAGCCGACCGAGGTGGCCCGCCACTGGTCGGACAGCCCGTCCGGGGAGAGCAGCGGGTACGGCGCGCCGCGCTTCGCGGAGGCCGCCGCCACCTTGTACTCGACCACGTGCACCGGGTCGCTGTTCGCGTCGTGCGGAAGGAACAGGTACCCGATCCAGACCACGGCGCCGACCGCCAGCATCGACAGGACCATGTCCCGTACGGTCTCCCGGCCCCTCATGCGTTTGCTCTCTCCAGCCACCCCCACATGGTGACTCATCCCTACGGCGGTACGGCCACCCGGGGTGCCCGCGTACGGGTGAAGCGGGACGAACCGACCTTGTCGGGCCCCGGGTGGCGACCCGCGCCACAGACAGTCATCTCATAGGCAGATACGATCGCAGGACCCTCACCACGGCGTTCGACCAGGCAGTAGTCGGGCGCTTACTGGCCGTCGCGTACAGAGAGGTAACGACGATGACCACGCAGTACCCGAACCACCTTCCCAGCGCCCTGGAGGTCGCGCCCGAGGCTCCGGACCGGAACCTCGCGCTCGAACTCGTCCGGGTCACCGAGGCGGCCGCCATGGCCGCCGGCCGGTGGGTCGGCCGTGGCGACAAGAACGGCGCGGACGGCGCCGCCGTCAAGGCGATGCGCACCCTCGTCTCGACCGTCTCGATGAACGGCGTGGTCGTCATCGGGGAGGGCGAGAAGGACGAAGCCCCGATGCTCTACAACGGCGAGCGGGTCGGCGACGGCACCGGCGCCGAGTGCGACGTCGCGGTCGACCCGGTCGACGGCACCACGCTCACCGCCAAGGGCATGAACAACGCCGTCGCCGTCCTGGCCGTCGCCGACCGCGGCACCATGTTCGACCCCAGCGCCGTGTTCTACATGGACAAGCTGGTGGCCGGCCCCGAGGCCGCCGAGTTCGTCGACATCACCGCCCCCGCGGCCGTCAACATCCGCCGGGTCGCCAAGGCCAAGGGCAGCGCCGTCGAGGACGTCACCGTCGTCGTCCTCGACCGCCCGCGCCACGACGGCCTGGTCCGGGAGATCCGCGAAGCGGGCGCCCGGATCAAGTTCATCTCCGACGGCGACGTGGCCGGCGCCATCATGGCCGCCCGCGAGGGCACCGGCGTCGACCTGCTGATGGGCATCGGCGGCACCCCCGAGGGCATCATCGCGGCCTGCGCCATGAAGTGCATGGGCGGCGTCATCCAGGGCCGGCTGTGGCCCAAGGACGACGCCGAGCGGCAGAAGGCCCTCGACGCCGGCCACGACCTGGACCGGGTGCTCACCACCGACGACCTGGTCAGCGGCGAGAACGTGTTCTTCGTCGCCACCGGCATCACCGACGGCGAGCTGCTGCGCGGCGTGCACTACCGCCAGGAGACCGCCACCACCAGTTCGCTGGTGATGCGTTCCAAGAGCGGCACGATCCGCGAGATCAACTCCGTCCACAAGCTGTCGAAGCTGCGGGCCTACAGCGCGATCGACTTCGACCGCGCCAACTGACACCGGGCGACCGCACCCGCGGCCTCGGCGGAATCCCCCTCCGCCGAGGCCGCGGCGCGTCCGGCCCGGGGCACACCCGGAGCCCCGTCAGCCCGCTATCCGCCGCTGCCCCGCGACCACCCGGGTCGCCTCGCGCAGCTCCGACTCCCGGCGGCGGCGACGGGCCAGCACCACCCGCCGCTCGGCGGCCGTCAGCCCGCCCCAGACCCCGTACGGCTCCGGCTGCGCCAGCGCGTGCTCGCGGCACTCCAGCAGCACCGGACACCGGGCGCACACCTGCTTCGCCTGCTCCTCGCGCGACAACCGGGCCGCCGTCGGCTCCTTCGAGGGCGCGAAGAACAGCCCCACCTCGTCCCGCCGGCAGGCCGCGCCGGTGTGCCAGGGGCTGTCCTCGCCCGAGGACGCGCCCTGGGCGGCGGTCTGGGGGCCCTGGCCGCCCGGGGGGTGCGGCTGCGGACTGCGCTCCAGCAACTGCGCGGCGGCGACGGGCGAGGTGGTGCGGGACTCGATCGGATGCAGCACGGCCGTACTCCTGACGAGACTCTCGGACACGGGGAAGCTCGCTCCCCTGCCCGGCTGCGAGCCCCCGCTGTCCAACCCCGAGTCGGCCGCTGGGCCGCCTCCGGTGCGCAGCCGTACAAGAAGCGATGTGCGGAAGGAACTACCCCGCCCGCCCGCGATTCATGCACACTGCACGCAATCGACTACGGAGCGCACCTGAGACAACGCGGAACGCCCGGCCGGGAGTTGACCCCCGACCGGGCGTTCGACCGCCAACCCCGGCTACTCGGTGCCGAGTTGCTTGCGCACCCACTCCTTGAGCTTCTTGCCCCGGCGCGGCTTGGCCTCGCAACCGCCGAACACCGCGACTCCCTTGACCCGGACCACCGGCGCGTACGGGTCCGCCGCCGTCTGCTCCTTGACGTCGAATCCGCCGAAGATGCCGACGCCGCCGCCGTGCAGGCTCACGTTCTCCGGCACCCGGATCTCGACGCCGCCGAACAGCGCCGTCACCTCGATCTCCACCTCGGGCGACTCGAACACGGCGTCGGTCAGGTCGATCTCCACCCCGCCGAACGCCGCGAACGCCTTCAGGTGCGACCCCACCCGCCAGCGGCCCTTGCGGGACGAGCCGCCGAAGATCGCCACCATCGACGGCGACTCCTGGCGCGCGGGCGGCAGCGCGGGCGTCACCGCACGCGGCGCCGGGGCCTCCAGCGGCGGCTTCTCGAACGACAGCGGCCGGTGGCCCGGCAGGTCCCTGGTCAGCGGCACCAGATCGCCGAAGGTCTTGGCGGCGTACGCGGCCCCGATCCGGTCCGCGTGCTCGTCCGCGTCCAGCCGGCCCTCGGCGTAGGCGTCCCGCAGCAGTTCCGCGATCCGCTCGCGGTCGGCGTCCGACACCCGCATCTCCGCCTGCGCCACGGGGGCGTGCGGCGGCTGGGTCTTCGGCTCGGGCAGTGGCCGGAGCTGCGGCTGCGGCTCGGGCCGGGTCTCGGGCTTGGTCATCGGTACGGGCGCCGGCACGGACGGCTGCCCCGGATCGTCCTGCGACGGCGAGTTGTCCACGGCGCAAGACTAGTCGCTCGTACGTGCGGCCGAGTGAGCCCGGTCACGCAGGCTGCCCTGTCCGCGAGCGACGCGGGGCCGGGTCCTACCCTTGAGGGTGCTTCGCCGACGCAGCCGGACCACGGAAACCTAAGGACCGCCCCCATGGCTCCCACGCCAGACTTCGAGTACAGCGACCTGCTCCCCCTGGGCGCTGACCCGACCCCGTACCGCAAGCTGACCTCCGAGGGTGTCTCCACCTTCGAGGCCGGCGGTCGCACCTTCCTCCAGGTCGAGCCCGAGGCGCTGCGGCTGCTCACCGCCGAGGCGATGCACGACATCTCGCACTACCTGCGCCCCGCCCACCTCGCCCAGCTGCGCCGCATCCTGGACGACCCGGAGGCCAGCCCGAACGACCGCTTCGTCGCGCTCGACCTGCTGAAGAACGTCAACATCTCGGCCGGCGGCATCCTGCCGATGTGCCAGGACACCGGCACCGCCATCGTCATGGGCAAGCGCGGCCAGAACGTGCTCACCGAGGGCGGCGACGAGTCGGCCATCGCGCGCGGCGTCTTCGACGCGTACACCAAGCTCAACCTGCGCTACTCCCAGATGGCCCCGGTGACCATGTGGGACGAGAAGAACACCGGCAACAACCTGCCGGCCCAGATCGAGCTGTACGCCACCGACGGCGGCGCGTACAAGTTCCTCTTCATGGCCAAGGGCGGCGGCTCCGCCAACAAGTCGTACCTGTACCAGGAGACCAAGGCCATCCTGAACGAGGCGAGCATGCTCTCGTTCCTGGAGCAGAAGATCCGCTCCCTCGGCACCGCCGCCTGCCCGCCGTACCACCTGGCGATCGTGATCGGCGGCACCAGCGCCGAGTTCGCGCTCAAGACCGCCAAGTACGCGTCCGCGCACTACCTGGACAACCTGCCGACCTCCGGCGACGCCAAGACCGGCCACGGCTTCCGCGACCTGGAGCTGGAGGCGAAGGTCACCGAGCTGACCCAGAAGATCGGCATCGGCGCCCAGTTCGGCGGCAAGTACTTCTGCCACGACGTGCGGGTCGTCCGCCTGCCGCGCCACGGCGCCTCGCTGCCGGTCGCCATGGCCGTCTCCTGCTCGGCCGACCGCCAGGCGCTCGGCAAGATCACCGCCGAGGGCGTCTTCCTGGAGCAGCTGGAGACCGACCCGGCCAAGTACCTGCCGGACACCACCGACGAGCACCTGGACGACGACGTCGTGCGCGTCGACCTCGACCAGCCGATGTCCGCGATCCGCGCCGAGCTGTCCAAGTACCCGGTCAAGACCCGGCTCTCGCTCACCGGCACCCTGGTCGTCGCCCGCGACATCGCCCACGCCAAGATCAAGGAGCGCCTGGACGCCGGCGAGGGCATGCCCAAGTACCTCCAGGACCACCCCGTCTACTACGCCGGCCCGGCCAAGACCCCCGAGGGCTACGCCTCCGGCTCCTTCGGCCCCACCACCGCCGGCCGGATGGACTCCTACGTCGACCAGTTCCAGGCCGCCGGCGGCTCCATGGTCATGCTCGCCAAGGGCAACCGCAGCAAGCAGGTCACCGACGCCTGCGCCGCCCACGGCGGCTTCTACCTCGGCTCCATCGGCGGCCCGGCCGCCCGTCTCGCCCAGGACTGCATCAAGAAGGTCGAGGTCCTGGAGTACGCCGAGCTCGGCATGGAGGCCGTCTGGCGCATCGAGGTCGAGGACTTCCCGGCCTTCATCGTGGTCGACGACAAGGGCAACGACTTCTTCCGCGAGACCACCGAGGGCCCGCTGATCACCAGCCTCCGGGTCCGCTCCAAGGAGTGACCACCCCGGTCTCCCCCCGGCCGCCCCGGCCGCGCCCGTCGCGACCGGGGCGGTTCCGCACGGACGCAATGCGGTGGCAGGTGGTACCCAGGACTCGTACCGTGGCGGTACCGAGAACCGGTACGGACATGGAGGCGCGGCGATGGCGATCAGTGCGAGCGAGGCACGCACCCAGCTCTTCCCGTTGATCAAGAAGGTCAATGACGACCACGCCCCGATAAGGATCACCTCCAGGAGCGGGGACGCGGTCCTCATGTCGGCCGAGGACTACGACGCGTGGCAGGAGACGATCTATCTCCTGCGCTCTCCCGCCAACGCCCAGCGGCTCATGGCGGCCGTCGCCCGCGACAAGGCCGGCCACCCCGGCGTCACCAGGACCCTGGAGGAGTTGAAAGCCCTGGCGGGTGAGGTGTGAGGAGTGTCCACTTCGACCCGGACGCCTGGGAGGACTTCCTGTTCCGGCTCGGATCGAACCGGAAGACGGCTCGGCGGATCACCCGCCTGGTCGGCGAGATCCAGCGCGACCCCTTCAGTGGGATCGGAAAGCCCGAGCCGCTGAAGGGCGACCTGGCCGGCTACTGGTCACGCCGGATGGACGACGAACACCGCCTCGTGTACCGGGCCGACGAGAAGGAAGTGATGATCCTCAAGGCCCGCTACCACTACCAGTAGCGACGCACCCCGCCCCGGCCGCGTTGCGCGCGCTCACGCGTCGAAGTCGTACTCCAGGACGTACGAGGCGGCGTCGAGGATCATCTCGTTGAGCTCGACGACCTGGCCGTCGTCGGCGAAGGCGGTGCGGCAGATCAGGATGACCGGGGTGCCCGCCGACAGCTCCAGGCGGGTGGCCTCCTCCGTGCCGGGCATCCGGGACCGGACCTCCTCGCGGAAGTGGACGGGCTTCGCGCCGATCTCGGCCAGCCGGGCGTAGGTGCCGCCCGGGCCGGTGTCCTCGCGGGTGATGGCCGTGCCGGCGACCAGGCCGGCCGGCAGGTAGGAGGTCGACAGCAGCACCGGCTTGCCGTCCAGCACGAAGCGGCGGTGCCGTACGCACATCGACGCGCCCGGATCCACGCCCAGCACCCGGGCGACGTGCTCCGGCGCGCCCCGTTCGGTGACGGACACCTGGTCGACCACCAGCAGGCGGTTGTCGATGTCCGCCGACCATATGGACCGGCCCGAGCCCCACTGCCCCTGCGCCAGCCGCTGGATCCCGCGCCGGCGCAGCGGCCGGAAGTCCCGGACGAAGACCCCCGCGCCCCGGCGCGCCTCGGCGATGCCCTCGCTCTGCAGCACGCCGAGCGCCTGGCGGGCGGTCATCCGGGCCACGCCGTACTCGTCCATGAGGTCGTTCTCGCCCGGCAGCCGGTCGCCCGCGCGGTAGCGGCCGTCGTCGATGGCCGCCTTCAGCGTGTCGGCGATCCGTTGGTACTTGGGCTGTTTGTCGCCACTGCTGCCGGTCATCGCCGCTCCCTCTCCCTCGGACAAATCGTAGGCGCGACCGCGGCCGACGGTAAGCGGCTACGACTGTTGACATCTCTAGAGATATTAGCTTCTCTAGAGATGCTGGGTAGTCGCCGAGCACCACACACACGGACAGCGACCAGGGCGCGGCCCCCCACGCGGAGCCGCACCCGCACCAGAACAGCGAGGAGCAGTGCGGTGAGCACCCGTCAGCGCGACTCCGCGGCCTACCGGCCGCACGTGGGTGAACTCGTCCTCGACCGGAGGACCGGACGCACCGGCATCTACATGGACACCATCGGCGGGGAGCACTACCTGCGCCCCGAGGGCGGCGGCCGCGAATGGACCGCCGAACCCGGACGGGTCTCGCCCGTTCCCGGGCCCCGAGATTCAGCCGAATACGATCTTCCGCGCTAATTGCGGCAAAAAGCACGCAAACAGCAGCATTCTCACCCGCAATCCCCCCGAGTGAATCCGGAATTCCGGAACGCCCCGCGCCCACCGTCGGGCACGTTACGGATATCACCCGTCACCATGAGTGCACCACGGGCGGGATTCGGCCACCAGGCGGGCACCGGTGCCGAATGGAGCACGCCCAAAACCCACAGCACCCCCGCGCCCGGACCGGGACACGGGGGCACGGGGCCTTCGGCCGGAGCGGCTTACGGGTGGCCGGAGATCATGCCTTCCGGCTCGTACCGCTTGCCCGGCCCGCCCGTGGCCGGCGCGACGGGCTCCACCACGTGCGCGGCCTCGTCCCCGAACAGGTCGTTCTCGATCGCCGCCTTCTGCGCGTCGGACGGCGCGGTGTACTCGGTCGTGTTCGAGGACGCGGCCACCGCGCCCTCGACAGCCTCGCCCGCCTCCACAGCGACGGCCGGGGCATCCGTCGTCGCCGCGTTCTCGGGCGCCGACGCCACCGGGGTCTCGCTCTGGTCATTGGCCATCGGGCGGCCGCCTTTCGGTCATCACATGTGTCTCGCCCGACCTCCGTGGCACGGGCGTGCGGACAGTATCGTAGGGTTGATTAAATGTCCGATAAACATCGTGCGGCTTGCGCTGCCGTCCGGCAGAGTCGGGCGTCCGCCTAAGCTGAAGCACCACGGCGGACCGCCGAGCGCCCTTTCACGGAATCGACACCACAGGCCATCGGGGGACTTTCATGGAGTTTCGGGAGACGCCGCAGACCCCTGCGCTGCGCTTCCAAGTCCTCGGTCCGGTCCAGGCCTGGCTCGACGGCAAGCCCCTTTCCCTCGGGTCCCCTCAGCAACAGGCGGTTCTGACCACCCTTCTGCTGCATTCCGGACGCCCGGTCACCACGCAGGACCTGGTCGACGCACTCTGGGGCGAGCGGCACCCGGCCCAGGCGGTGGCGGCACTGCGCACCTACGTCTCCCGCCTGCGCTCCGTCATCGAGCCCCGGCGGGAGGTGCGCCGGCCCTCCGAACTGCTGATCTCGGTCGCCGACGGCTATGCGCTGCGCATCCCCGGCGAGGCCCTCGACCTGACGGTCTTCGAACGGCTCTGCGCCGAGGCCGCGGCCGCCCGGGCCTCGGGCGACAAGCACGAGGCGCACCGGCTGCTGGCGCGGGCGCTGGACCTGTTCAGCGGCCGGCCGCTCACCGGCATCCCCGGCCCCTACGCCGACACCCAGCGGCTGCGGCTCGCCGAACGGCAGGTGGCCGCCGCCGAGGAGCTGTGCGCCGTCGCCCTCGACATCGGCCTGCACGCCGAGATCGTCGGCGAGCTGAACGGTCTGACGGCCGAACACCCGCTGCGCGAGCGCCTGAGCGAGCTGCTGATGCTGGCGCTGTACCGCTGCGGGCGCCAGGCCGAGGCGCTCGGCGTCTACACCGACACCCGCAAGCTGCTGATCGAGGAGCTCGGGGTCGAACCCGGAGCCGGCCTGTCCGCGATGCACGCCCGCATCCTGGCGGCGGACCCGACGCTCGCCCTCCCGGCCGCACCCGCCCCGGCGAGCCGCGAGGACGGTCCGGCCGCTCCCCCGGCGCCCGCCCAACTCCCGGCCGACGTATCGGACTTCAGCGGCCGCACCGACCTGGTGAGCGACCTCTCGACGGTCCTGATGAACGCCACCGGCCAGGCCGTGGTGGTGACTTCGCTGGCCGGCATCGGCGGGGTCGGGAAGACCACCCTCGCCGTCCACGTCGCCCACCGCGTCCGCGGCGAGTTCCCGGACGGGCAGCTGTACGTCGACCTGCGCGGCGCCGGCACCTCGCCGGCCGACCCGGTGGCCGTCCTGGGCGACTTCCTGCACGCGCTCGGCGTCACCGACAGCCCCGACTCGCTCGAACAGCGCGCCGCCCTCTACCGGTCGCTGCTCGCCAGCCGGCGGATGCTCATCCTGCTCGACAACGCGCGCGACGCCGAGCAGATCCGACCGCTGATCCCCGGCGTCTCCGGCTCCGCCGTGCTCGCCACCAGCCGCTCCCGGCTGGCCGGCATCCCGGGTGCGCAGTTGTTCGACGTCGAGGAACTGACCCCGAACGAAGCGCTGGCGCTGTTCTCGGCCATCGTCGGCGAGCAGCGGGTCGCCGCCGAACCGGAGGCGGCCATGCAGGTGGTCACCGCCTGCGGGTTCCTGCCGCTCGCCGTCCGCATCGCCGCCGCCCGGCTGGCCAGCCGCCCGCGCTGGAGCGTCTCCGACCTGGCCAGACGGTTAGCCGACCAGCGGCGGCGACTGGACGAACTCCAGCTCGGCAACCTCGCCGTGGAGACCACCATCGGACTCGGCTACGGGCAGCTCTCCACGGACGAGGCCCGTGCCTTTCGGCTGCTCGCCCTGATCGACTCCCCGGACATCCCGCTGCCGGCCGCCGCGGCGCTGCTCGGCTCGGACGAGTACACCGCCGAGGACCTCGCCGAGGCACTGGTCGAGGCGAACATGCTGGAGTGCTTCACCCCCGGCCGCTACCGCTACCACGACCTGCTCCGGCTCTACGCCCAGCGGCAGAACGAGCGGATCGGGGACACCACGGAGCAGGAGCGGGCGGTGCTGCGCCTGCTCGACCTGCTGATCCCGACCGTCCGCAACGCGGCCCAGGTGATCGAGCCCGACGACCAGCTCCCGGAACCGCTCAACCCCCTGGGCTCGTCCGGCCTGGATCTGCCGACGAGCCGGGACGCCCGGCAGTGGCTGCGGACGGAGATCACCTTCCTGCTCAGCGCCGTCGAGGCGGCCGTGCGAGGACCGGACTTCGTGCTGCGCCCGGCCGTCGACCTGCTGATCGTCCTGAACAGCCTGGTCAGGGATCCCACGCACGGCTCGCGGATGCGCCGGTTCCTCGTGACCGCCGAGCACAACGCCGCCGCCTACGGAGACGCTGCCGCCCTGGCCCGGGTGCACTTCGCCTTCGGCACGCTGCAGTCGATCACCAATGACTTCCAGGGCGCCGAACAGTCGCTCCGCAAGAGCCTGAGCCTCCAGCGCTCCGACGACATGACGATCCTGCGGTCGGCGGCGAGCAACGACCTGGGGATCATCCTCAGCCTGACGAACCGCCCCGCCGAAGCCATCCCGCTCTTCGAGCAGGCCCTCGGCATCAGCCGGGTGGTCCGCGTTCCGATCAACGAGGCCCGGCTGCTCGGCAACATGGCGCGGGCGCAGCTCAAGCTGGGAGACACCGAGACCGCCGTCCGCTCGGTCATCGAGGCGGTGGCGACGGCCCGGATGTCGAGGAACGGCCCCTGCCTCGCCGACACCCTGTACCAGACCGGTGTGGTGCTCGCCTCCACCGACGAGCCGAGGGCGGCGGTGGACTACCTGCGAGAGGCTCACCAGCTGTTCCAGGCCCAGCAGAATCCACTCTGGGAGGGCTACACCCTCGCCCGCCTGGCCTCCGCGCTGCTCGCCGCCGGACAGCACGCCGAGGCGGCCGAGGCGGCCGACGAGTCGCTCGTGATCGCCCAGGAACTGGACTCCGCCTACTGCCAGGGCCTCGCGAACGCCACCCTCGGCGAGGCGCTGCTCGCGCTGGCGCAGCCCGCGCGCGGGCTCGCCTGCCTGCGCGAGGCGCACGCGATCTTCACGCGGCTCGGTGTGCCGGAGGCCTCCCCCGTGGCGGACCTCATCTCCCAACAGCACACCGAGCCTCCCCCATCTTCCCCAGCGCCGTAGGTCTCCGCCCCCCGGCAGAGCCCCCACCCCCGTTGTGCGCGTCGGCGCCCCCGCAGCCCCCCGGCTGCGGGAGCGCCCTCAACGCTTCCCCGGCGCTGGACTCCACTCTGCACTCCGGCGATTGACGTTCGATAAACGCCCGACGGCCCGCCCTCGCCCCGGCGAAACCGCAGGTCATCCGTTCCGCCACGGCGCGCCAGGCGGCGCGCGGAGCCCGCGCGCACCACCCCAGCCCGCACCGTCGTGCTTCCGCAACCCCGTCCACACCGGCCCAAGCATGACGAGTTGGCTGGAAAGGGACCCCATGGCACAGAGATCACGCATATTCTCAGATGCCAGTACACACACGAGTGTCTGCCGGCAACGTGTGGGCCGGCGAGGCAGGACGGGCGCCGGGGCGGACGGCATCCCGCTCCCGTGCGGCCGCGTGCAGCCGGCCGGAGGCCACGGGTGGAAGGGTGCCTCTCAATCGTGACGACCGGACAGATATCCGACTCGTTCCCCGTCGACGAGGACGCGGGAGACGACGAGCCAGACGTGCGGCGGCGCCGGGCGGCGCGTGCCCTGCAAGCCGTCGCCTTCGACACCATCGGCGCCGGGTACAGCGAGGCGTTCCCCGCCAAGGACGGGCAGCTGGCCTGCGGACGGCAGCTGCTGGCCGAGCTCGAACCCGGCGCGCGGGTGCTGGACGTGGGCTGCGGCACCGGGGACCCGACCGTACGGCAGCTGGTCGCGGGCGGGCTGCGGGTGACCGGGATAGACCTCTCGGACGTGATGCTCTCGCTGGCCCGGCAGGCCCGGTTCCCGGGCGAACACCCGCCGGAGTTCCATCGGATCGACCTGTTCGATCTGGCCACCGAGCGCGCCGGGCAGGTCTGGAACGCCCCCGGGCTGGGGCCGCTGGGCAAGGACGGGTTCGCCGCCGTCACCGCGTTCTTCTCGCTGATCCTGCTGCCGCAGGACGAGATCCCGACCGTGCTCGCGCGGCTGCGCGAACTCCTCCGGCCGGGCGGACTGCTGGCGCTCGGTATGGTCGAGGCGGATCTGGATCACGTTCCGCTTCCGTTCCTTGGCAGAGAGCTGCGGATCAGTGGGTATCTGAGGGAGGATCTGGAGCGGGTTCTCGTCACGGCGGGCTTCGCCGTCGAGGAGTGCTCGGGGCATCCGTACGCGCCGGCCAGCACCACGCTGCCGCCGGAGGAACAGCTGTTCCTGTGCTGTCGACGCGTCGGCTGACCCACCGCACGGCAGCAGGGCCCGCCAGCAGGACACCGCAGACCACCACAGAGACCACACCGAATCCAGGACAGGCAGCCCGTGCGCGACCAGCTCAAGACCGAGGCCGGACAGCCGCCTGCCGTCCCGGGCCAGCGCGCCCTGCCCCTGACACCGGCACCGGCACCGGCGCTCCAACCGACCGCGCGCCCGGAGCGCGAGGACGTGGCGGGCCGGCTCGGCTACCTCGACCTGGCCACCCGGCGGATCAACAGCGCGCTCGACCTGTCCGCGACCCTGCGCAACATCGGCCGGGTGCTCGTCCCCACGCTGGCCGACGCCGCCGTGGTCCACCTGCGCGACCCGCTGCCCAACGTCGAACGCGAACCCGGCTTCCCGGACGAGCTGCGGATCCACCACAGCACCGGCACCCGGATCGGACGGCGCGGCCGGCCCAGCGGCGCGGACGACCGGCACCGCTCCCGGTACGGCTCCCGCTCCACCGCCGACACCGGCCCCGCCACCCCGGTGACCCGCGGCGGGGCGCTCGCGCACGCCCTGCTGAGCCGCCGCCCCGCCGAGTCCGCGGTGCTCGGCGCGCCCGGCGCCGAACGCACCGAGGCACTGCTGCGCGAGCTGTACGGCACCCGCGGGCTGGCCCGGCTGGCCGCGGGCACGTCGGTGCTGGCCCTGCCGCTGCGCGGCCGCAAGGCCGTACTCGGCCTGCTGGTGCTGATCCGCCGCCCTCCTGAACGCACCGGCCGGCCCGCCTTCGACGCCGCCGACACCGCGACCGCCGCGCACCTCGCCACCCAGGCGGGGCTCGCGGTGGACACCGCCCTGCGGTACGCCCGCGAGTGGGAGATAGCCAACGAACTCCAGCGCAGCATGCTGCCGTTGCGCCTGCCGCAGCCGCACGGCGTCCGCCTCGCCCAGCGCTACCTGCCGGGCGAGCGCGGCGCGCAGGTCGGCGGCGACTGGTACGACGCCGTGCCACTGCCCGGCAACCGGGTCGCCCTGATCGTCGGCGACGTGATGGGCCACTCGCTCACCTCGGCCGCCATCATGGGCCAACTGCGCACCAGCGCCCAGACCTTGGCCGCCCTCGACCTGCCGCCGCACGAGGTGCTCTACCACCTGGACGAGCAGGCCCAACGGCTCGGCCGCGAACAGCACCTGGCGACCTGCGTGTACGCGGTGTACGACCCGATCGCCAACCGGGTGGTGCTGGCCAACGCCGGGCACGTCCCGCCCGTCCTGGTCCGGCCGGACGGAACCGCCGAGTTGGTGGAGCTGGACTCCGGGGCCCCGATCGGGGTCGGCGGGGTGGACTTCAACTCGGTCGAACTGCCCGCCCCGCCCGGCTCGGCCCTGCTGCTGTTCACCGACGGCCTGGTGGAGACCCGCAGCCGCCCGATCAGCGACGGCCTGGAGGTGCTCCGCGCCCGGATCGCCGCCGCCCGCTGGCAGTCGCCCGAGCAGCTGTGCCAGGAGGCGCTGCGGATCCTGCCGCCCGGCGACCGCGGCGACGACATCGCCCTGCTGGGCGCGTGCTTCGACGGCATCCCGGCCGGGGACGTCGCGCACTGGTACCTCCAGCCGCGCAACGAGACACCCGGCCGGGCCCGCCGGCTGGCCGCCCACACGCTGCGCCGCTGGGGACTCGGCGAGCTCAGCGAGGCGACCGAGCTGATGATCAGCGAGCTGGTGACCAACGCCGTCCAGCACGCGACCCGCCCGGTCACCCTGAGCCTGGTGCGCACCACCCGGCTGCGCTGCGAGGTCGGCGACGACAGCCCGCTGCTGCCGCGGCCGCGCCGTACCGGGGCGGAGGACGAACGCGGTCGCGGCCTGCAGATAGTGGCCCGGTGCGCGGACCGCTGGGGCGCCACCCGGCTGGGCACCGGCAAGGTGGTCTGGTTCGAGCAGCGACTGCCCCAACCGCCCGTCGAGCCACGGCTGCCATAACCGCCCACGGCTGCCGTAACCGCCCGCGGCCGGCCGTCGAACAGCGGCTCGCCCGTCGAGCCGCGGCTGGTGTGACGCACGGGCGCCCGACGGGAGCGGCCCGCCGAGCGCCCTGGTGGTTCAGACCCCGACCGGCTCCTTCGCCGGCTGCTGCTCCAGCCGCGCGATCAGCTGCTCGCCCTCCATGTCGACCCGCGGCACGACCTTCTCCAGCCGCTTCGGGAACCACCAGGCGGCCTTGCCGAACAGCGCCATCGCGGCCGGCACCAGCGCCATCCGCACCACGAAGGCGTCCACCAGCACGCCCACCGCGAGGGCGAAGCCGATCGGCTGCACGATCGGGTCGTGGCCGAAGACGAACGAGCCGAACACCGACACCATGATCAGCGCCGCCGCCGTGACCACCCGGGCGCCGCCGCGCACCCCGGCCACCACGGCGTCCCTCGGCGCCTTCCCGTGGACGTACTGCTCCTTCATCCCGGAGACCAGGAACAGCTCGTAGTCCATCGCCAGCCCGAACAGCACGCCGATCAGCAGGATCGGCACGAAGCTCACCACCGGCCCGACCTTCGGCACGTCGATCAGGCCGTCCAGCCAGCCCCACTGGTAGACCGCGACCACCGCGCCGAGCGAGGCGGTGATGCTGAGCAGGAAGCCGGCCACCGCCTTGAGCGGGACGAGCACCGAGCGGAACGCCAGCGCCAGCAGCACCACCGCGATGCCGACGATCACCGCGAGGAACGGCGGCAGTGCCTGGCCGAGCTTGGTGGAGACGTCGATGTTGGCGGCGGTGGTGCCGGTGACGGCGATGTCCGCGCCGGTCGAGGCCTTGAGCGGCGCGCGCTGGCCGCGGATCTCGTTGACCAGCGTCCTGGTGCCGGCGTCGTCCGGTCCGGTCTGCGGGATGACGGTGAGCAGGGCGGTGCTTCCGGCCTGGTCGACGGCCGGGGGCAGCAGTGTCCGCACGCCCGGCAGGGTCTGCAGCCCGGCCGCCACCCCCTGCACCGCCTGCTCCGGCTGCGGCGCGCCCCCGGCGTCCACGACGACCACCAGCGGCGCGTTGAAGCCAGGCCCGAAGCTCTCGCCGACCAGGTCGTAGGCCTTGCGCGCATCGGTGCCGGCGGCCTGCGAACCGCCGCCCGGCAGGCCGAGCCGGAGGCTGGCGGCGGGCACCGCGAGCAGGCCCAGTCCGGCCAGTCCGACGAGGAGCACGGCCAGCGGGCGGCGGACCACGAAGCGGCCCCAGCGCTCGCCCAGGGTGGTGCGGCCGCCGGTGCGCAGCGCCCGCTTCCAGACCGGCAGCCGGTCGATGGCGCGGCCGGCGAAGCCGAGCAGCGCGGGCAGCAGCGTGATCGCGACCAGGACGGCCACCACGACGGCGCCGGAGGCGGCCAGGCCCATCACGGTCAGGAAGGGGACGCCGGCGACCGCGAGCCCGGCGAGCGCCACGACGACGGTGAGGCCGGCGAAGACGACGGCGCTGCCGGCGGTGGCAGTGGCGCGGGCGGCGGCCTCGTCCGGCTCCAGGCCCTCGTCCAGGTGGCGGCGGTGCCGGGAGAGGATGAACAGCGCGTAGTCGATGCCGACGGCGAGACCGACCATCAGGGCCAGCACCGGCGCGGTGGTGATGATCTCGAACGAGCCGGACAGCGCCATGATCGCGGCCATCGCCACGCCGACCCCGACCAACGCGGTCAGCAGCGGCAGCCCGGCGGCGACCAGCGAGCCGAGGGTGACCACCAGGACCACCCCGGCCACGGCCAGACCGATCGCCTCGCCGCCGTCGACCTGTGCCATCCGGTTGTACGCGTCGCCGCCGAAGGCGACGTCCAGCCCGGCCGCGCGGGCCGGTTCGGCGGCGGCCTTGACGGCCTCGCGCTGCTGGTCGGTGACGTCGGCGAGCTTGTGGTCGAAGGAGACCAGGGCGATCGCGACCCGGCCGTCCGGTGAGACGGCGTGGGTGGCGTACGGGTCGGGCACGGCGGCCACGCCGGGGACGGCGGTGATCCGGGCGACCGCCTCGCTGACCGCCCGGCCCGCCTCGGGCGTGGTGGCGCCGCCGGGCGCGGGGGCCGCGAAGACGACCTGGGCGGAGCCGTGGCCCTGCTCCGGGAAGGTGTCCTTGATCCGGTCCAGGGTGGTCTGCGCCTCGGTGCCCGGCACCTTGAACTCGTCGCTGGTCTTGCCGGCGAAGGCACCCGCGGCCCCGCCGATCGCGATCAGCACGGCGATCCAGACCGCCAGCACCGCCCGCCGTCTCCGGAAGCAGTAGCGGCCCAGTCGGTAGAGGTACGTGGCCATGGGTGACCCCTCGGTCAGGTCGTCGGGCAGGCAGGTGCCTGAACAGGTCTCGACCCACCGTACGCGCAACCTTGTCAGGTGACAAAGTTGGTCGACAGAATCGAATGACAGAATCGTTCGACGCAGTTATCCGACCATGGCGATACCCTGGCTGGATGGCTCATGTCCCCGCCTCCGAACGCCGACCGCAACTGGTCCAGGCCGCCATCGACCTGATGACCCGGGAGGGGGTCGCCGCCGGCAGCACCCGGGCGATCGCGGCCGAGCTGGGCGTGGCGCAGGCGACGGTGCACTACACCTTCGGCACCAAGAAGGACCTCTACCGGGCCGTCGTCGAGCAGCTGACCGCCGAGTTCATCGGCCACGTCCGCGCCGCCTACCCGGGCGACGGCTCCTTCGGCGAGCAGGTCGCCACCCTGGTCCACGCGCTCTGGGAGAGCTCGACCGGCACGGACGGGCGCTGCGTGCTGCTGAGCGAGTTCGCGGCGCTGGCGACGCGCGACCCGGACCTGCAGGAGATCATGCGGGCGCTCCAGCACGGGATCGAGCGCACGGCGGCGGAGATGCTCACCGCCCTCGCCGAGGCGCACGGCCTCGAACTGGCCACGCCCGCCGAGGAGATCTCCGTCCACTTCCTCACCGGCTTCGACGGCCTCACCGACCGCTACCTGGCCCTGCGCGCGCCCGGCGAGCAGCCCGACCACAACACCCTGCGGGCCCTGAACCTGCTGGTGGCCACCACCGTCGGGCTCTGCCTCGGCGCCCCGGCGAAGCCGTGACCCCATGACTCCGCAAGGCCGCTAGGAGGCGATCCGGACCGGGAGTTCGGCCAGCACCTCGCGCAGCGCGGCCGCGAAGCGCTCGTACTCGGCGCTGCGGGCCGAGCCCGGCCGGGTGGCCAGCCCGATCCGGCGTCCGGGGGCCGGGGCGGCGAAGCGGACGGCGGCCAGCCGGTCGGTGCGGCCGGCCTCGACGTCCAGCGCGGTGGCGGGCAGCAGCGTCACGCCGAGGCCGCCGGCGACCAGTTGGACCAGCGTGGACAGCCCGGCCGCGCGGGTGGTGGAGCCCCCGGGATCGGCGCCGACCTCACGGCAGATGTCGAGGGCCTGGTCGCGCAGGCAGTGGCCCTCCTCTAGCAGCAGCACGTCCAGGTCGAGCAGCACGTCGCGCGGGACGTCGATCCGCCCGGCGAGCGGGTGGTCGGGCGGGGTGACCAGGACGAAGTCCTCGTCGAACAGCGGGATGTCGCGGGTCGGCGAGGTGCCGCCGGCCGGGAGCGCGAGCAACAGGACGTCCAGCCGCCCGGCGGCCAGCCCCTCCAGCAGCGCGGGGGTGCGCTCCTCGTGGACGTGCAGTTCCAGCTCCGGGAAGCGGTCGCGGACCAGCCGCAGCACGGTGGGCAGCAGGTAGGGCGCGACGGTCGGGATGACGCCGAGGTGCAGCGGCCCGGTGAACGGGCGGCGGGCGGCCTCGACCTCCTCGGTGAGGGCTTGCAGCGAGGCGAGCACCCGGCGTGCGTGCTCGCGCACGCGCTCACCCAGGGGGGTGATAATCACTCTGCGCGTCGTACGCTCGACCAGCTGCGCGCCCAGCGACTCCTCCAGCGCCGCGACCGCCCCGGACAGGGCCGGCTGGCTGGTCCCGGTGGCGGCGGCGGCCTCCCGGAAGTGCCGGTGCTCGGCGACCGCGAGGAAGGCCTTGAGCTGGGCGACGGTCGGCGCCCGGGGGCTGCGGACTGTGGCGCTCGCCACAGTGGTCTCGGGTTTGGCGGCGGCGGCCCTGCGGGGGCGGGGCCGCGACGTGGGCGGTTCGGTACTGATAGCCATCTCCGATCAGACACATCAAGTGTAGCTATTTCCCTGATCAGTCCACGATGTGGAAACGTAGGGCGTGTCCGGAATCCGGACAAAACTCCCCTCAGTCTCACTTCAGGAGAAGCGAACGTGCTCACGATCGGTGACAAGTTCCCCGAGTTCGAACTCAACGCCTGCGTCGACCTGGACGCCGCGAACGCCTTCGCCGAGATCAACCACAAGTCCTACGAGGGCAAGTGGAAGATCGTCTTCTTCTGGCCGATGGACTTCACCTTCGTCTGCCCGACCGAGATCGCCGCGTTCGGCAAGCTGAACGACGAGTTCGCGGACCGCGACGCCCAGATCCTCGGCGTCTCCGGCGACTCCGAGTTCGTGCACCACGCCTGGCGCAAGGACCACAAGGACCTGCGCGACCTGCCCTTCCCGATGCTGGCCGACGTCAAGCACGACCTGATGCGCGCCTGCGGCGTCGAGGGCGCCGACGGCACCGCCCAGCGCGCGGTGTTCATCGTCGACCCGAACAACGAGATCCAGTTCGTCATGGTGACCGCCGGCTCCGTCGGCCGTAACCCCAAGGAGGTCCTGCGGGTGCTGGACGCCCTGCAGACCGACGAGCTGTGCCCGTGCAACTGGACCAAGGGCGAGGACACCCTCGACGCCCAGGCCCTGCTGGCGGGCTGACCCATGGCCCTCGACGACCTGAAGGCCGCCCTCCCGGACTACGCCAAGGACCTCAAGCTCAACCTGGGCTCGGTCATCGGCAACTCCGACCTCCCCGCCCAGCAGCTCTGGGGCACCGTGCTGTCCTGCGCGATGGCCACCCGCAGCGCCGCCGTGCTGCGTGAGCTGGAGCCCGAGGCCAAGGCCAACCTCTCCCCGGAGGCGTACACCGCCGCCAAGGGCGCGGCCGCGATCATGGGGATGAACAACGTCTACTACCGGACGCTGCACCTGCTCTCCGACAAGGAGTACAGCACGATGCGGGCCGGTCTGCGGATGAACATCATCGGCACCCCGGGCGTCGAGAAGGTCGACTTCGAGCTCTGGTGCTTCGCCGTCTCGGCCATCAACGGCTGCGGCCAGTGCCTCGACTCGCACGAGGCCGTGCTGCGCAAGGCCGGTGTCGAGCGCGAGGTCGTCCAGGCCTCGATGAAGATCGCCGCCGTCCTCCAGGCCGTGGCGGGTGTCCTCGACTCCGAGGCCGCCCTCGCCGCCGCCGGCGCCTGACGGACCCCGCACCAACGCCGACGGGCCCTCCCGGACACCACGTCCGGGAGGGCCCGTTGGCGTTGCGCTTCGGCCTCAGCCGTCCGCGGCCGGGGCGGCGGAGGTCCGGCCCGCGGCCTCGCGGGCGGCCTCCATGGCGGTGAAGACGGCCTGGCCGGCCTCGTTGCGCCGGCGCAGGTGGGTGATCACGGTGTTGGTGACGGCGATCAGCGGGACGGCCACCACCGCACCGCCGATGCCGCCGATGATGCCGCCGGCCGCGACGCCGAGGACGACGCCCAGCGGGTGCACCCGCACGGCCCGGCCGAGGATCAGCGGCTGCAGGATGTGGCTCTCGATCTGCATCACCGCGACCAGCACGATCAGCACCATCAGCGCCGTCCACGGCCCCTCGGTGACCAGGGCGATCAGCATCGCGACCGTGCCGGTGACGAGTGCGCCGACCAGCGGGACGAAGGCGCCCAGGAAGATGATCACGGCCAGCGGCATCGCCATCGGCACGCCCAGCAGATCGATGCCGATGCCGATGCAGACCGCGTCGATGAAGGCCACGCAGACGGTGCCGCGCACGTACGCGGTGAGCGTCGCCCAGGCCTTCGGACCGGCGCCGGCCATGGCGAAGCGGGAGTGCCGGGGCAGTCCGCGCAACGCCCAGTTCCAGATCCGCGAGCCGTCGTAGAGGAAGAAGAAGGTGGTGAAGAAGGCCAGCGCCACGGCGGTCAGCACCTCGACGGCGATCTGCGCGCCGGTCAGGCTGGCCGAGGTGATCTGGTCGGTGTTGGTGGTGATCGCCTTGCCGATCTGGTCGGCGTAGTCGTTGATCTGCTGCTGGGTCAGGTGCAGCGGCCCGGTGCTCAGCCAGTCCCGCAGCTGGTCGACGCCGTCCTTCACCTTGCTGGTGACCGTCGACAGGTTGGTGGACACCTGCCAGACCACGAACCAGCCGACCAGCCCGATTCCGGCCAGACCGCTCAGGAACACCCCGCCCGCCGCCAGCGAGCGCGGCACCCCGTGCCGGCGCAGCCAGGAGACCGTCGGCTCCAGCAGTGCGGAGATCAGCAGCGAGGCCAGCACCGCGAAGGCGACCAGCCGCAGCATGTCGACGATGTAGAAGACGACGTAGAGCGCGCCGCCGAGCAGCAGCAGCCGCCAGGTCGACTCGGCGGCCACCCGCAGCCCCCAGGGCACGGCCTCGGCCGGGGTGGCGGGCCGACCGGGGTGGTACTCCCGCGCCAGGCCGGGCGGCGCGGCCGGCGCGGGGGCCGCCGGGGCGACGGCCGGCACCGCGGCGGGTTCGACCCGCGGGGCCGGCACCGGATCGGGTGCCTCGGCCAGTGCGGGGACGGCGAGCTCGTGCGGGTCGGCCGCCATCGCGGCACGCCGGCGCCGTTCGATCACGGCGGCCGCGCTCGCCACCACGGCCATGCCCTTGGCCACGGCCTTGAAGGCCTTTCCGCCCCGCGCCATCCTCGCTACCACCGCTCCCCTGCTGAGCCGCCGTGCCCGGCGGTACGCCGTGGGTCCCGCCACGGCCGTCAGGGATGACGCTACCCGGCGGCGGGGCGGCGAGTCCGGCCCCCGCCGGGTTCGGCTCGAACAACCTCGTCATCAAACCGGGGCAAAACGCCAGGTTTCAGATGGTTTCGGACCGGAACCGCTGGGGAGGAGTCGAAACGGGGCGCCCGGGGAGAGCGTGGCCTCGGACCACGGACCAACTGTCGGCGGACCGGCCGGCGCGGGAAGCAACCAGGACCCCTTCCCGCGCCCCGCGTCCGCACCGGGCCCGCACCGCCCGCAGGCGCACTGGTCAGCGCAGCCCGGGCGGCGCGGCCCGACCCGGCTCCCGGTGGGCGGGAACGCGACGGCCCCCGGTCGCTCGTCGGGCGAGACGAGCGGCCGGGGGCCGTACCGGAGTCCACCGCCGGGCGGTGGCGGCTCCTAGTACCAGTTGTGCGACTGCCAGAACGACCAGGCGCCACAGGGGCTGCCGTAGCGGCTGTTCATGTAGCCCAGGCCCCACTTGATCTGGGTGGCCGGGTTGGTGCGCCAGTCGGCGCCGGCCGAGGCCATCTTGGTGCCGGGCAGCGCCTGGACCAGGCCGTACGCGCCGGAGCTCCGGTTGGTCGCGGTGTAGTCCCAGCCGCTCTCGCGCTTCACGATCTGGCTGAAGCACTGGAACTGGGCGTCGTCACCGACGACCTGCCGGGCGATGTCCTGGACGGATCCGGGGCTGACCGAGACCGGCGGGGCACTGTTGTCGGTGGCGGCCATCGCCGAACGCGCCTTGGAACGGTTGGCAGCGGCCTCGTCGGCCTTGCGCTTGTCCTCGGCGGCCTTGGCGGCCTTGTCCGCGTCGGCCTTGGCCTGGGCATCGGCCTTCGCCTGGGCGTCCGCGGCGGCCTTCTGGCGCGCGGCCTCCTCGGCGGCCTTCTGCTCGGCGGCGGCCTTGGCCGCGGCGTCGGCGGAGGCCTGCTGGGCGGATGCCTGCTGGCCGATGTTGTCACTGATGGTCTGCGCCTGGGCGCCAGAGGGGACTTCGGCAAGCAGGGTCGCGCCCGCGACGTCGACCGTCTGCGTCGTCTTGCCCTCGCTGCCCGAGGCCACACCCACGACGGCACCGACAGCGGTGACGGCGGTGGCGGAGGCCACAGCGACTCCCCGGACCGAGATCCGAGTCACATGGATTCCTTCCAGCATGCCCACGCGTGACCGTGCGGGCGCAACATACCCCTTGGCACTGACCTCCGCAGGTGCTCTGGTCACGGGAGGTGCTGGCCCGGCGTCCGGCCGAGGTGAGGCGACCGGGCGTTGGAATCGGGCGGCGTACGGCTCATCGGTCTTCAATTGTGCGCCCACCGACCGGAGTTGGTGGACCATCCGGGGCCGGACTCGTGGAGTCCGGAAGCCCTGCCACGCCGTACGCGGGGCCTGACAGAACCCTCACCATGCCGCACCGGACGCTGTCGACGCAATTCCCGTTCGCGTGGCGCACGTCACATTCACCGCACGGGAGTTCTTCGGACGGAAAGCACTCGATGTGATGAAAGGGATGAGGGCCCGCCCCGTCAGGAGCGGGCCCCGCATCAAGAGTTGACCGTATTGTCCGACTATGTCCTGGTCAGGGACGGATCACGGGTGGATGTCCTCCAGCATCTCCGTGACCAGCGCCGCGATCGGCGAACGCTCCGAGCGGGTGAGCGTGATGTGCGCGAAGAGCGGATGCCCCTTCAGCTTCTCCACCACCGCCACCACGCCGTCGTACCGGCCCACCCGGAGGTTGTCGCGCTGCGCCACGTCGTGGGTGAGCACCACCCGCGAACCCTGGCCGATCCGGGACAGCACCGTCAGCAGGACGTTCCGCTCCAGCGACTGGGCCTCGTCCACGATCACGAAGGCGTCGTGCAGCGAGCGGCCCCGGATGTGGGTCAGCGGCAGCACCTCCAGCATCCCGCGCGAGATCACCTCCTCGATCACGTCCGGGGTGGTGACGGCGGAGAGGGTGTCGAAGACCGCCTGCGCCCAGGGGCTCATCTTCTCCGTCTCGGAGCCCGGCAGGTAGCCGAGCTCCTGCCCGCCGACCGCGTACAGCGGCCGGAAGACCATCACCTTGCGGTGCTGCCCCCGCTCCAGCACCGCCTCCAGCCCCGCGCACAGCGCCAGCGCGGACTTGCCGGTGCCCGCCCGGCCGCCCATCGAGACGATGCCGACGTCCGGATCGAGCAGCAGGTCCAGCGCCACCCGCTGCTCGGCGCTGCGCCCGCGCAGTCCGAACGCCTCGCGCTCGCCGCGCACCAGCTGGACCCGGCCGTCGCCGGTCACCCGGCCGAGCGCCCGGCCGCGCTCCGAGGTGAGCACCAGCCCGGTGTGCACGGGCAGCTCGTCCGCCCCCTCGACGTCCACGGCGGCGTCGTGGCCGGCCGCGAACAGCGCGTCCACCTGCTCCGCCGGGACGTGCAGCTCGGACATCCCCGTCCAGCCGGAGGTGATGGCGAGCTCGGCCCGGTACTCCTCGGCGAGCAGGCCCACCGAGCTGGCCTTGATCCGCAGCGGCAGGTCCTTGGAGACGACCGTGACGTCGTACCCCTCGGCCTGGAGGTTGCGGGCGACCGCGAGGATCCGCGAGTCCGCCTCGCCGCCGCCGACCCGGTAGCCGGCCGGCAGTATCGACAGGTCGGAGTGGTTGAGCTCGACCCTGATGGTGCCGCCGAGCTCGCCGACCGGGATCGGCTCGTCGAGCCGTCCGTGGCGGATGCGGTAGTCGTCGAGCAGTCGCAGCGCCTGGCGGGCGAAGTAGCCCAGCTCCGGGTGGTGCCGCTTGGCCTCCAGCTCGGTGACGACCACCACCGGCAGGACGACCTCGTGCTCCTCGAAGCGGGTCATGGCGAGCGGGTCCGCCAGGAGCACGCTGGTGTCGAGAACGTACGTGCGCCGGTCTGGCGTCCGGCGGCTCTTGGAACTGACCACTAGGCCTCCAGAGCGGATGACCCTGCGTCATCCGCGGCAAGCCGGCCCCCGCTGCCCCGGTGGCCTCGGGACCGGACTGCCTGGAGTATTCCCAGGCGAGGGGCGGTGCATTCGCGCCCCCGGCGAACTGACGGATCATTGCCGGTGAACGTTTGGCCTCACGAGGGCTCCGGGTAGGCCAGCCCTACGGCGGTCACTTCACCCGTTCAGAGGCCCAGTCGCCGGTTGCGCTGCTCGAACGCCCGCAGCGCCCGCAGGAAGTCGACCTTGCGGAAGGCCGGCCAGTACGCCTCGCAGAAGTAGAACTCGCTGTGCGCGCTCTGCCAGAGCAGGAAACCGGACAGGCGCTGCTCGCCCGAGGTGCGGATGATCAGGTCCGGGTCGGGCTGGTTGCGGGTGTAGAGGTGCTCGGCGATGTGCTCGACGTCGAGGATCTCGGCCAGTTCCTCGATCGAGGTGCCGCGCCCGGCGTGCTCCTGGAGCAGCGAGCGGACGGCGTCGGCGATCTCGTGCCGGCCCCCGTAGCCGACCGCGACGTTGACCGTGATGCCGTCGATGTCGGCGGTCTCGTCGGCGGCCCGCTTGAGCACGTCGGCGGTGTGCTGCGGGAGCAGGTCCAGTGCGCCGACCGGGTGGACCTTCCAGCGGCGGGCGGCGGCCAGCCCGGTCACGGCGTCCTCGATGATGCCCAGCAGCGGGACGAGCTCGTCGGCGGGGCGGTCGAGGTTGTCGGTGGAGAGCATCCAGAGGGTGACGACCTTGACGTGGGTCTCGTCGCACCAGCCGAGGAACTCGCTGATCTTGTCGGCGCCGCGCTGGTGGCCGTACACGGTGGTGCCCCCGGCGGCCTTCGCCCAGCGGCGGTTCCCGTCCAGGATCACGCCGATGTGGTGCGGGGTGCGGGCGAGGTGGACCTCGACCCGGCGGCCGTAGAGCCCGTACATCCCGCCCAGCAGGGTACGCAGACCCGGCGTCCGTTCGGCGACATCGCGCAGACCCATGATTCCCGGCCCCTCCGTGCTCGTTTCAGCTGGTGCGTCAACGCCCCGGCGCAGCCTACTCCGGCGGGCAGGCACACGGTAAAGCCGCAGGTAGCGGTCTGGTCACGGTCCTGTACGGAGTCCGTCCCGGCGGGCGTGTCGCGGGCCTTCCCCGGCCGCTCCGACGGCGGACACGGAAC
Source organism: Kitasatospora sp. NPDC094016 (assembly GCF_040304045.1). NCBI lineage: Bacteria > Bacillati > Actinomycetota > Actinomycetes > Kitasatosporales > Streptomycetaceae > Kitasatospora > Kitasatospora sp. NPDC094016. The sequence goes on from NZ_JBEOUK010000016.1 coordinate 140,566, forward strand.
GGTCTCCGAATCCTTAAAGAATCCGTAAGCCGACTGTCCAATGCTTGACGACCGGCAATGGTCTAGTCCAGCTTTTGATCCAAGGCGGAACGAACCCCACGGCCCCGCCCCACCCCCACGCACCACCGTGCACTCCCATGCGCCACCGCGGTCGCCCACCCCCACGTACGACGACCCCACGCACCACGACGGACCTCCCCTCCCCCACACGCGGCCGCCGCGCCCCCCACCGCGGCGGCCGCTCCCTCCCCAGGAGCGTCACCCCATGGCCCGTACGCTGAACCAGCCCGCGCACAAGCGCCGGCGCAGCCCCCTCCCGGCCGTCGCGGCCGGCGCCACCGCCCTCGCCCTGGCCGGCGGCGGCCTGGCCCTCTTCGCCGGCGGCGCCAGCGCGGCCGTCGGCAACCTGGTCACCAACGGCGGCTTCGACAGCGGGCTGGGCGGCTGGAACTGCGCCGGCGCGGCGACCACCGTCTCCTCCCCGGTCCACTCCGGCACCGGCGCACTGCAGGCCACCCCGGGCGCCGGCGACACCGCCGAGTGCACCCAGACCATCAGCGTGCTGCCCAACACCAGCTACACGCTGAGCGCCTGGGTCCAGGGCCCGTACGTCTACCTCGGTGCGCGCGGCACCGGCGGCACCGACCCGTCCACCTGGTCGAACCAGAACAGCTGGAACCAGCTGTCCTCCACCTTCACCACCGGCGCGAACGCCACCAGCGTCACCGTCTACCTGCACGGCTGGTACGGCCAGAGCGCCTACCTCGCCGACGACGTGAGCCTGATCGGCCCCGGCGGCCCGTCCACCCCGAGCCCGACCGCCACCGCCACCCCGTCGCCGACCGCCACGGCCACCGCGACCTCCTCCCCCACCGCGACCGGCACTCCGACGGCCACCGCGACCCCGACCGCGACGCCCACCCGGACCGCCACGCCGACCCCCACGGCCACCGCGACCGCCACCACCCCGCCCACCGGCCTGCCCGCGCACGCCGTCACCGGCTACTGGCAGAACTTCGACAACGGCTCGACCCCGCAGCGCCTCGGCGACGTGCAGAGCGCCTACGACATCATCGCGGTGTCCTTCGCCGACGCCGTGCCCACCCAGACCGGCGCGATCAGCTTCACCCTCGACCCCGGCCTGTCCAAGGCCCTCGGCGGCTACAGCGACGCGCAGTTCCGCGCCGACATCAAGGCCAAGCAGGCGGCCGGCAAGAAGGTCGTCCTCTCCATCGGCGGCCAGAACGGCGCGATCACCGTCGGCGACGCCACCGCCGGCAACAACTTCGCCAACAGCGCCTACGCGATCATCAAGGACTACGGCTTCGACGGTATCGACGTCGACCTGGAGAACGGCGTCCAGGCCGGCCCGCTCGGCAACGCGCTGCACACCCTCCAGGCCAAGGTCGGCCCCGGCTTCATCCTGACCATGGCGCCCGAGACGATCGGGATGTACAGCACCGCCGGCGCCTACTTCCAGCTGGCGCTGAACACCAAGGACATCCTCACCGTCGTCAACACCCAGTTCTACAACTCGGGCGGCATGAACGGCTGCGACGGCAAGGTCTACAACCAGGGCACCATCGACTTCATCACCTCGCAGGTCTGCACCCACATCCAGGGCGGCCTGCGGCCCGACCAGGTCGGCATCGGCGTCCCCGCCTCGGCCAAGGCGGCCGGCGGCGGCTACGTCTCGCCGACCGTGGTGAACAACGCGCTGGACTGCCTGGCCACCGGCAACAACTGCGGCAGCTTCGTCCCGCCGGCCAAGTGGCCGACCATCCGCGGCGCGATGACCTGGTCCACCAACTGGGACGCCAACAACGGCAACGCGTTCTCCAACGCGGTCGGCCCGTTCGTCCACAAGATGCCGTAACCCCCACCGCCACATCCCCCACCGGCGCGCCGCTCCTTGAGGGTGGGGCCCGCGCGCCGGCGGCGGGGCCCGCCGTACCCGACCCGGTACGGCGGGCCCTCCCGCGTCCGGGCCCGGTAGCGCCCCGTCCGGTCCGGCCTCCCGGGCCCGGACGCTACCGGGCCAGCACCGCCAGCAGCGCGCCGAGCAGCAGGAACGGTCCGACCGGGACGTCGAGCCCGCGCACCGGGCGCCGGCGGGCCAGCGCGACGGCGGCCCGCAGGATCGCCCAGAGCCCGGCGAGCACCACCGCGGCGAACAGCCCGCCGACCGCCACCGGCCAGCCGTACCAGCCGAGCAGCCCGCCCAGGGCGAACCCCAGCGGGGAGTCACCCGGCCCCAACGCGCCGATCCAGACCGCCAGTTCGAGCAGGGCCCCGACCGCGAGGGCCACCAGCAGGCAGCGCAGCAGCACCCCCGGGCGCCCCGCGGCCAGCGCCGCCACCGCCAGCAGGGCCGCCACCCCGCCGGCCAGCGGCAGGGTCAGCCGGTACGGCAGCCGGCGCACCCGGGCGTCGACGAAGCCGAGCACCACGCCGAGCCCGGCCGCCCAGCCCAGCGCCGCGGCCGACGGCCCGTCCGCCGCGTACGCCAGCCCGGCAGCGACCACGGCCGCCACCAGCTCCACCGACCAGGCGCCCGCGCCCAGCCGCTCCCGGCAGCCCGGACAGCGCCCGGTGGGCGGCAGCAGCCGCACCTCGCGCCCGCACAACGGGCAGGCACCGCACCAGGGTTCGCCCTCCGGCACGGCGAACCTGGCGACCAGCCCGCGCAGCAGCGGAGCCACCAGAAATGCGGCCAGCACCGCGCCGACTGCGGCTACCATCACCGGCGCACCCCCTTTCGATCAACGCCCGCACGCCCGCACGTCCGTGCGAAACCCGGGGACCGGGCGGGGCGCACCGAGCACATCATCCAACGGGGGAACGACCATGACGAAGACCCAGTCCATCCGGAGAATCGCGGCCGGCCTGCCGGCGGCGGCGCTCGTCCTGGCGCTGTCGGCCTGCGGGCCGGACAACGCCGACCCGGCGGCCGGCCCGAGCGCCCTGGGCGCCCCGGCCGGACCGGCGATCCCGCGGTGCGACACCCGGTCGCTGGTCACGCTCGCGGACGGGCAGTCCGTCAAGCTGTGTGCCGTCTATCTCGTCCCGAACGAGACCCCGCCCGGCTTCCTCACGTACGGGAACATCATGGACACCGCGCCCCTGGTTTGGAAGGTCGGCTGACACCCCCGCCTGCCGATCCAAGGAGGCCACTCCGGGCACTTCGGTGCGCGTCCCGGGACGCGCACCGAAGTGCCCGGAGGTGCCCCTAAAGTAGGCAGGCATGCAGGTCATCCAGTCCAGCAAGCTCGCCAATGTCTGCTACGACATCCGCGGCCCGGTACTCGACGAGGCGATGCGGCTGGAGGAACAGGGCCACCGCATCCTCAAACTCAACACCGGCAACCCCGCCGTCTTCGGCTTCGAGGCGCCGCCGGAGATCCTCCAGGACATCCTGCGCAACCTCTCGACCGCGCACGGGTACGGCGACTCCAAGGGCCTGCTCGCCGCCCGCCGCGCGGTGGTCATGCACTACGAGGACCGCGGCCTGCACGGGCTGAGCGTCGAGGACGTCTTCCTCGGCAACGGCGTCTCCGAGCTGATCCAGCTGGCCATGACCGCGCTGCTGGACGACGGCGACGAGGTGCTCGTCCCGGCGCCCGACTACCCGCTGTGGACCGCCTCGGTCTCGCTGGCCGGCGGCACCGCGGTGCACTACCGCTGCGACGAGCAGGCCGAGTGGTACCCGGACCTCGCCGACATCGAGGCCAAGGTCACCGACCGGACCCGGGCCATCGTGGTGATCAACCCGAACAACCCGACCGGCGCGGTCTACCCGCGCGAGGTGCTGGAGGGCATCGTCGAGATCGCCCGCCGGCACCGGCTGGTGGTCTACGCGGACGAGATCTACGACAAGATCCTCTACGACGACGCCGAGCACGTCCCGCTGGCCACCCTGGCGCCCGACCTCTTCTGCGTCACCTTCAACGGGCTGTCCAAGGCGTACCGGGTCGCGGGCTTCCGCTCCGGCTGGATGGTGCTCTCCGGCGACCGGCAGCGGGCCCACAGCTACATCGAGGGCCTGGCCGTGCTGGCCTCGATGCGGCTGTGCGCCAACATGCCCGCCCAGCACGCGGTGGCCGCCGCGCTCGGCGGCCGGCAGTCGATCCGCGACCTGGTGCTGCCCGGCGGGCGGCTGCTCGCCTCGCGCGACGCGGCGTACCGGCTGCTCAACGAGATTCCGGGAGTCAGCTGCGTCAAGCCCAAGGGCGCGCTGTACGCGTTCCCGCGGCTGGACCCGAAGGTCTACAAGATCAAGGACGACGCCCAGATGGTGCTGGACCTGCTGCGCTCCCAGCGCATCCTGCTGGTCCAGGGCACCGGCTTCAACTGGCCCGAGCCGGACCACTTCCGGCTGGTCACGCTGCCCCGGGCGGAGGAGATCACCGACGCGGTGACCAGGATCGGCGACTTCCTGAGCGGCTACACCCAGCCGTAGCCCCGGAACGGCCGCACCCGGCCGCAGCCCCGCGCGCCCAGCCGTGGCCCCCGCGCCCGGCGCGCGCGGGGAAAACACTACGGCCGGAGTCCCGGCCCGGGCGGTCTCCTTGGTCGGGGAAAGACCGCCCGGGGGAACTCCGGCCGTCCTGTCACTCGGCGGGCGCGCGGTTCGTGCCGCGCGGCCGCCTCTCGCTCTGCCGAGGCTCAGGCTCAGCCGAGACGCGCGACGAGGCTCCGGTACTCGTCCCACAGCTCCTTCGGGGTGTGGTCGCCGAACAGCTCCAGGTGGGCCGGCACCAGCGCGGCCTCCTGGCGCCAGATGTCGGCGTCCACGGTGAAGAGCAGGTCGAGGTCCTCCTTGGACAGCTTCAGGTCGCCGAGGTCGAAGCCGTCGACCGTCGGCAGCACGCCGATCGGGGTCTCGACGCCCTCGCCGGTGCCCTCCAGGCGCTCGACGATCCACTTGAGGACGCGGCTGTTCTCGCCGTAGCCCGGCCAGACGAACGCGCCCTCGGCGTTCTTGCGGAACCAGTTGACGTAGTAGATCTTCGGCAGCTTCGCGGCGTCCGCCTGGGCGCCGACCTTCAGCCAGTGGGCGAAGTAGTCGCCCATGTTGTAGCCGCAGAACGGCAGCATCGCGAACGGGTCGCGGCGCAGCTCGCCGACGGTGCCCTCGGCGGCGGCGGTCTTCTCGGACGCGATGTTGGCGCCGAGGAAGACGCCGTGCTGCCAGGTGAACGACTCGGTCACCAGCGGGACGGCGGTGGCACGGCGGCCGCCGAACAGGATCGCCGAGATCGGCACGCCCGACTGGTCCTCCCACTCGGGGGCGATGGTCGGGCACTGCGCGGCCGGGACGGCGAAGCGGGCGTTCGGGTGGGCGGCCGGGGTGCCGGACTCGGGGGTCCAGTCGTTGCCGCGCCAGTCGGTGAGGTGCGCCGGGGGCTCCTCGGTCAGGCCCTCCCACCACACGTCGCCGTCGTCGGTCAGCGCGACGTTGGTGAAGACCGTGTTGCCCCACAGGGTGTCGATGGCGTTGGCGTTGGTGTCCACGCCGGTGCCGGGGGCGACGCCGAAGAAACCGGCCTCGGGGTTGATCGCGTAGAGCTGGCCGTCGGCGCCGAAGCGCATCCAGGCGATGTCGTCGCCGATCGTCTCGACCTTCCAGCCCGGGACGGTCGGCTGGAGCATGGCCAGGTTGGTCTTGCCGCAGGCCGACGGGAAGGCGGCGGCGACGTACTTGACCTCGCCGGACGGCGGGGTGAGCTTCAGGATCAGCATGTGCTCGGCCAGCCAGCCCTCGTCACGGGCCATGGTCGAGGCGATGCGCAGCGCGTAGCACTTCTTGCCGAGCAGGGCGTTGCCGCCGTAGCCGGAGCCGAAGGACCAGATCTCCCGGGTCTCCGGGAAGTGCGAGATGTACTTGGTGCTGTTGCACGGCCACGGCACGTCCGCCTGGCCCTCGGCCAGCGGGGCGCCGACGGTGTGCACGGCCTTGACGAAGTCGCCGTCCTCGCCGAGCTGGTCCAGCACCGCCTTGCCCATGCGGGTCATCACGCGCATCGACACGGCGACGTAGGCGGAGTCGGTGATCTCGACGCCGTACGCGGCCAGCGGGGAACCGACCGGGCCCATCGAGAAGGGCACGACGTACATCGTGCGGCCCTTCATCGCGCCGCGGAACAGTCCCTTCTCGCCCTGGAAGACCTCCCGCATCTCGGCCGGGGCCTTCCAGTTGTTGGTCGGACCGGCGTCCTTCTCCTGCTCGGAGCAGATGTAGGTGCGGTCCTCCACACGCGCCACGTCCGTCGGGTCCGAGGCGGCGTAGTAGGAGTTGGGGCGCTTTTCCTCGTTGAGCTTCTTGAAGGTGCCCTGAGCCACCAGCAGGTCCGCGAGGCGCTGGTACTCCTCGTCGGAGCCGTCGCACCACTCGACGCGGTCCGGCTGGGTGAGCTCGGCGATCTCGTTCACCCACGCGAGCAGGCGCTGGTGGCGGGTGGGCGCGGAGGCGCTGAGAGCAGAGATCTCGTACGACACGATCGCTCCGTTTCACACCATCTCGGCGAGGAGGTGGCGTAGCGGGGGTCTGAGGGTGCTTGCAGCGTAGCTCCGGCCTCAACGCCAAACTGCGGCACAGCGGCGAAATTGACTCATCTTTTACTACAGTAAGTACGATTACCGGCCAGTAATAGGTCGTCCACATCCCGGCCCGGACGCCTCCGCGGACGCCCCGAACACTCCAAAACGTCCAAGAGTGATGATCGCCACTTTCCTACGCGTCAGTAACCTACGGCCCCGTAGGTAGCGGGTAGCATGCTGCGCATGACTGCTGAGCTCGTCGAGAGCACGGAGAACGAGGGCGCGGAGAACGAGGCCTCGGGACGCAAGCCGAAGTGGCGCGGCTGGCTGCACGCCGGGATGTTCCCCGCCACCGTCGCCGCCGGGATCGTGCTGATCTGCCTGGCCGACTCCACCCCCGCCAAGATCGCCTGCGCGATCTACTCGATCAGCGCCTGGCTGCTGTTCGGGGTCAGCGCGGTCTACCACCGCTTCGACTGGGGCCCGCGCGGGGACGCCGTGCTGCGGCGGCTGGACCACGCGAACATCTTCCTGATCATCGCGGGCACCTACACGCCGTTCACGATCCTGCTGCTCAAGGGCGCCGACCAGCAGGTGCTGCTCTGGGTGGCCTGGGGCGGCGCGCTGGCCGGAATAGCGTTCCGGGTGTTCTGGGTCGGCGCGCCGCGCTGGCTGTACACGCCGGTGTACATCGCGCTCGGCTGGGCCGCCGCCTTCTTCCTGCCGGACTTCCTGCACGCCGGCGGCGTCGCCGTCCTGGTGCTGATGATCGTCGGCGGCGTGCTCTACAGCATCGGCGGTGTGGTGTACGGGCTCAAGCGGCCCAATCCGTCACCGCGCTGGTTCGGCTTCCACGAGGTGTTCCACGCCTTCACCCTGGGCGCGTTCATCGTGCAGTACGTCGGGGTCTCACTGGTGGCGTACAGCGCGGCCGGCTGAACCCGGCGCGCCACGGCGGGCGGCCGCGCGGTCCACGGACCGGGCGACCGCCCGCTCCGCTGTCCAAGGACGCTCGTACGGCGCCCGGCCCTGCGGGCGGCGCGGATACGGCGGGTGGTCCGCCGCGCCGGCCTCCGGCCACGACTCCACCACCGGCCCGGCGGTGCGGCCGCGCACCTGCCGGGCGTCCAGCGCCTCGCGGGCCCGGCGGCAGCGCTCGCAGTGCGCGGCGTCCGGGGTGACGGCCGACGGCCGGTGCCCCCGCGGGGCGGCCGGCCGGTGGAGCGCCCGCCAGCGGCGGCCCACGTAGACCATGAGCAGCAGCACCTCGACCCCGGCGACGACCAGCACCAGCATCGCCCCGTTGATCAGGTAGGCCGCGACCACGGCGAGCGCGGACGCCACCACCACCGCCGCACCCCACACCTGGGCGCTCGACTCCCTGCCGGCCATTCGACTCCCCTTTCCCGGCGCCGGGCTCGTGGTCGGCTCCGGCCGCCCCACCCCTTCTCCGCTCTCGGCACGCGTCAGTCAGCACTGACCGATTGCCACATGGTATCTACCGTCCGTCACCCGGAGCCGCCCCCGGGCGGCGAACGACAGATCAACGTTGCGTCAATTCCTTGTGCGGAAGCATTACTTCCAGGACACATCACGCAGCGCGCCCGCTCGGCTACAGGTCGACGCGCCGGGGCCGCACACAGCACGGCGGGGCCCGGCTGTGTCAGCCGGACCCCGCCGCATCCCACGTGGCGCGTATGTCGTGCCCGAGAGGCCCTACCCCCGTCGGACACCCGCCCTGCGCCGCACGGCCGCACCCGCGCCCACGAGCGCGGTCACGCCCAGGGCCGCGACCGCCGTCACGGCCGGCAGCGCCGAACCGCCGCCCGCCGCCCGTTCCCGGTCGGCCGCCAGCTGGTAGCCGCCGCCCTTGCCCTCCCGGTCGTACGCCGAGCCGGGCAGCTTGTCCCCGTACCGCTGGTGCACCAGCTTCTGGTACGCGGCCAGCGACACCCCGCCCGCGCCCACCGAGCGCCGGGCCTCGTCGTCCAGCGGCAGCACCCGGCCGTCGCGCAGCACGTACCAGGCGTTCACCTGCGGCTCGCGGAACGCCGTACCGCCACCGCCGCCGGCCGCCTTCGCCGCGTAGTCGTTCTCGTCACCGCCGGAGGCGATGTTGACCACCTGCCAGGAGTCGCCCTGCCGGATCGTCCACACCGAGGCCGTCTGCCCGTCCGCCGCGACCACCTTGCTCGCGGTGAACTCGGCCTTCGCCACCGGCGCACCCGGGGCGCCGGCCACGAAACCCGCGTCCAGGGTGTACACCGGCACGGTGTCGCCGGCCAGCCGCGGCGCGGCCGCGCTCGCCGCCTGCGCCTCCTGCGCCGCACCGATGGTCAGCTGCTGGGTCGGCGGGACGCCCTTGCGGGCGAAGAAGTGGCCCACCTTGTCGAGGACGGCCCGGTCCTGGACCACGCCACGGGCCTTCGCCAGATCCGCGGCGGGCACCGGCACCGGGGCGCCGGCCGGCCCGTCCGCGTGCGCGGCCGGGGCCAGCGCCAGCCCGAGGCCGGCGGCGAGCAGGGCGGTGACGGCGGCCCGACAGGCCTTTCCGAGGTCGGTCATGGTCGCCCTCACGCGCCGATCCGGTACAGGGAGTGGGTCCACGAGAACGTGTTGTTGTTCACGTAGTAGTTGTAGTCCGCCCAGTTGTAGCGGTAGTTGGACGGCCACGGGTCGCCCCAGTACACCCAGTTGCTGCTGGTGTCGTAGCCGTAGACGACGTGCATGTGGCCGCCGCCGGAACTCCACTGGATCCGGGTCTCGATCGGCCGGTTCGCGTCCACCTCGGTCTGCACGGTGTTGTAGCGCAGGTAGCCGGTGACGTACGAACCCGGGTTGATGCCGACCCAGTCCAGCCCGTTCTGCACATCGGCCAGCGAGGCCTGGCTGTTGGGGCAGCTGGAGTTGACCGAACGGCCGAACGCGGCGTTGCAGAACTGGTTCTGGCTGTAGTTGTAGCCGAACCAGGTGGCGATGGTGTTCCCGCTCGCCGCCCAGCACCAGTTGGTCTGCTGTTGCTGCTGCATGGTGATGTTGAGCTTCTTGAACGTGCCGGCCAGATCGGCCGTGCTGCCGGGCGCGGCGGCCTGGCGGACCTGCGCCGGGGCGCGGTCCTGGACGGGAGCGAGATCCTGGGCGGGGGCGGCGAGCGCCGGAGTGGCCGCCACCGCGGTCAGCGCCGGGCCCAGCACGCCGAGGGCGAGCAGCGAGACCGCGCGGCGCAGCCGTATCCGTGGAACTGGCATGGGGGAAATGCCTCCTTGCACAAGCGGAGCGAGGTGCTGTGTGGGGGCGCGGTCCGGATCGCGCCATGAGCATCCCGCCGCCCCCGGAGGCCGGTCAACGGCCCCCAGGACCATCACAGTTCAGGTGTGAACGACTGGTCACGGGTGTGAACGCCACCCCGAAAACCCCCGCGTGGCACGCCAGGACCGGTGACAAACCGCCGCCCTGATGTGAATATTCACGGTCAAACACGGTCTGCCCGCGCCCGTCCCCCAGGAGGCCGTCATCCACCGCACCGACCAGGCCGACCTCACCGCCGCCCTCCGCACCGGCCCCTTCCACCTCGCCCTGCGCACCGCCATCGCCACCCGCGGCCTCGCCCTCCACCGCATCCGACGCCACCTCGCCCTGCGCGGCGTCCACGTCGGCCTCACCAGCCTCAGCTACTGGCAACAAGGCCGCCGCCGCCCCGAACGCCCCGAATCCCTCCGTGCCGTCGCCGCCCTCGAAGACGTCCTCGACCTTCCCGAACACTCCCTCACCCGCCTGCTCGGCCCCCGCCGCGCCGCCGACACCACCCCCGCCGGCCCACCCGTACGCCCCTACCGCGACCTCATCTCCCCCGCCACCGCCGTCGACGACCTGCTCGCCACCATCGCCGGCCCCCGCGACACCGGCCTGCACACCATCACCCACATCGAACGCATCCGCCTCGGCCCCGACCGCCAACTCGCCCGCCGCGACTCCCAACACGCCCTCCGCGCCCACCGCGACGGCATCGACCGCTACCTCGCCCTCTACCAGGGCGACCCCGGCAGCGACATCACCCGCGTCGGCGTCCGCGCCGAAGAGAACTGCCGCCCCGGCCGCATCCGCCGCGACCAGACCCACCACCTGCTCGTCGCCGAACTCCTCCTCGACCGCCGCCTACGCGCCGGCGACACCCACCTCCTCGGCTACGGCTTCGACGACGCCCCCTCCCCCGACCCCAGCTGCGAATACGTCCGCGGCTTCAACTCCGGCGCCGGCCAGTACGTCCTCCAGATCACCTTCCACCCCGCCGCCCTCCCCGTCCGCTGCCACCGCTTCGCCCTCCGCTCCCCGGGCGAAGCCCCCTACGAGACGGAGGAACTGACCCTGGACGGCCACCACTGCGTCCACCTGGTCGCGACGGCACTGCGGCCGTGCCTGCTGGGGATCCGGTGGGACTGGGAGTGACGGGCGCGGCGTCAGCGTCAGTGCGACCAGTACGGGTCGTCGACCACATCGACCTTGGCGTCGAGCGATGTTCGGACGAGCGGAGGCACGGGCTTGTACTCATGGGCGGGCTGGTACAGCACCCCAATAGCCTCTGCCCTGAACGTCACCAGGTAGGTCGAGTCTTGCTGGGCCCTCGCGTAGAACGTCAGGAACGTCTCCCCACCCACGTCTCCCATACCCCGCAGGGCCTGAATCTCATCGGCGGGGTCCGATCGATCGACCACCCGGCTCCCAAGTGCCTTCCAGGCTTGGGTCACCTGATCCATCAAGGTCGGCAGTTTTGCCCGCGAGACCGCGGTCCGCACGGTGACGATCTCGGTGACGGCCGAACCCATACTCCGCTCGCCGTCCCAGAGATCGCCCTCCCTCCGCACCTCGAACTCGGCCCCCGCATAGGTGAATGAAGGCGAAACCCCATCCATGGTGGCGCGCAGGGCGTGGTCGATCCAGCCCTTCCCCTCGTCTGTCCTCACCCGGCCCGATCGATCGGCCAACGCCAATGGCCCGTACCCGTTGGCGAACAGCACCGCACCGAGAGCCACCGTGACGACGGACGACAGCACGATCGAGCCGATCACCTTCCAGCGGGTCGTCATCGCCCCTCCGTCAGGTGAACGTCGTCGGCCTTGCCCGTCACGATCGAGGCGATGTTGCCCAGCGAGGGGCCGCCCGTCTCCGGGGCCAGGTACTTGGTGTGCATCCCGAAGTCCTCCCAGCTCCACGACTTGCTCCAACCGTCGACGGTGAAGCGCTTGGCCCCGAACGACTCGCTCGCCGGGTCTCTCCCGTACCAGAGGTCGTGCGGGTCGACACCGACCAAGCCGCCGAAGGGCCAGGACACCGTCGCGGCGTTGGCTGAGGGGATTTGGGTGACCGGGTCGTTGCCGGCCGCGCCCGCCCACACATGCCCGGCGGGCATCCCCAGGTCCGAGGCATGCGTCACGCCGACACCGGGACTGCCGATGATCACCACGTCGTCCGGCAGCGTGTAGTTCCCCTGGTGGGCGGCCATCTTCGTGGCCTGTCCGACGAGGAGCGAACCGTAACTGTGCCCCATCGAGGTGATGTGCGGGCTCTGGCCGCTCGTATTGGTCGCCCGGAGCCCGGTGACGAACCTCGCGTAATCGGGCGCACCCTTGACCGCCCGCTCGGGCGTGGCCGCTTTGATGTCGATGTCCGGCGGGTCGTAGCCGAGCCAGATGATGGAGGCCGCCGATCCACCAGGCTTGATCTTCTTGTTGGCCTCTCGCCAGACGTTCAAGGCGTTCTCAGCCTCGTTGGTACCGGGCGTGGTACCTGGCTTCGCCGCGCCGAGCGAATCGGGGGTGGTCGTGATCCCCGGCACGTAGGAGGAGATGTCGGTGGCGGTGTCAGGGTTTCCGAAGGACAGGATCGCGCGGCCTTGGCCTTCGGTGCCGACGCCGATCAGGTAGGTGGGTGGCCGACCGTCCTTCGCCAGGGCATCCTGGGCGAGGCGCTCTTGGATGGGCCTGAGCTTCTGGTACTCCGCCTCTTCGTCCTTCGTCCGGTTCCTGCCTTCGAGTTCCCTCATCCGCTTGTCCAGGTACGCCCGGTTGACCCGGTTTCGCACCTCCGCCGGGACCCCGTCCAGGTTTCCGACGTTCTCCGGGTGGTGGTCGATGTACCACTGCCGGCCCGCCGGGTCGAGGCCGTTCCACCAGTTGTTGACCTCCGTCGGGGGCGCCCCCACCGCGGGCATGTCCCTGAGGTAGGGGGAGCCCGAGCTGTTCACCGCTTTCTGGTCGGCCTCGGCGACGGCGAGGGTCAGCCCCGACTTGCTGCTGGCGTGCTGGGTGAAGCCCTTGAGCAGTCCCGCCAGGGTCTGGTCGGCCGCACTCGCCTCCGTGATGGCGGCATTGATCCGCTTGGCGACGTCCTCGGCCGCCGTCTTCTGTTTCGTCTCCCAGGTGGCGTCCACGGGGCCGGTCGCCGGGGGCCAGCTCACCGTCCCCGTGTCGCTGACCGTCAGTCCCTTGGCGGTGGCGTCGACGAGGGCCTGCCGGAGTTTCGACTGGGCTAGCCCGAAGAGGTCGGCGTGGTCCCGTAGGGTCTGGCCAATGGCGGCCAGTTCGGTTTCGGCGGCGTGCAGTTGGCTGGTGGTGCTGTCCAGTGAGTGGAAGGCGGCGTCGGCCGCCGGGCCGGTCCAGCCGGATCCGTGGACCCGGTCCGCGGTACCGCTCTTCCAGTCGGCCGTGTGCTGCGTGTACGCCTTGTGCAGCGCGTCGTAGGCGTCCGCCGCCGTGTGCAGGTCCTCCGGCTTGGCGTTCTTCAGGCTCGCGAGATCGAGGCGGTTCTCTCCCGCTCGCCGATCCGTGTCAACCATGAGTGCACCCCCCAGTACTCGCCGCTACCATAGCCCACGACCGACATCGGACGTCCGGGGGGACATCGTGCCGAGCGACCCAGGATTCACCGTCAAACCGGGCGAGTTGACCGTGGCTGGGAACAACGCGCTGACCGTCGCCGGGAAAGTGCCCGACGAGACCGCAAAGTTGGCCGAGCCGAGCGCCAAGGCGGCCGGGGGGCTGGCGGGTTGGCAGAGCGGGGCGGCGTTGCAGGGGTGCGGGGCGGCCTGGAAGGCGCTGTTGGACGGCCTGGCCGGTGACATGAAGTCGGCCGGCGGCAATCTGCTGACCTGCGCGCAGACGTACGTGAACGCGGACCACCTGCCGGCACCCGCCGCGACTGCGGCCGTCGACCCCTTCAACACGAAGGTGGTCGGCGGCCGCCCGGTCGACTACGCGTAGGTTCCGCCCTGCGTCGTGAAGTCCAGCGTCAGGCAGTCCTCGACCGGCCGGTAGCCGATCTGCTGGTAGATGGAGTTGCTGGTCGGGTTGGCGAGGTCGGTGTAGAGCAGGACCTCGGCCGCCCCCTGGGCGAGGGCGTGGGCGGAGGCGGCGGCGGTGACGGCGCTGGCGTAGCCGCGTCCGCGCTGGTCGGTCGGGGTGTAGACGGGGCCGATGCGGGACATGCCGGCGATCACCGGGCTACTGCCGGCCAGGGCGACGGGGCGGCCGCCGTCCTCCCACAGGTGGAGGCCGCCGGTGGCGATCCGGTCGTCGACGGCCTGGGGGACGTTGGGCAGGTCGACCCCGGCTTCGACGAGGAACTCCTCGTACCAGCAGATCGCCAGTTCGCGGTCGGCCGGGGCGGCGGGTCGGTGGTGGCCGGCGGGCGGGCGGGGCGGGTCGGTCAACTCGCCGAGCCGGTAGAGACGTTCGTTGAAGCGGACGGACTGGCCGGCGCCGGTGGCGGCGGTCCAGGCCGCGGCGAAGGCCCGGACCGCGTCCGCACCTCCGCCGACGCCGGACACCTCGGTGAACTCGTTCCCGGCGGCAGCCAGTTCGACCGCCAGCTCGGCTGCCGCCGCCGGTGTGCAGGAGAGCCGGGGGCCGAACGGCGGCGTCTGGAGGAAGGCTCCTTCGACCGGGCCGCCGGCCAACGGGCGCCACCAGCCGAAGACCGGTGGCCGCTGGCCGAACACGTCCAGGCCGCGTTCGGCCAGCCGGTGTACGACCGTGAGCAGGACGGTGCTCTCGGCCGGGCGGGCGGCGAGGAACTCTTCCGCGTGGCGCCGGAAGTCGTCGAACGAACTGCTCAAGGTCCAGGTCATGGCCCATTCTGGCCCGGCCGCACCCCCTCCCACCAGCGTTTTATTCGACGGCGACGCCCAGCCGCTCGCCGAGGACCGCCGGGTCGGTGGTCGGTGCTTCGCAGGCGAAGTGCCGGCAGACGTAGGCGGCGGGCGCTCCGCCGACCAGCGGCCGGCCCGCCAGCAGCGGCACCTCCGCGCCGCCGTCCTCCGCCGAACCCTCCACCGAACCGTCCGCCGACCCATCCGCCGGGCCCGCCGGCGCGCCCACCGCGACGACCGCCCCGGGCGCGGTCCCGAGCAGCGCGGCCCGGCGCAGTGCGGCGGTGGCCGGGTCGTCGGCCGGGCCGACGACGGCGACTTCGCGCGGCCCATCGAGCAGCGCCTCGGCGACGGCGAGGCCCCAGCCGATGAATCGGGGGGCGCGGGACGCGAGCGCGCCGACGATGCCGAGGGCCCGTTCGGCGGCCGTCCGGTGCCGGTCGGATCCGGTGTAGGCGGCGTAGGTGAGCAGGGCGCCGGCGGCGGCGGTCCAGCCGGACGGGGTGGCGTTGTCGGTGGGGTCCTGGGGGCGCCGGATGAGTTCCTCAGCGTCGTCGGCGGTGTCGTAGAGCGCGCCGGAGGCCTCGTCGGTGAAGTGCTTGAGCACGGTGTCGAGGAGTCCGCCGGCCAGTTGCAGCCAGGCGGCGTCGCCGGTGACGGCGTACAGGGACAGGAAGCCCTCGGCGGTGTCGGCGTAGTCCTCCAGGACGCCCGCATTGGTGCCGGCCCGGCCGTCGCGGGAGGTGCGCAGCAGCCGGCCGTCGGGGGTGAGGTGGACGGCGAGCAGCAGGTCGGCGGCGCGTTCGGCGGCCTCGACGAGGTCAGGGCGTTCCAGGAGGGCGCCGGTCTCGGCGAGGGCGGCGATGGCGAGGCCGTTCCAGGCGGCGACGACCTTGTCGTCGCGGGCGGGGGCGGGCCGCCGGGTGCGGGCTTCGAACAGCCGGGCACGGATGGTCTCGTACTCGGCGAAGTCCTCGGGATCGGCGAGGAGTTGGAGGACGGAGGTGCCGTGTTCGAAGGTGCCGCCGGCGGTGACGGTGAACAGCCGGGCGGCGGTGGCCGCGTCGGCGGGGCCGAGCAGGTCGACCAACTGGCCGGGTTCCCACACGTAGTAGGCGCCTTCGGTGGACTGCCCGGTCTCCTCGTCGAGGCTGTCGGCGTCCAGCGCGGACGCGAACGCGCCTTCGGGGGTGCGCAGTTCGCGCAGCAGGAAGTCTGCGGTGGTCAGCGCGGTCCGGCGCGCCAGCGGGGAGCCGGTGGCCCGCCACAGGTGCACGTAGGCACGCAGCAGCAGGGCGTTGTCGTACAGCATCTTCTCGAAGTGCGGCACGACCCAGCCGGCGTCGACCGCGTACCGGGCGAAGCCGCCGCCGAGCTGGTCGTGGATGCCGCCACGGGCCATCGCCTCGCCGGTGCGGACGGCCATCTCCAGGGCCGCCTCGGAGCCGGTGCGGGCGTGGTGGCGCAGCAGGAACTCGACGACCATCGCCGGTGGGAACTTGGGCGCGCCCCCGAAGCCGCCGTGCCGGTCGTCGAACTCCCGGCTGAGGGCGACCAGCGCCTGGTGCAGATCGGCACCGGCGGGCGGGTGGTGGGCGCCGGCCGAGTAGACGGCGGCGCGCTCGGCGAGGTCGGCCCGGATCCGCCCGGCGACCTCCGCGACCTCCTGCCGCCGCCCCCGCCAGGCGGCGTCGACGCCTTCCAGCACCTGCCGGAAGGACGGCATGCCGTGCCGGGGCTCCGGCGGGAAGTAGGTGCCGAAGTAGAACGGCTCCTTGTCGGGCGTGAGGAACACCGTCATCGGCCAGCCGCCCTGCCCGGTGGCGGCCTGCACGGCCTCCATGTAGACGGCATCGACGTCGGGCCGCTCCTCCCGGTCCACCTTGACGGCGACGAACCGCTCGTTCAGGTAGCCGGCGACCCCGGCGTCTTCGAAGCTCTCGTGAGCCATCACGTGACACCAGTGGCACGCCGCGTACCCGACGCTGAGCAACACCGGGACCCCGCGCCGCTCCGCCTCCGCGAACGCCTCGGGGCCCCAGGGCCACCAGTCGACCGGGTTCTCGGCATGCTGCAGCAGGTACGGCGAGGTCGCGTCCGCGAGACGGTTCGGCATGCCCCCCATCCTCGCGCATCGGGGGCCGGGCGCCGGGACGCCGGCTGCGGCGAGCCGGGCCCCGCGCGCGCCCGCGCGCTACTCCTTGGGGGCTTCCGGCTCCTCCGCGAAGTCGACCTTCTTGAACTGCCGGTTCATGGACTTGGCCAGGAACCAGGTGGCCACGCCGAGGGCGGCGAAGACGACGAAGCCGAGGAGTCCGGGGGTGACCTTGGCGTCGTCGACGGCGAGGTCGGCGGCGAGGTTGACGAGGTTCACGGGGGCGCTCATATCTCTATGGTGGCCCGGCTCACGGGGAGCCGGGCCATCGGGGGGTGGTTCAGTCGCGCGTGTCGGCGGCCTCGACGGCCAGGGTGGGGGTGCGCAGGCCGGCGAACAGGTCGTCCTCCGGCAGGTCCACGTCGATCAGGGTACGGGCGAGTTCGTAGTCCTCGGTGGGCCAGACCTCGCGCTGGACGTCCAGCGGGACGCGGAACCACGGCCCGTCGGGGTCGATCTGGGTGGCGTGGGCGATCAGGGCGCGGTCGCGGGTCTCGAACCAGTCGCCGCAGCTCACCCGGGTGGTGATCTCACGCTCCTGGCGGCCGCTCTTCTCCCAGCCCGCGATCCACTCGCCGTACGGCGAGTCGTGGCCGTGCTCGGTGAGGTACTGGTGCAGAGCGCGGATGCGGCCCATCGGGAAGCCGTGGTTGTAGTAGACCTTCAGCGGCTGCCAGGGCTCGCCGGCCTCCGGGTAGGCGTCCGGGTCACCGGCGGCGTCGAAGGCCAGCATGGTGATCTTGTGGGTCATGATGTGGTCGGGGTGCGGGTAGCCGCCGTTCTCGTCGTAGGTCGTGATGACCTGCGGCTTGAACTCCCGGATCAGCCGGACCAGCGGTTCGGCCGCCTCCTTCACGTCCTCCAGGGCGAAGCAGCCCTCGGGCAGCGGGGGCAGCGGGTCGCCTTCGGGCAGGCCTGAGTCGACGAAGCCGAGCCAGGCCTGCTTGACGCCCAGGATCGCCCGGGCCTCGTCCATCTCCTTGCGGCGCACCTCGTGGATGTTCTCCTCGATGTACGGGTCCCCCTGGAGCTTGGGGTTGAGAACCGACCCGCGTTCGCCCCCGGTGCAGGTGGCCACGAGCACGTCCACTCCCTGGTCGACGTACATGGCCATGGTGGCCGCGCCCTTGCTGGACTCGTCGTCCGGGTGGGCGTGCACCGCCATCAGTCGCAACTGCTCAGTCAACGCCTTGCGTTCCTTCCACATATCGGGCGTTCCGCGAAGTCCGGTCCGCCCACCGTACGAGCCGCTCACGTCGGGGCCGCGTCGCCGCGGGACCGGCCGCGGACGAACCCCGGCCCGGTCGAGCCCCGCCCCCGCCGGACCGGCCGCGGGCGTGCCCCTCCTATAGTGACGGACTGGAGGAGCGTCGCATTCCCCCGCACCACCCGCGCGGCCCCTCCCGTCAGGAGAGGACTGGGTCCGATGAACGCGAGCACCACCACCGCGCAGCTGCCCGAGGGGCGCTACGGCCGGCGCGGCGACCGCGATTCGGACCGCCGCCTGAAGGTGGTCGGCGCGGTCTGCGGCGTGCTGGGCCTGGGCCTGGTGGCCTGGCTGGGCGGCTCCTACCTGCTGCGCGAGACCACGATCAACGGTTCGGTGCCGACCTTCCAGGCGGTCTCGGACTCCGAGGTCGAGCTGCACCTGGCGGTGCGCAAGAGCGGCGGGATGGCCGGCAGCTGCACGGTCCGCTCGCAGGGGTCGGACGGCTCGGTGGTCGGGGTGGCCGACTTCCCGGTGCCGGCCGGCGGCTCCAGCTACGACGCCGTGGTCACGCTGCGGACCACCGCCCGCGGCACCACCGCCGAACTGCTGGGCTGCACGCCGGCGAAGAAGTAAGCCCCGAAGAAGCAGGCCGAAGAAGTACGCCCGCGAAGAGGCGTGGAGGAGGGTCCCGCCCGCCGAGTCGCACCGGCGGCGCGCCCCGCTCACCGGTACTCTGCCGGGCACCACCGGTACTCTGCCGGACACCGGCGCATAACCGATCGGGAGAACGGGCATCCGTAGGAAGTCCCGCACCCGGCCCGGCAGGCACCGCCCCCGTACACCGTGGCACATTCGCTGTACACCGTGGCGCAACGCCAACGTCAATGGCGCGCCAACGACCCTTCTGCTTGTCGGCAGGACTTGTTAGGCTCGTGGTTTCGCCCCTTCCGCACCGGATGGTACGGGAGCGGGCGTTGCTTTGTAGTTACGACCGATATCACCACCAACCCTGCTGACGACTCACACCCTCAGCACAGCCCCAGCACCTACGAGGAGCACCCGTGACCCAGACCAGTGAGAACGTGACCTGGCTCACTCAGGCCGGCTACGACCAGCTGAAGGCCGAGCTGGATCACCTGACCGGGCCCTGGCGCATCGAGATCGCCCAGAAGATCGAGGCGGCGCGCGAGGAGGGGGACCTCAAGGAGAACGCCGGCTATCACGCGGCCAAGGAGGAGCAGGGCAAGTACGAGCTGCGCATCCGCCAGCTGACCCAGCTGCTGGAGCGTGCCAAGGTCGGCGAGGCTCCGGCCGACTCGGGTGTGGTGGCCCCGGGCATGGTCGTCACGGTCGCCTTCGACGGCGACGAGGACGACACCATGGAGTTCCTGCTCGCCTCGCGCGAGGTCGCCGGCTCCGACACCATGGACGTCTACTCTCCGCAGTCGCCGCTGGGCCGCGCGATCGACGGCAAGCAGATCGGCGACGAGGCGACCTACGAGCTGCCGAACGGCAAGCCCGCCATGGTGAAGATCGTCAAGGTCGTGCCGCACGCCGGCTGACCAGGCCTGATCCGACCTGATCCGGCCTGGCCAGGCCGGACCGGGCCGGACCGACCGACGAGGGCGGCCGCGGAGTCCAGGGACTCCGCGGCCGCCCTCGCGGCGTACCGGGCGCGGTTCAGCCCACGGCCGAGCGGTACTTGCGCACCGACAGCCAGGAGAACACCGCGGTGATCAGCACCGACCAGAGCACCGACACCAGCGCGGCGTGCTGCATCGGCCAGGCGGCGTCCACCGGGCCGACCTGGTTGCCGAACAGGTCCCGGCAGGCCTGGACGGTGGCGCTGAACGGGTTCCAGTACGCGACCGTCTGCAGCCAGCCCGGCATCGAGCTGACCGGCACGAAGGCGTTGGAGACGAAGGTCAGCGGGAACAGCCAGATCAGACCGGCCGAGGTGGCCGCCTCGGGGCTGCGCACCGAGAGGCCGATCAGCGCGCCGATCCAGGAGAACGCGTAGCCGAGCAGGAGCAGCAGGCCGAAGGCGCCGAGCGCGTTGAGCACGCCGTCGTGGATGCGCCAGCCGACCAGCAGCGCGACCAGGGCCAGCACGACCACGGTGAACGCGGTCTGGCACAGGTCGGCCAGGGTGCGGCCGACCAGCACCGCCGAGCGGGCCATCGGCAGCGAGCGGAAGCGGTCCACCAGGCCCTTGGTCATGTCCTCCGCGATCCCGGCGGAGGCGCCGGCGACGGCGAAGGTCACGGTCTGGGCGAAGATGCCGGCCATCAGGAACTGGATGTACGAGTCGGAGCTGGAGCTCGCCCCGGGGATCTTGATCGCCCCGCCCATCACGTACGAGAACAGCAGCACGAACATGACCGGCTGCATCAGCCCGAAGACCACGATCTCGGGGATCCTGGTCATCCGGCGCAGGTTGCGCTTGGCGACCACCCAGGAGTCGTGCAGGGTGGCGGCGACGCCGCGGCGCTGCCTGGGCATCGCCTCGCCGATGGCGTGCTCGGTGGCGGTGCTCATCTCAGCGCTCCGTTCCGGCCGCGACGGCCTGCTTGTCCGGCCCCTGGCCGTCGGAGCCGTCCGGCGGCCCCCCGGCGGCCAACCCCTCGGCGGCCGACCCCTCGGCGGCCGGCCCACCCTTACCCCGGCCGCCCCGGCCGCGCCCGCCGGAGCCGTTCTCCTCCTCCACCGCCTCGGCGACGTGGCCGGTGAGGGTGAGGAACACGTCGTCCAGGGTCGGGCGACGCAGGCCGATGTCGTCGATCTCGATGCCGCGCGCGTCCAGTTCGCGGATGACGTCGGCGAGCACCCGGGCGCCGCCGCTGACCGGCACGGTGATCCGGCGGGTGTTCTTCTCCACCGCCGGCTCGCCCAGCGCGTACCCGGACAGCGCCGCGACCGCGTCGGTGACCAGGCCCGGCTCGTGCACCACGACCTCTATCCGCTCGCCGCCGATCTGGGCCTTGAGCTGGTCGGCGGTGCCGCGGGCGATCACCCGGCCGTGGTCGACGACGGCGATGTCGTGCGCCAGCCGGTCGGCCTCCTCCAGGTACTGGGTGGTGAGCAGCAGCGTGGTGCCCTGCTCGACCAGGGTCTCGATGACCTCCCAGAGCGCGAGCCGGTTGCGCGGGTCGAGGCCGGTGGTCGGCTCGTCGAGGAACATCACCGGCGGCCGGACGACCAGCGCGGCGGCGAGGTCGAGGCGGCGGCGCATGCCGCCGGAGTAGGTCTTGGCGGTGCGGTCCTTGGCCTCGGTGAGGTTGAACCACTCCAGCAGCTCCAGCGCCCGGGCCTTCGCCTGACGGGCGCTCATCTGGTAGAGCTCGCCGACCATCTGGAGGTTCTCGAAGCCGGTGAGGTACTCGTCGACCGCCGCGTACTGGCCGGACAGGCCGATCAGGCTGCGGACCTTGTTGGGGTGCTTGAGCACGTCGACTCCGGCGACCACCGCGCGGCCCGAGTCGGGGCGCAGCAGGGTGGTGAGGACCCGCACGGTGGTGGTCTTGCCGGCCCCGTTCGGGCCGAGCAGCCCGAGCACCGTGCCCTCGGGGACGTCGAGGCTCACGCCGTCCAGGGCTCGTACGTCGCCGAAGGTCTTGACCAGGTTCTCGGCTTGGATGGCTGGCGCCATGGCCTGCCTCATCTCCTCGGACGAATATGGGCGATCTGTCACACTCTGCCCCTTTTTTGGGCATGCGGGCGACTCGGTTTTCGCCTACCGGCGCACAGAACGCGATGTATCGCGAGTCTGGCAGCACGCGATATATCGCGTCAAGGCATAGGGCTCCGCCATCGTGACAGGGACCACTGACATCCACCGAGATCCGCCGAGGCCCGCCCCACACCATCCGGCGCCCGAGACACCAAGCCCCCCGAGCGCCCAAGCGCCCCGACAAGCACCCCGAGCGCCTCAGGCGCCTTCGGAACTCAGCCGGAAACGACGTACCCCGCGTCCCGCAGCTCGCCGACCACGGCCGCGCAGTGCTCCGGCCCCTTGGTCTCCAGGTGCAGGTCCACCTCGACCTCGGTCAGCCCCAGCCGCGGGTCGATCCGCACGTGCGCGACGTCCAGCACGTTGGCGTCCAGCCTGGTCAGCACCCCCAGCAGGTCGGCCAGCGAGCCCGGCTTGTCCGCCAGCCGCACCCGCAGCGACAGGTACCGGCCGGCCGCCGCCAGCCCGTGCCGCAGCACCCGCTGCATCAGCTGCGGGTCGATGTTGCCGCCGGACAGCACGGCCACCACCGGCCCCTCGAAGGAGTCCGGCTGCTCCAGCAGCGCCGCGATCGGGGCCGCCCCGGCCGGTTCGACCACCAGTTTCAAACGCTCCAGGCCGAGCAGCAGGGCCCGCGACAGCGCGTCCTCGGAGACCGTCCGGACGCCGTCCGCCAGCGAGTTGACCACCTCGAACGGGATGTCCCCGGGCCGGCCGACCATGATCCCGTCGGCCATCGTGGCGTAGTGCTCCAGCGACACCGGCCGCCCGGCCGCCAGCGAGGGCGGGTACGCGGCCGCGCCCGCCGCCTGCACCCCCACCACCCGGACGTCCGGCCGCAACGGCTTGACCGCCGCCGCGATCCCGGCCAGCAGGCCGCCGCCGCCCACCCCGACCAGGATGGTCCGCGCCTCGGGGCACTGCTCCAGGATCTCCAGCCCGACGGTCGCCTGGCCGGTGACCACGTCCCAGTGGTCGAAGGGGTGGATGAACACCGCGCCGGTCGCCTCCGAGTACCGCTGCGCGGCCTGCAACGCCTCGTCCACCGTCGCGCCGTGCAGCCGGACCTGCGCGCCGTACTCCCGGGTCGCCGCGACCTTGGGCAGCGGCGCCGCGACCGGCATGAACACGGTCGAGTGCACCCCCAGCAGCGCGGCCGCCAGCGCCACCCCCTGCGCGTGGTTGCCCGCGCTCGCCGCCACCACCCCGCCGGCCCGCTGCACAGGCGAGAGCCCGGCGATCCGCACGTACGCGCCGCGCAGCTTGAACGAACCGGTGCGCTGGAGGTTCTCGCACTTCAGATGGACCGGCGCGCCGATCAGCCCGGACAGGTACCGGCTGCCCTCCATCGGCGTCACCCGGGCGATTCCGGCGAGCATCTTCTGGGCGCCGCGGACGTCGTCGAGGGTGACCGGCCAGTTGTGCATAACGCCAGCCTACGGTGGTCGACACCGGCAATCCGGGATGCCGGGGCTGTTCCCGGGCCCGCTCCGCCCGCGTACGCTGCTGCTTCTGAGCCTCCCTCACCGCACGACGATCGTGAGCCGCGATGACGACGACCTCGCCCCAGGCCACCGACCGCACCGACCCCGTGCACGCCCGACTCCAGTACCAGCTGGCGGTGTTCGCCCGCCGGATGGACCAGGTCCGGACCACCGGCGGCGGTCTCGGCGCGCTGGACCGGGCCGCCTACCTGCTGCTCGACCGCCTGGAGCGGCACGGGCCCGCCAACGTCAAGGCGCTGGCCGAGTCGCTCGGCGTCGACTCCTCCACGGTGACCCGGCAGGTCGCCCCGCTGGTCGCGGGCGGGCTGGTCGGCAGGGTCCAGGACCCGGCCGACCGCCGCGCCGTACGCCTCGCGCTGACCCCGGTCGGCTCCGGCCGGCTGGCCGAAGTCCGCGACGGGCGGGCCGAGTTGACCCGCCGTCTGACGGCCGACTGGCCGCCCGAGGAACAGCAGGCGTTCTGCGCCCTGCTGGCCCGCTTCAACCACGCGATGGAGTCGTACACCGCGGACCAGCAGGGCCAGTGACCGCCGACGGCCGGAAGCCGTCCCCCGCGCCCGGACCGATCAGTCGTCGACACACAGCCGAACGAGTGCATTAACACGATTTTCAGATGACAACACCAGTGAGTCGTGATGCTCGGCCCTCCAGCCCGGAACACTCCGAGGGCCCATTGTGTCCACATGGTGAGAGGACTGAGGTGAAGCCCAGTCAGAACCCGGTGACCACCGTCACCTGGAGACGCCGACTCGGCAGGACGGTGGGTTCCGTCCTGGCCCTGACGCTCGTGCCCTTCGGCATGTCGCTCGTCGCACCACAGGCCGCGTACGCGGCCGGTCTCCCGGGCGGCCTCGGGCCGTGCCTCGGTGCGGACTGTCCCGCGACGTTCCCCCCGGTCAACAACGGTCCCTTCGCAGGCCGCGACGCCGGCATCAACATCTTCGTCGGCGGCGACTTCAACGTCGGCGGTTCCGCCGCCGAGGCCGAGGGGCACGTGGTGACCCTCGGCAACTTCGACCTGAACAAAGCCCCGGGAGCCAGCTCCGTCTACAACATCGGCATCGTCGGCGTCGGCTCACGGGTCCCCCCGCCGAACGGCGCCGACTTCCTCACCGCCGGAGGCAACGTCACGGTGGCCCCGGGGCAGCGGCTCCTGGCGGAGGGCGGCGTCGTCCGCTACGCGGGCACGGCCACGGGCACCATCCTCGGTACGAAGGTCCAGGAAGCTCAGGCCGTGGCCGCCTACACACCGCTGCGCGGCCAGCTGCAGACCGCGAGCGAGTGCTACGCCGGGGTCGGCACACCCCGCCCCGCCACCGGAACCGCGGTCAACCAGGGGTTCCAGACCCTGTTCACCGGTGACGGCACCTCCGCACTCCAGGTCTTCAACGTCGACTTCGACATCGCCGGGAGGGGAGGCTCCACCCAGGGCATCGCGTTCGCCGGCATCCCCGCGAACGCGACGGTACTCGTCAACCTCGTGGGCGGCACCCGCACCATCAACACCTACAGCGGGAGCCTCCAGGACACCGACCCCTGGAACCGGCTGCGCGAGCGCCTCCTGTGGAACTTCCCCGCCGCGACGTCCGTCACGCTCACGGGATCGGGGCAGTTCCAGGGCAGTGTGCTGGTCGGCAACCCGGCCAGCACCGCCACCATGAGCCTGCCCGGTCTGAACGGACGGTTCTTCACCACCGGTTCGCTGCTGCAGAACTCCGGCTCGGGGATGACCGGGACCGAGTTCCACGCCTATCCCTTCAACGGCGACCTTCCGGCGTGCGGAAGTCCCACTCCCACCGCCTCGACCAGCGTGACGAAGGTCGACTCCGTCACGGGGCAGCCCCTGGCGGGGGCCACCTTCCAGCTGTGGCGTGAAACCAACGGCGTCCCCGGCCTCCAGACCTCGGGGGTCACCCCGGACACCGAGGTGGGCGCCCCCTGCACGACCGGGGCGAACGGCGTCTGCTCCACGGCCGACCTCCCGCTGGGCACCTACTACTGGCAGGAGACCGCCGCTCCCCCCGGCTACGACCTGCCGGAACTCAACGTCACCACCGTCGTCCTCGACACCAACGGACAGAACGTCCCGATCACCGTCCAGGACACCAAAGCCACCGCCCCGACCGCGTCAACGAGCGTGACCAAGGTCGACTCCGCCACGGGCCAACCACTGGCCGGCGCCACCTTCCAGCTGTGGCACGAGACCAACGGCGTCCCCGGCCTCCAGACCACCGGCCCCAACCCCGACACCCCCGTCGGCTCCCCCTGCACCACCGGAGCGAACGGCACCTGCTCAGCCAGCGGTCTCCCCCTCGGCACCTACTACTGGCAGGAGGTGTCGGCGCCCAACGGCTACGACCTGCCGGAACTCAACGTCACCACCGTCGTCCTCGACACCAACGGGCAGAACGTCCCGATCACCGTCCAGGACACCAAGACCATCGCCCCGACCGGCTCCACCGCGGTCACCAAGGTCGACTCCGCCACGGGCCAACCACTGTCCGGCGCCACCTTCCAGCTGTGGCACGAGACCAACGGCGTCCCCGGCCTCCAGACCACCGGCCCCAACCCCGACACCCCCGTCGGCTCCCCCTGCACCACCGGAGCGAACGGCACCTGCTCCGCCAGCGGCCTCCCCCTCGGCACCTACTACTGGCAGGAGACCGCCGCTCCCCCCGGCTACGACCTGCCCCAGCCCGCGGTGACGACCGTGGTCCTCGACACGAACGGACAGAGCATCCCCGTCACCGTCCAGGACACCAAGACCACCACCCCGACCGGCTCCACCACGGTCACCAAGGTCGACTCCGACACCGGACAGCCTCTGGCCGGCGCCACCTTCCAGCTGTGGCACGAGACCAACGGCGTCCCCGGCCTCCAAACCACCGGGACCAACCCCGACACCCCCGTCGGCTCCCCCTGCACCACCGGGGCGGACGGCGTCTGCTCCGCGGACAACCTTCCGCTGGGCACCTACTACTGGCAGGAGGTGTCGGCGCCCCCCGGCTACGAACTGCCCCGGACCGCGGTGACCACGGTCGAACTGACTGCGGACTGCCCGTGTGTGACGATCACGGTCGAGGACAGGAAGTGCCCGCCGAAGCCGTGTCCGCGCCCCCCTCACCCGCCGCACTCATGGGCCTCGGCGGACTCATGGACCCTGCGGGGCGGGTGGAACCTCTGGGACCTGGTGCGCGGTGAGTCCGGTCCGAACGAGGACTGCACTTCCGCGTCCCTCACTTCCTGGAAGCGCTCCTGAAGGACCGCTCCGGCGCGAGCGCGTGAGGGCATGAAGTGATGGACCGGCCGGAGGAGCCCGCAGGGGCTCCTCCGGCCGAGTGCGTCGACAGCGCGTCAGGTGACCATCGCGGTCCCCGGACTGCTCACCGAGGCCGGAGATCCTCGACAGACTCCGGGCCTCTGAACGCGTCCTAGCCCAGCGCCTGCTTGAGGTCGGCGAGCAGGTCGTCGATCGACTCGATGCCGACCGAGACGCGCACCAGGTCGGCGGGCACCTCCAGCGCCGAACCGGCCACCGAGGCGTGGGTCATCCGGCCCGGGTGCTCGATCAGCGACTCCACACCGCCGAGCGACTCACCGAGGGTGAACAGCTGCGCGCGGTTGCAGACCTCGACCGCCGCCTCCTCACCGCCCTGGACCCGGAACGAGACCATGCCGCCGAAGGCCTTCATCTGCTTGGCCGCGATCTCGTGGCCGGGGTGCTCGGGCAGGCCCGGGTACAGCACCTGGCTGACCTTCGGGTGGCTCGCCAGCAGCTCGGCGACCTTCTCCGCGTTGGCGCTGTGCCGGTCCATCCGGACACCCAGCGTCTTGATGCCGCGCAGCACCAGCCAGGCGTCGAACGGCCCGGAGACGGCGCCCATCGCGTTCTGGTGGTACGCCACCTCCTCGCCCAGGCTCGCGTCGGCCAGCACCAGCGCACCGCCGACCACGTCCGAGTGGCCGCCCATGTACTTGGTCGTGGAGTGCACGACCGCGTCCGCGCCGAGCGCGATCGGCTGCTGCAGGTACGGGCTGGCGAAGGTGTTGTCGACCACCAGCAGCGCGCCGGCGCCGTGCGCGACCTCGGCGAGCGCGGCCAGGTCGGTGATGCCCAGCAGCGGGTTGGACGGGGTCTCCACCCAGACCGCGCGGGTGTTGGGGCGCAGCGCGGCCCGGACGGTGGCCAGGTCCTGGGTGTTGGCGACGGAGAACTCGACGCCCCAGCGGGTCAGCACCTTGGCGAACAGCCGGAAGGTGCCGCCGTAGGCGTCGTTGGGGATCACGATGTGGTCGCCCGGCTTGAGGATGGTGCGCAGCAGGGTGTCCTCGGCGGCCAGGCCGGAGGCGAAGGCGAGGCCGCGGGCGCCGCCCTCCAGCGCCGCGAGGCACTCCTCCAGCGCGGTGCGGGTCGGGTTGGCGCTGCGGCTGTACTCGTAGCCGCCCCGCAGGCCGCCCACCCCGTCCTGCTTGTAGGTGGACACCTGGTAGATCGGCGTGACGACGGCCCCGGTCTGGGGGTCTGCTTCCTGACCCGCGTGGATGGCGAGGGTCTCGAAGCCCTGGGGAAGCTGGTGCTCGGTCATGGGTCGAGCCTAGTGGCCGTACGGCCCGGCGCCCTCCGGAACGTCGCAGCCCGCCGTGAACCGGGCCGACCGTGAACCGGGCCGACTGCGAACCGGGGCCGCGGCGGAATCCGGGCGGCGCCGGAATCCGGGGGCGGCCCGCCGCGTTGAACCCTGCGCAACCCTCCCTACCCCGCAGGAGCAGGCCGTGCTGTTCAACCGCCACAAGACCTCGCTCGTTCCCGCCGACCAGGCGCTGCCCGGCCGGGAGTCGCCGGGCTTCGCTCTGCGCGAGCCGCACACCGTGCTCGGCCACCCGCTCACCGGGCCGTACCCGGACGGCCTGGAGGTGGCCGACTTCGGGCTGGGCTGCTTCTGGGGCGCCGAGCGGACGTTCTGGCGCCTGCCCGGCGTCTGGACGACGCTGGTCGGCTACCAGGGCGGCTACACCCCCCACCCGACGTACGAGGAGGTGTGCAGCGGGCTGACCGGGCACACCGAGGCGGTCCGGGTGGTGTACGACCCCTCGGTGATCTCCTACGAGCGGCTGCTGAAGACCTTCTGGGAGGCGCACGACCCGACCCAGGGCAACCGCCAGGGCAACGACGTCGGCACCCAGTACCGCTCCGCCGTCTACACCCACTCCCCCGCCCAGGCCGCCGCCGCGGCCGCCGGCCGGGACGCCTTCCAGCCGGCCCTGACCGCGCTCGGCTACGGCCCGATCACCACCGAGATCGCCCCGGCCGGCCCGTTCTACCCGGCCGAGCCGTACCACCAGCAGTACCTGTCCGACGCCAAGAACCCGAACGGCTACTGCGGCCTCGGCGGCACCGGCGCCTCCTGCCCGATCGGCGTGGCCCGCACGCAGGGCTGACCGTCCGTGACCGTTCCGGCGGGCCGGCCACCCGAGGTGACCGCCCGCCGGCCGGGGCGCAGACTGGAAGGGCCAGCAGACGGGCCTGCCTCCTCTCCGCGCGGGCGGCCGGGCCGTCCGCGCGGAGAGGAGTGCGCCATGTCCGGTCTCGTCCGCATGAACTTCGACGCCCCCGAGGAGGTCCGCCCCTTCGAGGAGGGCACGGGGGAGCTGCGCCTGGTCAACCTGGACGCCGGCCCGGTGGGCCGGGCCGTGTTCCACCCGGGTTGGCAGTGGTCCAAGCACGTGAAGCCGATCGCCAGGACCGACAGCTGCCGGGCCGCCCACACGGGGTACGTGGTCTCGGGCCGGATGAGGATCGTCATGGACGACGGTCAGGAGACCGAGTTCGGCCCCGGCGACCTGATGATCTGCCCGCCCGGGCACGACGCCTGGATCGTCGGCGACGAGCCCTGCGTCATCGTCGACTGGCAGGGCTTCGCCGACTACGCCAAGCGCTGACCGGCGGCTCCCGGCGTCAGACCGCGCTGCCGGCCTTCCAGGCGGCCCAGCCGAGGTTCCAGCCGTTCAGGCCGTTGTCCGGCGCGACGGTCTTGTCGCCGGAGTTCACGACCTCGACCACGTCGCCGACCATGGAGCTCTTGTAGAACTTGTAGCCGTCCGTGCTGCCGTCCTGCGCGCCCTTGGCGTCCTGGAGGCCGATGCAGCCGTGGCTGGTGTTCTGGCCGCCGAAGATCGACGACGAGGACCAGTAGTTGCCGTGGATGAAGGTGCCCGAGGTGGTGAGCCGCTGGGCGTGCGGCACGTCCGCGATGTCGTACTCGCTGCCGAGGTTGACGGTCTGCGAGTTCATCCGGGTCTGCTGGAACTGCTCGGAGATCACCATCTTGCCGCCCCAGGTGCGGTGCTCGGGGGACCCGCCGGAGATCTTGTAGACGGCGCTGACCTGGCCGTCGGTGGTGACGGTGAGCTTCTTGGCGCCGAGGTCGGCGACGCTGGTCTGGGCCCGGCCGATGGTGAAGCGGACGTCCTTGGACTGGGTGCCGTAGACGCCCTTGGCGCCCTCGACGTCCTTGAGCCGGAGCTTGAGGGTGACCTTGGTGCCCTTGGCCCAGTACTCCTGCGGCCGGAAGTCGAGGCGGGTGCTGGAGAACCAGTACCCGACGATCTCGACGCCCGGCTCGGCTATCACGGTGATCGCCTGCTGGACGGCCTTGCGGTCGGTGATCGGCTTGCTGAACGTGATCGAGACGGGCATGCCGACGCCGACGACCGAGCCGTCCTCGGGCGTGAAGTAGCCGACGAAGGTGTTGGCCGGGGTGGCCGTGGTGAAGGTGGCGTTGGCGTCCGCCTCCAGCTTGTCCTTGTCGAGGGCGGTGGCGGCCACGGTGTACTTGGTGCCGCTGGCGGGGGCGGCGGCCGAGGTCCAGCTGGCGCCGTCGGAGGCGAGCTGGCCGGCCAGTTCCTTGCCCGTGGAGTCGGTGACCTTGACGGTGCCCAGGGTGCCGTTGCTGACGGTGACCTTGACCGGCTCGCTGAAGCTGGCGGAGGCGGCCCCGTCCGCGGGAGTGACGGTGATGACGGCGGTCGAGGTCTTCGGCGCGCTGCTGGTCCCGCCGGAGCCGCTGCCGGTACCCGGGGTCCCACCGGAACCACCCGAGCCACCCGAGCCGTTGGCGTCGGCGCTCTTGGTGTCGTTGCAGGCCGCGAGCAGCAGGACCGGCGCCCCGATCAGGCCCGCGAGCACTCCGCGCCGGCTCCAGTTGCCTCCGCCTGCCCGCCCCTGACCGTCCCGTGCCGTCACGTCGCGTCTCCCTGCTGATCATCCCGGGCATTTACGGATACAGAAACGCAATCCGGCCGTGCACGGTTCCACCTCCGAAGGGTAAGCGATCGTATGAGATGACCCAACTTCCCGGTGAACAGGGAGAAACGCCCGGCCTGCGGGGCAGACCGGGCGTTCACGAGCGCTGACGAGCCGGCGGGGTGAGGCCGCTACTCGGCGGACTCGTCCACCACGTACTCGTCCCACCCCTCGTTCTCGGGGTCGAACTCGGTCTGCGCCGACTCCCAGGTCGCCGAGGCCAGCTCGACACCCGGCACGTCGCCGAGCAGCGCCACCGGGTCGATGAAGTGGGCGAGCGAACCCGACGGGTCCACCTCGATGGCGTCGACGGACTGGGCGCGCTCGTCGTCGTCGAGGTACTCGTCCTCGGTCACCTGCTTCAGGGCGGCGGCCTTGAGCGCGCCCTCGTCGGTGATCTCCGCGATGAGCTCGATCTTGAGCCGGACGTAGCGCGGCTCGTCCTGGGTGGTTTCAGTGCTGGTCATGCGTGTGAGCGTACGGGAAGGGCCGGTCCCTCGGAGAAGGACCGGCCCTGCCGTTCTCCGCCTCGGTTCCCCCACCCGGGAACCGCGGAGACGCGCCGTGCGGCGCGCGGTGCCGCGGGAGCCGCCGCACCCTGTCGACCGGCCGCAGCCGGGCAGGGGCGGGACGACGACGCCTCCCGCGGAGGCCCCTCTCCCCCGTTGCCGGGCTGGAGGGCGGACACGGAGAGCCGGGTCAGGACCGCCCGACGTGTCCGGAGCCGACCGCGTCCGCCGGGGAGCCGCTCCCGGACGGTTGCCGTCGTCTCGCTCGGCGTCTCGCCGTTGACCACCACGATGCCGGACCGTTGTTAACCGCGTGCTGCGGGCAGGTGACGCCGGTGTACCACTTCGCCCGTGGGCGAACCGCGGGCAAAACGTGGGCGAAACCTCGTCCGCCCCGCCGACCGGAGCCGGTGGCGGGGTCGGGGCCGGTCAGGGCCGGTCAGGGCCGGCCAGGGCCCGGGGCCGACGGGTCAGTGCGCGGCGCGGCCGGCGAGGAAGCCCAGCAGGTCCTGGCGGGTGACGATGCCCTGCGGCTTGCCCTCCACCAGCACCACCGCGGCGTCGGCCTTCTCCAGCACGGTCATCAGGTTGGTGACCGTCTCGCCCGCACCGACGACCGGCAGCGGCTTGGACATCACCCGGTCCAGCGTGTCGGTCAGCTCGATCTCCTTAGCGAAGACGCCCTCCAGCAGCAGCTTCTCCGCCACCGAGCCGATCACCTCGCCGGCCATGATGTCGGGGTGCCCGGCACCCGGGGAGACCACCGGCATCTGCGAGACGCCGTACTCGCGCAGCACCCGGACCGCCTCGGCGACCGTCTCGTTCGGGTGCATGTGGACGAACTGCGGGATGCCCTCGTGCTCGATGGCGTCCTTGCGGGCCAGCACCTCGCCGATGTGCGCCTCGTCGGTGGCCGAGGGCAGGAAGCCGTAGTCGGCCATCCAGTCGTCGTTGAAGATCTTGGACAGGTAGCCGCGGCCGCCGTCCGGCAGCAGCACCACCACGACGTCGTCCGGGCCCAGGCCCTTGGCCACCTCCAGCGCGGCCACCACGGCCATGCCGCAGGAGCCGCCGACCAGCAGGCCCTCCTCCTTGGCCAGGCGGCGGGTCATCTGGAAGGAGTCCTTGTCGGAGACGGCGACGATGCCGTCGGCGACGTCACGGTCGTAGGCGGTCGGCCAGAAGTCCTCACCCACGCCCTCGACCAGGTACGGCCGGCCGGTGCCGCCCGAGTAGACCGAGCCCTCCGGGTCGGCGCCGATCACCTTGACCTTGCCGCCCGAGACCTCCTTCAGGTAGTTGCCGGTGCCGGAGATGGTGCCGCCGGTGCCGACGCCCGCCACGAAGTGGGTGATCCGGCCCTCGGTCTGCTCCCACAGCTCCGGACCGGTGGAGTGGTAGTGCGAGGCCGGGTTGTCCGGGTTGGAGTACTGGTCCGGCTTCCAGGCGTTCGGGGTCTCCCGGACGAGCCGGTCGGAGACGTTGTAGTACGAGTCCGGGTGCTCGGGGGCCACAGCGGTGGGACAGACGACCACCTCGGCGCCGTACGCGCGCAGGGTGTTGATCTTGTCGGTGGACACCTTGTCCGGACAGACGAAGATGCACTTGTAGCCCTTCTGCTGGGCCACGATCGCCAGGCCGACACCGGTGTTGCCGGAGGTCGGCTCGACGATGGTGCCGCCCGGCTTCAGGGCGCCCGAGGCCTCGGCGGCCTCGATCATGCGCATCGCGATGCGGTCCTTCACCGAACCGCCGGGGTTGAAGTACTCGACCTTCGCCAGCACTGTCGCGCTGATGCCCTCGGTGACCTTGTTCAGCTTGACCAGCGGAGTGTTGCCGACGAGGTCGATGATCGAGTTGTGGTACCGCACGGGGGTCCTCCCGGTTGTGGGCATGCGAGTGCTTTCGGTACTGCAAAGCCTAGGCCGTGCCGCCCGCCCCAGCCCGCCCTTCCGCCCCACCCGCCCCCCGCCCCGCCCCGGCCCCGCGCGGCGGCCCACCACCCGCCTTCCTCCCCCAATGGCCCAGCCCCGCAGGTAGCCCCGGCCCCCGCGCGGGTAGGAGGGGGGTGCAGGCATCGCCATGGCCCCGGAGGGGGCGGCACCAGGACGCGAAGGGGGCATCGGATGCCAGGGGCACAGGACTCGCGGGCCCGGGTGGCCCGCCGGATCGCCACCGCGGCGGCGTACGGCGGCGGCGGGCTCGGCCTGCTGGGCGTGGGCCTGGTGGGCGTGCTGCTCACCGAGAGCAAGCTGGCGATCCAGGCCATCGGCGTGCTGGAGGGCGATCCGCCCAAGGCCGACGGCGTCTACGGCGAGGCCTTCGCCGACAGCTCCGCCGCCACGCAGCCGCCGCTGGTGCTGGCCGTCCTCGGTGACTCCACCGGCGCCGGCCTCGGTGTGCTGCGGGCCCGGGAGACCCCGGGCGCGCTGCTGGCCGCGGGCCTCGCCTCGGTGGCCGAGCGCCCGGTCCGGCTGGTCAACGTGGCCCGCACCGGCGGCCGTTCCGCCCACCTCTCGGGCCAGCTGGAGCAGGCGCTGCCGCACCACCCGGACGTCGCCGTGCTCATGATCGGCGCCAACGACGTGACCCGGCACAGCCCGGCCCAGCTGGCCGTCCGCCAACTCGGCGAGGCGGTCGCGGCGCTGCGGGCGAACGGCTGCGAGGTGGTGGTCGGCACCTGCCCGGACCTCGGGACGATCAAGCCGGTGCGCCCGCCGCTGCGCTGGGTGGCCCGCCGGCTGAGCCGGCAGCTGGCGGCCGCGCAGACCATCGCGGTCGTGGAGGCCGGCGGCCGGACGGTCTCGCTGGGCTCGCTGCTGGGCCCGGAGTTCGCGGCGCGCCCGGAGATGTTCGCCGCCGACCGCTACCACCCGTCCGCCCAGGGCTACGCGACGGCCGCGATGGCCGTGCTGCCCTCGGTGTGCGCCGCGCTCGGTCTCTGGCCGGAGGAGGAGCGCCCGGCCGCACCCCTGCCGGGCGGGACGGTGCTGCCGGTGGCGATGGCCGCCGCCGCCGCGGCCGGGCGTTCGGGCACCGAGGTCGCGGCCGTCGAGGCGGAGGGCACCGGCCGCCGCTGGGCGTTGCTGCGCCACCGGCTGCGGGTCGGGCTGCCCGGCTCGTGGGCGCCCGAGGAGGCCCGGGAAGGAGGCGTTCCAGAGGCCGGCGACACGTCGGCCAGCTCACACGCCGGGACGGGTGACGCCTGATCTACCAGGCGGTAACTTTCCTCCCGGACGCCAGTCCGCCGTCACCCAGCGAGGAGCCCGCCATGCCCGAAGCCGTCATCGTCAGCGCCACCCGTTCGCCGATCGGCCGGGCCTTCAAAGGCTCGCTCAAGGACGTCCGCCCCGACGACCTGACCGCCCACGTCATCCAGGCCGCGCTGGCCAAGGTCCCGCAGCTCGACCCGCGCGAGATCGACGACCTGATGCTCGGCTGCGGCCTGCCCGGCGGCGAGCAGGGCCACAACCTGGCCCGCATCGTGGCCGTCCAGATGGGCATGGACTACCTGCCCGGCGCCACCATCACCCGCTACTGCTCGTCCTCGCTGCAGACCACGCGGATGGCACTGCACGCGATCAGGGCCGGCGAGGGCGACGTCTTCCTCTCGGCCGGCGTGGAGACCGTCTCGCGCAGCGTGAACGGGACCTCGGACGGCATGCCGGGCACCACGAACCCGGTCTTCGACGAGGCCCAGGCCCGCACCGCCAAGCGCGCCGAGGAGGGCGGCGGGGAGTGGCACGACCCGCGCGAGGACGGCCTGCTGCCGGACGCCTACATCGCGATGGGCCAGACCGCCGAGAACCTGGCCGCGCTCAAGGGGATCACCCGCGCCGAGCAGGACGAGTTCGGCGTCCGCTCGCAGAACCTCGCCGAGGCCGCCATCAAGGCCGGCTTCTGGGAGCGCGAGATCACCCCGGTGACGCTCCCGGACGGCACCGTGGTGAGCAAGGACGACGGCCCGCGCGCCGGCGTCACGCTGGAGGGCGTCTCCGGCCTGAAGCCGGTGTTCCGACCGGACGGCACCGTGACCGCCGGTAACTGCTGCCCGCTGAACGACGGCGCCGCCGCGCTGGTCATCATGTCCGACACCAAGGCCCGGGAGCTGGGCATCACCCCGCTCGCCCGGGTGGTCTCCACCGGCGTCAGCGCGCTCTCCCCCGAGATCATGGGCTACGGCCCGGTCGAGGCCTCCCGGCAGGCGCTGCGGCGGGCCGGCCTGACCATCGACGACATCGACCTGGTCGAGATCAACGAGGCCTTCGCCGCCCAGGTGATCCCGTCCTA
Organism: Kitasatospora sp. NPDC094016; assembly: GCF_040304045.1. Taxonomy (NCBI): domain Bacteria; kingdom Bacillati; phylum Actinomycetota; class Actinomycetes; order Kitasatosporales; family Streptomycetaceae; genus Kitasatospora; species Kitasatospora sp. NPDC094016. Next base: position 175,951 of record NZ_JBEOUK010000016.1, read on the forward strand.
CCGGGATCTCGGCATCGACTTGGACAAGCTGAACGTCAACGGCGGCGCGATCGCCGTCGGCCACCCCTTCGGCATGACCGGCGCCCGGATCACCACCACCCTGATCAACTCCCTGCAGTGGCACGACAAGCAGTTCGGTCTGGAGACCATGTGCGTCGGCGGCGGCCAGGGCATGGCGATGGTGATCGAGCGCCTCAGCTGACCCCGCCGGCCACCCCGAAAGGGTCTGGACCACCCATTTGGAGTGACCGTGAGTAATTGAGGGCCGGATCACATCGCGAGGTCGATCCGGCCCTCTTTTCGCTCGTTTTCGGCTCGGAAATCGACACTGCGGAGCGGATCAACTCCACTGCGTAGAACGGTGTTACCTAACAATTTGGGGACAAGAGCGAAAGTCCCGCACAAATTAGACATTCGCCACTGCGGCAACAGCCCCGGATGCGGCAGTGTGGACACGTAACCCCGTTCCGCTCCTCGCTAGGAGTACGTTCCGTGAGCGCCGTCTACACCATCCTGCTGCTGATCCTGATCACCGTGTCGACCGCCGTGCTGCTCCACCTCCGGGGACTCTCCCGCCGGCTGGACGCGCAGGCCGCGGCCCAGGCCGCCCCCGCGCCGGTGGACCAGGCCGCGATACGCCAGGCCGTCACCGAGGCACTCGCCGCCGACCGCGAGCGGGAGATCACCGAGGCCCGGGCGTTCTGGGCCGAGCAGGAGGCCCGCGCGGCCGAGGACGCGCCACTGTTCGACTCCCCGTACACCGGCCCGTTCGCCAGCACCGACGAGTGGCCGCTGTTCTTCCCCCGCCCCACCGGCCCGCAGGACGCCGTCGACAACGCCGGCACCATGGACCCGGAGTTCGGCGAGGCGCTGCGCTCCGCGCTGGAGGACCTGATCAACGAGGGCCCCGCCGAGCCCGGCCCCGAGGGCGGCTCGTCGCTGTTCCCCGGCCAGGGCGCCGGCACCTCCTCCGGCGGCCCCACCGTCGCCTCCGCCTCCACCGGCTCCGCCGAGCCCACCGGGGACGCCCGCGCACGCCGCGAGGCCGACCTGCTGGCCACCGGCCTGGAGGCCGGGCTGCTGGACGCCGACCAGGCCGTCGAGGACGCCCCGGTCGCCACGCCCGACCCGCGCCGCCACCCCTCCCACCCCGACTTCGTGCCCAGCCAGGCGCCGTCCCGCGAGTGGACCGACACCCGGCTGGCCACCCTCGCCGACGAGGCCGTCGCCCTGATCGACGTCCGCCCGGGCCCGCTGGGCACCCTGGACGTGTACGCCTTCGCCGACGGCACCACGCTCTGCGTGGCCCCGGGCGACCGGGAGGCGGCCTACCGGCTGATCGACGCGGTCCGTGCCGGTGAGCACGTCCGGCTGCTCGGCGGCTCGCGCTTCTCCGGCTCGTACTCGCTGACCTTCTCCACCGACGAGGAGGCCGTCTACGTCCTCGCGGACCGGGTGGTCGCCAGCATCTGACGCCTCCCCAGCGGCGGGGCAGCACAGCACACACGGCGCAGCACACCGAAGGCCGGCCGGGTCAAGGGGTTACCGACCCGGCCGGCCTTCGGCGTGTCCGGACGTCTACCCGCAGAGCGCCGCCGTCGCGCGCACTGCGGCCACCGCGCCGGCCAGCACCTCCGCGGCCGCCACCGGCCCGCCCGGCAGGGCGACCGCGTCGCCCTCCGGCAGGGCCGCCAGCGCGGCCGCCAGGTCGTGCCCGGCGACGGCCAGTTGATCCCCCGCCGCGAAGGCCCCGGCGTCCGGGAACTCCCGCTCCGGCCCGCCCTCCGCCGCCAGCGCCGACTCGGCCAGCCGCCGGGCCAGCGCCAGCACGGCCGCCGCCCGCGAGGCGTGCCCGGGCACGGCACCCAGCAGTTTGCTCTGCGGCAGCGAGCGGAAACGATCCGCCAGGGAGTCGACGGCTTCGACCAGGAGCTGTACGTCATGCATGACAGGGAGCCTAAACGCCGCCGGGCCCCCGGAGCGTTTCGCTCCGGGGGCCCGGCGGCAGTGGTACGGCGGGAACGCGATTAGGGCGCGTATTCGGTCGTGATCAATCTGCGCGATTTACCTTCGCAGCGGGTCCAGTTCCGGTAAACCGTGGTGCGTGACGCGAGCGCAACTGACGGATGCAGAGTGGGTGTTGATCGAGCCGTACTTGCCGATCGGCG
>NZ_JBEOUK010000017.1:0-139708 GCF_040304045.1 Kitasatospora sp. NPDC094016
TTGCCCCCGCTCTCTCGCGGCGACTCCGGAACTGTACGGGGACAGGACCGCCACATGCAAATCGCCCCTGCCCAGGGTCCCGGGCAGGGGCGATCAGTGCGACACGGACCAGGTCAGCGGACCTCGGTGATCTCCGGACCGCGGGCGAACGGGTCGAGGGCCGCGCTGCCGAAACGGTTGTCGCCCTCCCCGGCCGCCGCAGCCGCACCGCCGCCGTCGGCGACCATCTGGGCGTCCTCGGGCAGCTTCAGCACGATCGGGTCGCGGGGCGCCATCGGGCTCTCGCCCCGGACGACGACCGTCTGCTGGAAGACCTGCTCCAGGATCCCGGCCATTTCCGGCTGCACGGCGGCCTGGCCCGAGATCACACCGCGCAGGAACCAGCGCGGGCCGTCGCAACCGACGAAGCGCACCAGCTGTACGCCCTGGGTGCCGTCCGGCAGCTGCACCGGGACCTGCGCGCGGAGGTGCCAGCCGAGCGGGCCCTCCTCCTCCTCGATGAGGCCGCCCTGCGCGGTGATGCCGTTGGCGATCTCCTCCCGGACCTCCCCCCAGATGCCCTCCGACTTGGGAGCGGCGAAGGCCTGCAGCTGGATGGCGCTGTTGCCGAGGACGAGGGTCGCGGCGACGATCGCGTCACCAGCGACCTCCACCCGCAGCTCCATGCCCTCGACACCGGGGACCAGCAGACCCCCGAGGTCCACTCGCCCCTCCTCGGGGTTCTCCAGCTCGGAGTGGTCCCACGGACCGTCCGGCCGCGGGGCCGGCGGCAGGCCGACCTTGTCGGACGGGTCCAGCTCGGTCACGTTCTCGCTCTCGGCGGAACCTTCGACGTCATCGGCCGTCTCGTCGGCGCTGATGGCGTCGTCGGCGAGCTGCTCGACAGCGTCCTCGCTCTTCTGGCGACGACGGAACACGGTCACTGTCCTTCCCGGTCCAAGACCGATGCGAATACCTGCTCGGCTTCCTGCGAGGCCGCGGGAATGCTAGACCGCGGCGTGGCCGCCGGTCGACCCGAACCCGCCCTCGGCACGTGCCGACCCAGGCAGCTCGGCCACCTCGTGGAAGCGGGCCTTCTCGACCTGCTGGATCACCAGCTGGGCGATCCGGTCCCCTCGGCGGAAGCTGACCCCCTCGCGCGGGTCCAGATTGACGACGATCACCTTGATCTCTCCACGGTACCCGGCATCGACCGTCCCCGGGGCGTTCACGAGAGCAACTCCGCAACGAGCTGCCAGCCCGGACCGGGGGTGGACGAAGGCCGCGTAGCCGTCCGGGAGGGCGATCGCGATGCCGGTGGGCAGGACGGCCCGCTCACCGGGGGCCAGCTCGGCGTCCACGGTGGTGCGCAGATCGGCTCCCGCGTCGCCGGGCTGCGCGTAGGCGGGCAGCGGCAACTCGGGGTCGATGCGCCTGATCAGGACGTCCAGCGGCGGGCGGGGGGTGTTGCTCAAGGGTTCACCTCAAAGGCTCGTGCGCGCTTCATCAGATCCGGGTCGTCGAGGACCTTCTCGATGTCCTCGGGACGACCGTGCGTGGTGAAGTGTTCCAGCTTCACCTGGATGAAGAGCGCCTGCGCACGCACCGCGACCGGTCCGTCGGGGCCGCCGATGCGCGCCTCGGCGGCGCTGTAGATCTTGCGGCCGTGGACGCCGGTGACCCAGGCGCGCAGGTGCAGCACCGAGTCGACCGGGACGGGGCAGAGGAAGTCGGTCTCCAGCCGGCCGGTGACGGCGGGGGCGTGCAGCAGCCAGTTGAGCGTGCCGAGGGTCTCGTCCATGGCGGTGGTCAGCACTCCGCCGTGGGCCAGGCCCGGGCCGCCCTGGTGGACGTCCCGGACGGCGAACTCGGCGGTGACGTCGAGTCCCTCGCCGGCGACCGCGTCGATCCGCAGCCCGCCGGGGTGTTGCGGTCCGCAGCCGAAGCAGTGCTCGTAGTGGGAGCCGAGCCGGGTGCCGGGGGCGGGCGCCTCGGGGGCGCGCGGCGGCAGCACGGCGTCCGGCGGCGGGGTGGTCGGGGACGGCGGCAGCGCGGGCGCCGGCCGGTCGGCGGGGGCGGTGGGGGTGGTCGAACCGGTCACGGGGCCCCAGCCTACCCAGGGGTAGGCGCGCGGCCGGTGGGGGTGGCGTCCCGGCACCGGCGTCAGGACGCCCACAATGGGGGCATGTACGACGAACGCCTCACGGTGCCGCGCTCCTGGTGGCTGCTCCCGGTCGCGACCGGGCTCACGCTCGCCCTGATCCTGCTGCGGGTCAGCGGTCTGGCCGCGCTGGTCGGGCTGGTGGTCGGCATCGCCGCCGGCGCGGTCGCGATCAGCAGCTACGGCTCGGTCCGGATCCGCGTGGTGCAGGGCTCACTGGTGGCCGGGCCGGCCCGGATCCCGGTGGACGCCCTGGGCACCGCGCACCCGCTGAGCCCCGCCGAGGCGGTGGCCTGGCGCGGGCCGAAGGCCAACCCGCGCGCCTTCATGCTGCTGCGCAGCTACGTCCCGACGGCGCTGCGGATCGAGGTGACCGATCCGTCCGACCCGACGCCCTACCTCTACCTGTCGACCCGCTCGCCGATGAAGCTGGCGGAGGCGCTGGAGGAGGCCCGTCGCGGCGCCCGCACCTAGGGCGCCGGATCCTGCCGGCCAGCACCTGGCGGAGGGCCCGCGCACGCCCGGGGGCAGCCCCGGAACGCGCACAGGCCCGAAAAACGGAGAGGGACGGTTCCGCTGATGCGGGACCGTCCCTACGACTTTGTGCCGGCCGACGTGCTCATGGCCGACTCCGTCCTCCCGGTGCCGTCCGTCAGGACGGCTCCCGGACCTGCCGTCCGGCCCCGCTGCCCGGGGCCGGAAGGGGCGCTGTGCCGGCCCCGCGGAAGCCGCGGGTGCCGGGCCCTGTCCGCCGCGGTGCTCAGGCGCCGCAGTCCCGGCAGATCGGGTTGCCGTTCTTCTCGCTGTACAGCTGACTGCGGTGGTGCACCAGGAAGCAGCTCATGCAGGTGAACTCGTCGGCCTGCTTCGGCAGCACCCGGACCGCGAGCTCCTCGTTCGAGAGGTCTGCGCCCGGGAGCTCCATGCCCTCGGCCGCGTCGAACTCGTCGACGTCGACAGAGCCGCCGCCCTTGTCGTTCCGCCGAGCCTTGAGTTCCTCGATGCTGTCTTCGTTGAGCTCGTCGTCGGTCTTGCGTGGGGTGTCGTAGTCCGTTGCCATTGTTCGCTCTCCCCCTCCGGGTTTGTGCGGTGTGTGCGGTATCTCCAGCGCACGTAACGCATGGGGGGTCGGTCTTGTGCCCGACCCGAGGCGGAGATTTTGCCTTACTTCAAGCCCTGTTACTCAATCGACACTCAGCCAGGGGTCCGTTGGGGTGATCCACCAGGCTGTGGGAGGCCTCACGCTGGGCCATCGCCAGCCTCCTCCAGCATCCGCTCGGCGGCCACTCACAGTGAGCACGGGCCGCACTGATGCTCGCCCGTTCCCTTGCCCACCTGGGGTACCGGCCAATCATCCGGCCGGGTGCGGACCCGAAATCCGGTCACGGACTGCGATCGACACCCCTGTTCGGGTGATCACTCTCCGAGGTCGGGTGAAACCACGGAGCGACACGATGTGAGCTTGGTCACGTTCAGAATCTTCCAGGGCAAACCACGGAAAATCCACCCACTTCGGCTGCTCCGCCGAACACCCTAGTCGGCGCTCCGGCGCGCGGCCCGACGGGCCAGGATCGCGGCCTGGCGCTCCTCGAACTTGCGTGCCTGACCGTCCAGCCCGTCCAGGAAGACGCCGAGCTCGTTCTGCGCCATCAGACCCTCCGGGCCGAGGCCGCCGATCTCCATCACGCGCAGGTGGCGCAGCACCGGCTGCAGCACGTCGTCGTGGTGGATGCGCAGGTTGTAGACCCCGCCGAGGGCGATCTGCGCGGCGGCCCGCTCGAAGCCGGGGATGCCGTGGCCGGGCATCCGGAAGTTGGTGACCACGTCGGCCACGGCCCGCATGGCCTGGTCGGGGGCGATCTCCAGGGCGGCCTTCAGCAGGTTCCGGTAGAAGACCATGTGGAGGTTCTCGTCGTTGGCGATCTTCGCCAGCAGCTGGTCGCAGAGCGGGTCGCCGGCGTACTTGCCGGTGTTGCGGTGCGAGATGCGGGTGGCGAGCTCCTGGAAGGCCACGTACGCGACCGACTGCAGCATGCTGTGCGCGTTGTCGGACTCGAAGCCCTCGGACATGTGGCTCATCCGGGCCCGCTCCAGCTCCACCGGGTCGACGGCCCGGGTGGCGAGCAGGAAGTCGCGAATGGCTATCCCGTGCCGGCCCTCCTCGGCGGTCCAGCGGTGCACCCAGGTGCCCCAGGCGCCCTCGCGGCCGAACATGCTGGCGATCTCGTGGTGGTAGCTGGGGAGGTTGTCCTCGGTCAGCAGGTTCACCACCAGCGACACCCGGCCGAGCGGTGTCACCTGGGACTGCTCGACGGCCCAGGCGTCGCCGCCCAGCACGCCGTCGAAGTCACGGCCCTGGCTCCACGGCACGAACTCGTGCGGCATCCACTCCTTGGCCACGCCGAGGTGGCGGTTGAGCTCCTTCTCCACGACCTCTTCGAGGGCCAGGATCAGCCGGGCGTCGGTCCAGCCGGTCGATCCGAGGGAGGCGCTGCTCTGCACAGGGGCGATGGTCACGGTCTTGCTCCTGGGGGACGGCACGCGCGGGACGGGCGCGTTGGGCGGGCACGTCTGCGACGCACTTACGGTTCCGTAGGTTACGACACCGTAAGTTGCCCGGGCAGGAAATGACAAGCCGCCCCCGCCAGGCCTTATGTCGTCTTGACGGGCCTGACGGGGGCGGCGGTGAACGGTCGCTTACGGAGCGCGGCGGCGGGGAGGGCGCGGCGGGCCCGGGAGGGGCCCGGCGGGCGGGGTCAGGGGTTGGGGATCCGGACCCGCATGGTGAGGCCGCCACCGGCGCGCGCAGTGGCCTCGATGGTGCCACCGTGGGCGCGCACCACCGAGCGGACGATGGACAGGCCGAGCCCGACCCCCTTGTCGCTGCGGGTGCGGTCGGCGCCCTTGACCCGGCGGAACGGCTCGAAGATGTGCTCCAGCTCGTAGCCGGGCACCACCGGGCCGGTGTTGGACACCACCAGCTCGCCGCCGCCGGGCACCTCGGCAGTGGCCAGCTCGACCCAGCCGCCGGCGGTGTTGTACCGGACGGCGTTCTGCAGCAGGTTGAGCGCCAGCCGCTCCAGCAGCACGCCGTTGCCCGCGACCACGGCCGGAGCGAGCTTGGAGCGCAGCTCGACCTCGCGCCGGTCCGCCTCGGCCCTGGTCTGCTCCAGGGCGCGGGTGGCCACCTCGGAGAGTTCCACCGGGCGGCGGTCGGTCAGCTCGTTCTCGCTGCGGGCGAGCAGCAGCAGGCCCTCCACCAGCTGTTCGCTGCGCTCGTTGGTGGCCAGCAGGGTCTTGCCGAGCTGCTGGAGGTCGGGCGAGGCGGCCGGGTCGGAGAGCTGGACCTCCAGCAGGGTGCGGTTGATCGCCAGCGGGGTGCGCAGTTCGTGCGAGGCGTTGGCGACGAAGCGGCGCTGGGAGTCGAAGGACCGGTCCAGCCGGTCCAGCATGTCGTCGAAGGTGTCGGCGAGTTCCTTGAGCTCGTCGTCCGGCCCGTCCAGCTCGATCCGCCGGTGCAGGTCGGAGGAGGCGACGTCGCGGGCGGTGCGGGTGATCCGGCCGAGCGGGCGCAGCACCCGGCCGGCCAGCGCGTAGCCGGCCGCGAAGGCGATCACGGCGAGGCAGACCAGCATCGTGAGCGACTTGCGCAGCAGGGTGTTGAGCGCCGAGTTGGAGCGCAGCAGGTAGTCGCCGGCCTGCTCCTGGTTGAACTGCGCGCTGTTCATCGGGACGCCGTTGACCCGCAGGCTGCCGTCGAACTGGAACGTGCGCGGCGCCAGGTTGTTCACGGCGTCCTGGAAGAACACGTACATCAGCAGCAGCAGGACCACGCCGGCCATCAGGAACATGCCGCCGTAGAGCAGGGTGAGCCGCATCCGGATGGTCGGCCGGAAGGGCAGCCAGGCGAGCATGCCGTCGCCGGGGGTGTAGCGGCCGGACTGGGGCGCGCGCGGGGGGTGCTGGGGCTTGGGCGGTACGGCGCGCGGGCCGCCGGCGGGCGCGCCGGAGGGCCCGCCGGCCGGGGGCGGGGTGGTCATGATGGTCCTCTCGGGGCGTCCGCCGGGGCGGGCGCGGGGTGGGGGTGGTCCGACCGGGTCCGGCGGCCGGATCCGGTGCGGTCCGCTCGGATCCGGTCAGGTGGTCCGGCGGGTCCGGTCAGATCCGGTAGCCGGAGCCCGGGACGGTGACGATCACCGGCGGGTCACCGAGCTTGCGGCGCAGCGTCATCACGGTGACGCGCACGACGTTGGTGAACGGGTCGGTGTGCTCGTCCCAGGCCTTCTCCAGCAGTTGCTCGGCGGAGACGACGGCGCCGCCGGCCCGCATCAGCACCTCCAGGACGGCGAACTCCTTGGGGGCGAGCTGGACGGTCCGGCCCTCGCGGATCACCTCGCGGCGGCCCGGGTCGAGCGAGATGCCGGCCCGCTCCAGCACCGGGGGCAGCGGAACGGTCGCGCGGCGGCCCAGCGCCCTTACCCGGGCGACGAGTTCGCTGAAGGCGAACGGCTTCGGAAGGTAGTCGTCCGCGCCGATCTCCAGGCCCTCGACCCGGTCGCTGATGTCGCCGGAGGCGGTCAGCATGATCACCCGGGTGGCCAGTCCCTGTTCGACCACCTTGCGGCAGACGTCGTCACCGTGGACCAGTGGGAGGTCGCGGTCCAGGACCACGACGTCGTAGTCGTTGACCGCGATGCGCTGGAGCGCGGCCTCCCCGTCGTACACCACGTCGACGGCCATCGCCTCGCGGCGCAGGCCGGTGGCGACAGCCTCGGCGAGCAGCTGCTCGTCCTCGACGACGAGAACCCGCACGATCGTTGTCCCTTCTCCAGGCCGGCCCCGGAAGCGGACGCGCGGCTCCGACGGTGCCTCCATCCTGCCTGGTCCGCCGGTAAAGCAGCGATAAGCTGCCGCTCAGGCACGGAGCGTTGGCGGCGGGTGGTGACCGTTCGTGCCGGGACCAGTCCGGTTGGACTGTGACACAGGCAACTTTCTCGGGCCGGAAGGTTTCCCCATCCCCCCGGCGGGGAGGACAGCTTCACACCCGCGATCTGGCTCTTGGCCGATCGCACCCACCCGCCGTGCGTTCATCCGCGCCGGCCCTGGGGCTGGGACGTCACCGGGAGCGGCCGAAGGCCGTCTCCGCGCTCGACCGGAGATTCACGACCTGCCGGACGGGGCGCTGCCGCTGGCCACACCTCCTCGGGGCGGAGAACGTACGACCGTGCACGTCCGACACAGTAAGGGGGCCCGTATGGACGCCTTCAAGGCCGGAATCCTGCAGCGCATAGCCAACGCCGAGCAGGATCTGCACCGCGCGATCGAGGCCGGGGACGAGTTCCTCGCCGAGGTGGAGCAGTCCGAGCTGGACGACCTCCGCCGGCTCGCCGCCGAGCACGGCGTGGACACCGTGCTGGAGCGCCACCGCACCGCCGCCTGATCCACCCGACCTTCCGACCCGACGCCGGACCTCCGGCACCAGCGGCCCTGCGGGGGTCGTGCGAAAAACCCAGGCCCTGGCATCCCCCGTATGCCAGGGCTCTTCGCTGTCCAGGGCCGTCCAGGGGCCCAGGGCGTGTCCTCAGTCGGCCCAGGCGCGCAGCGCGGCCAGCCGCTCCTGCAGCGGCTGGTACACGCCCGGCGCGGCGGCCACGGTCAGCTCGCCGTCCGGGCCGCGCCCGGGGCGTCCGCCGACCAGGGCCCCGGCCTCGGCCGCGATCAGGCAGCCGGCCGCGCGGTCCCAGGGGGCGAGGCCGCGCTCGTAGTAGCCGTCCAGCCGCCCGGCGGCGACGTCGCACAGGTCCACCGCGGCGGCCCCGCCCCGGCGGATGTCCCGCACCTCGGGCATCAGGGACAGCAGCACCTCGGCCTGGCGGGTCCGCACCGACTGGACGTAGTTGAAGCCGGTGCCGATCAGCGCCTGGCCCCACGGCGGGGCCGGGCGGGTGGAGAGCGGCCGGCCGTCGAGCCGGGCGCCGCGCCCGAGGACGGCGTGGAACAGCTCGCCGCGGGCCGGCGCGTACACCACGCCGACGACCGCCCGGCCGTCCAGCTCGGCGGCCACGCTGACCGCCCAGGAGGGCAGCCCGTACAGGTAGTTGACCGTGCCGTCGAGCGGGTCGACGACCCAGCGCACCCCGCTGGTGCCGGGCCGCTCGGCGCCCTCCTCGCCGAGGTAGCCGTCCTCGGGGCGGCGCTCGGTGATCAGTTCCAGGACGAGCTTCTCGGAGGCGAGGTCCATCTCGGTCACCACGTCGACCGGGCTGCTCTTGGTGCCGGCCACGCCGAGGTCGGCGGGCCGGCCGTCGCGCAGCAGGGCGCCGGCCTGCCGGGCCGCGTCCAGGGCGACCTCCAGCAGGTCGTCGAGGAGCCGGTCGTCGGGCAGGGCGGGAGTGGGCACGGGTCTCTCCTCCGGGAAAGCGGGACGGGCGGTCAGCGCTCGGCGGCGGCCGGGCGGGGGGCTCGCGGGTTGGGGCAGCAGGCCACCGCGCACACGTCGTGGCTGGGGCCGAGCGCGCCGAGGGCGCAGCGGGTCACCGGCTCGCCGCGCTCGGCGGCGGCCCGCTCCAGGACGAGTTCGCGCACCGCGGCGGTGAACCGCGGGTCGGCGCCGACGGTGGCGGCGCGGGCCACCGGCAGGCCGAGTTCGGCGGCCTTGGCGACGGCCTCGGTGTCGAGGTCGTACTTGACCTCCATGTGGTCGGAGACGAAGCCGATCGGGACCATCACCACGGCGGGCGCGCCGTCGGCGTGCTGGGCCTCCAGGTGGTCGCAGATGTCGGGTTCCAGCCACGGCGTGTGCGGAGCGCCGCTTCGACTCTGGAACACCAGCTCCCAGGGCCGGTCCGCGACGCCGGTGCGTTCGGCGACGGCCCCGGCGATCAGCCGGGCGACGTCCAGGTGCTGGGCGACGTACGCGCCGCCGGGGCGGCCGCGGGCCGGGTCGTCCGGGGCGCCGGAGGTCTCGGCCATGGCGTCCGGGATGGAGTGGGTGGTGAACGCCAGCCGGGCGCCGGCCCGGACGTCCTCGGGCAGCCGCGCCAGGGCGGCCAGGGTGGCGTCGACCATCGGCTCGATGAAGCCGGGGTGGTTGTAGAAGTGCCGCAGCTTGTCGACCCGCAGCTCGGGCAGGCCCTCCGCGGCGAGGGCGGCCAGCGCGTCGGCCAGGTTCTCCCGGTACTGGCGGCAGCCCGAGAAGCCGGCGTAGGCGCTGGTGGCGAGGACGGCGACGCGGCGGTGGCCGTCGGCGGCCAGTTCGCGCAGCGTGTCCACCAGGTAGGGCGCCCAGTTCCGGTTGCCCCAGTAGACCGGCAGGTCCAGGCCGTGCTCGGCGAAGTCCTTGCGCAGCGCGGCGAGCAGTTCGCGGTTCTGCTCGTTGATCGGGCTGACCCCGCCGAACAGGAAGTAGTGCTTGCCGACCTCCTTCAGCCGCTCCTTGGGGATGCCGCGGCCCCGGGTCACGTTCTCCAGGAACGGGACGACGTCCTCGGGGGCCTCGGGCCCGCCGAAGGAGAGCAGCAGCAGGGCGTCGTACGGCTGCGGCGCTGCCGGGGCGGCGCCGGACGGTGAGGGTTTGCGCGCGTCGGACATGGCACCGATCCTGCCATTGAGGGGCCGGAGCGCCCCGTCGGGGCCGCGAGGGTGTCCGGAAAATACTGTTTGCCAAGGTACGTAAGCTGTGTTGACCAGCCTCGTTCCTTACCCCCGCGGAGCTCCCGTGCTGTCCAGCTACCGCCAGATATTCGCCTCCCCCGGCAGTCTGGCCTTCTCCACCACCGGCTTCGTCTCCCGGCTGCCGATCTCCATGACCGGCATCGGCATCGTGACCATGCTCTCCCAGCTCAGAGGCTCCTACGGGGTGGCGGGCCTGGTGTCGGCGACCCTGGCGATCTCCGCCGCGCTGCTCGGCCCGCAGGTCTCCCGGCTGGTGGACCGGCACGGGCAGCGCCGAATAATCGTCCCGGCCATGGCGCTCACCATCGTCGCCGTGGTCGGCCTGCTGCTGTGCGCCCGGCTGAAGGCGCCGGACTGGACGCTCTTCGTCTTCGCGGCCGGGATGGGCGTCATGCCGAGCACCGGCGCGATGGTCCGCGCCCGCTGGGCCCACCTGTACCGCGACGACGCCCCCAAGCTGCACACCGCGTACTCCTTCGAGGCCGTCGTCGACGAGGTCTGCTTCATCGTCGGCCCGATCCTCTCGATCGGCCTGGCCACCTCCGTCTTCCCCGAGGCCGGCGTCCTGCTCGCCGGGGTCTTCCTCGCCGTCGGCGTCCTGCTGTTCGCCGGGCAGCGCGCCACCGAACCACCGGTCCACCCGGGCGCCCGGCACGTCGGCGGCTCGGTGATCCTCAACCGCGGCCTCCAGGTGCTGATCCTCACCTTCGTCGCCACCGGCGCGATCTTCGGCTCGGTCGAGGTCGTCACCGTCGCCTACTCCGAGACCCAGGGGCACAAGTCCCTCGCCAGCGTGATCCTCGCGCTGTGGGCGCTCGGCTCTTGCCTGGCCGGCGTGGTGTTCGGCACCCTCAAGCTCACCGGCTCGATGGCGGGCCGCTTCTTCGCCGGCGTCCTGTTCATGGCGCTCAGCATGGCGCCGCTGCTGCTGGTCGCCGAGTCGGTGCACGGAGTCGGCGGCCTGATCGCGGTCGGCGGCGCGCTGCTGATCGCGGGCATCGCCATCTCCCCCACCCTGATCACCGCGATGGCCCTGGTCGAACGGCTCGTCCCGGCCGCCCAGCTGACCGAGGGCATGACCTGGACGACCACCGGGCTCGCCCTCGGCGTCGCCGTCGGCTCCTCCGCCGGCGGCTGGGTGGTGGACGCCGCCGGCTCCGCCGCGGGCTACTGGGTGCCGCTGACCGCCGGGGTCTTCGGCGTGGTCACCGCGCTCGCCGGCCTCGGCCGCCTGCGCGCCGGGCTCGCCTCCGAGCAGGCCGCCGACGAGCCCGCAGAAGCGGCCGGACAGACCGTAGACCTCGGACGGTGAACTGACTAATCTCTCCCTACCCGCGGGCCTACCCGCGGGTAGGGCGGCCCCCACCGCCCCGGACCGCGCCGACCCCGGTCGGCCACGGAGCAGGAGGCGGCGCCATGCCCCAGGCCACTACCGCGACCCCCACCCGGTGGACCAACTGGGCCGGGAACCAGAGCGCCCGGCCCGCCCGGGCCGCCACCCCCGGCACCGCGGAGGAACTGGCCAAGGAGATCCTGCGCGCCGCCGAACAGGGCCGCACCGTCAAGGCCGTCGGCTCCGGCCACTCCTTCACCTCGATCGCCTCCGCCGGCGACGGCGTCCTGCTCCGCCCGCACGCGCTCACCGCCGTCCGCGAGATCGACCGCGAGGCCGGCACCATCACCGTCGAGTCCGGCCTCCCGCTCGCCCGGCTCAACCGGATCCTCGCCGCCGAGGGTCTCTCCCTCACCAACATGGGCGACATCGAGGTGCAGACCGTGGCCGGCGCCACCAGCACCGGCACCCACGGCACCGGCCGCGACTCCGGCTCGCTCGCCGCCCAGATCCGCGCCCTGGAGATCGTCCTCGCCGACGGCAGCGTCCGGCGCTGCTCCCCCACCGAGCACCCCCGGCTCTTCCAGGGCGCCCGGCTCGGCCTCGGCGCCCTCGGCGTGATCACCGCCCTGACCTTCGCCGTCGAACCGGCCTTCCTGCTCACCGCGCACGAGCAGCCGATGGCCTTCGACGAGGTGCTGGAACGGCTGGACGACCTCACCGCGGTCAACGAGCACTTCGAGTTCTACTGGTTCCCGCACACCGACCGCTGCGCCACCAAGCGCAACAACCGCAGCCAGGGCCCGGCCGCCCCGCTGCCCCGGTTCAAGGAGTGGCTGGAGGACGACTTCCTCTCCAACACCGTCTGGGAGGGCGCCTGCCGGGTCGGCCGGCGCTTCCCCGCCAGCATCCCCGCCATCGCCTCGCTGGCCAGCCGCGCCTGGTCCGACCGCAGCTACACCGACACGGCGCACCGGGTGTTCACCAGCCCGCGCAAGGTGCGCTTCGTGGAGATGGAGTACGCGGTGCCGCGCGCGGCCGTCGCCGGAGTGCTGCGCGAGCTGAAGGCCCTGGTCGAGCGCTCCGACTGGAAGGTCGGCTTCCCGGTGGAGGTGCGCTTCGCCCCCGCCGACGACCTCTGGCTCTCCACCGCCTCCGGCCGGGACAGCGCCTACATCGCCGTCCACCTCTACCGGGGCACCACCGACCAGGGCTACTTCACCGGCGTCGAACAGCTGATGTGCGCCCACCAGGGCCGCCCGCACTGGGGCAAGCTGCACACCCGGGACGCCGAGTACCTGTCCGGCGCCTACCCGCACTTCGGCGACTTCACCGCCCTGCGCGACGAGGTCGACCCGCAGCGCGTGTTCGGCAACGACTACCTGCGCCGGGTCCTCGGCGCCTGATCACGGGGTGGCGCCCCGGGTCGGCGCCCCGGGCTGCGACGGGGCCACGGAGGCGGGGGCGTTGCTCGGCACCGGCGGCTGCGGGCTCGCCCCGCCGCCGGTGCCGGAGGGCTTCCCGCCGTCCGCGGTCGGCGACGAACCGGCCGACGGCGTCGCGCTCGGACCCGCCGAGGGCGAGGCCGTACCGCCGCCGTGCTCACCGGCCCCACCGCTCGGGCCCGCGCCCGGGCCGGTGCTCGGTTCCCGGCTCGGCCGCGTCGTCGGCGGGGCCGAGGCGCCGCCGGACGGCGAGGGCTCCGAGCCGCGCCCGCCGCCGGTGGAGGGCCGCTCCGCCGGCGGCGTCTCCCGCGGGGCGGAGGACTTCGGGCTCACCACGCCGCCGAAGGAGGTGCCGTTGCCCGACTCGCCCTTCACCGTCGCCGACACCGGCTGCCCGGTGGCCAGTTCGAACGCCAGGATCGGCACCATCGCCACCACGAACACCAGCCCCGACACCGCCGCGTAGGTCTTCCAGGTCCACCGCCGACGCGCCCGGACCACCTGCGGCTCGTTCCACTCCGAGGAGATCGCCGAAGGCGCGGGCTCCACCGGATGCTCCGACACCTGGCGCAGCCCGTTCACGGCATGGCCGGGCCCCCGGTCCACCACCGCCTCGCGCAGCTGCTCGCCGGTGCGCCGGAAGATGTGCTGGAACACCGCACCGCCGGTGGTGGCCCCGACACTGACCACCGCCGCACCCAGGATCGTTCCGTACACGCCGAGTTCGGAGGCGAACAGCGCCCCCACCACCGTGGCCAGCGCACTCGCCGCGACCTGAGCCACACTCAGATCGATCCGCTTGCGCTCCTTCTTGCCGCCCTCCTCGGCGGGGCTCCGCTCCGGCATCAACATCCCTCGGTCCGTACGACTGTTCCTCGAACAAGTCACTCCATCTTGCCCAAAGAAGGACACAAGGGGCGAAAATGCGGTTCTCCGGCTCCGATATATGTGAAGATGATCACCGTTCACTCGCCGGTGGTCCGCCGTTGGGGGCATGCGCTCTTGAGATTCCCGTGAATCGCGGGAGACTTGAGCGGCGAGCCGCCCCTTCGGATGCCACGAATGGAGTACTGTTCGTAAAGCCTGAGCCTTGGGTCGACTTGTCGACTGCGCCCACACCGGCAGATTGACGAAGAGCCACGGAACAGGCACGCACGGCGACGCCCGTCCCGGACCGTCGCGAACACTCCGCGTGCGAGGACGGCCGGGGCACCCAGGTGCGACGTCGACGGATGGCGTGGCAAAAAGGCAACCGTGCCACAGCGGCGTGACCGGGCGTATGCCCGACACGCCGGGGAACTCAGCAAGGTTGTGGCCAGTCGCGATTGGGCAGGCCACACTCAGTACGGGAGCAGCGACGCAGGTGACGTCGGCAGGCACCACCCGGGAGGTAACCGTGCCCGAACTGCGGGTTGTGGCCGTCAGCAACGACGGCACACGGCTGGTGCTCAAGGCTGCCGACAGCACGGAGTACACCCTTCCCATCGACGAGCGGCTACGCGCCGCCATCCGTGGGGATCGTCCGCGCCTCGGCCAGATCGAGATCGAGGTCGAGAGCCATCTGCGGCCCCGGGACATCCAGGCCCGGATACGAGCCGGCGCCTCCGCCGAGGAGGTCGCCCAGGCCGCCGGCATCTCCGTCGACCGGGTCCGCCGCTTCGAGGGTCCGGTCCTCGCCGAGCGCGCCTTCATGGCCGAACGCGCCCGCAAGACCGCCATCCGCCGCAACGGCGAATCCACCGGGCCCCAGCTCGGCGAGGCCGTCGCCGAGCGGCTCGCGCTGCGCGGCGCCGAGAAGGACACCGAACGCTGGGACTCCTGGCGGCGCGACGACGGCACCTGGGAGGTCATCCTCGCCTACCGTGCCGACGACGAGGGCCGCAGCGCCTCCTGGACGTACGACCCGCCCCGGCGCCTGGTCCAGCCCAACGACGACGAGGCCCGCGCGCTGATCGGCGAGAACGTCGAGCGCGAGGAGGAGTCGGTCTTCCCGTTCATCCCGCGGATCGCCCGGCTCCCCCAGGACCGGCCGCCCCGCCCGATGATCGACCGGCCCTCCGCCGACCGCATCATGTCCGCCCGTGAGGTCCGCGAGTCCCGCGAGGCCACCGCCGAGTCCAGGGACTCCCTGACCAGCCTGCTCGACGTGGTCCCCGCCTTCCGCGGCGACCTCGCCGTCGGCCCCGCCCCGATCGAACCGGTGCCCGCAGAGGTCGCCGAGGAGAGCGAGGAGGCGGCCGCGGCCGCCGCACCGGCGGTCGGCGCGGGCTCGGCCTACGCCGACATCCTGATGCCGCGGGCCGTCGCCCCGCACCGCGAGCGCCTGGTCGGCACCACCGACCGCCAGGCCGAGGCGGACGGCGTCCGGCCCGGCCGCCGGGCCACCGTGCCCAGCTGGGACGAGATCGTCTTCGGCAGCCGGCGCAAGAAGCAGGAGTAACAGCCCATACGTCAGGGGCGGGAGGCTCGGCCTCCCGCCCCTGACGCACGCCCCGGCTCAGCCCGGCTGGTCGGTCACCGCCACCGGGCGGGCCTCGTCGCTCGACCACTCGCTCCACGACCCCGGGTACAGCGTCGCCGGCAGGCCCGCCACCTCCAGCGCCAGGATCTGGTGCGCCGCCGTCACCCCCGAGCCGCAGTACACCGCCGTCTTCCGCTCACCCGCGCCCAGCGCGCGGAACCGCTCCGCCAGTTCCTCGGCCGACCTGAACCGCCCGTCGGCCGCCACGTTCTCGGCCGTCGGCGCCGACACCGCACCCGGGATGTGCCCGGCGCGCGGGTCCACCGGCTCGCTCTCGCCCCGGTAGCGGT
This sequence comes from Kitasatospora sp. NPDC094016, assembly GCF_040304045.1. Taxonomy (NCBI): domain Bacteria; kingdom Bacillati; phylum Actinomycetota; class Actinomycetes; order Kitasatosporales; family Streptomycetaceae; genus Kitasatospora; species Kitasatospora sp. NPDC094016. The sequence continues at coordinate 15,404 of NZ_JBEOUK010000017.1, forward strand.
CCCCCGCCCGGGCGTCCAGCAGCAGCGCACCGCGCGCCCAGGCCGCCGCACCGTCCGCGTCCACCACGGGCAACTGCCCCGGGACCGGTTTGAAATCACCCTCCGCCGGCGCCGGGACCTCCGCCGTCACCGGCAGCCCGGCCGCCGACCAGGCCGCGTACCCGCCGTCCAGCACCCGGACGTCCCGGTGCCCGGCCCACCGCAGCAGCCACCAGGCGCGGGCCGCCGCCAGCGAGGCCGCGCCGTCGTACACCACCACCGGGCGGTCGGAGTCCACCCCCAGGCGGCGCATCGCCGCGCCGAACTCCTCCGGCCCCGGCAGCGGGTGGCGGCCGCCCCGGCCGGGGGCGCCCGGCGGGGCCGCGAGGTCACGGTCCAGGTCGACGAAGCGGGCGCCGGGCAGGTGCCCGGCCCGGTACTCCTCGACAGCGGTCGGACCGGACTGCGCGGCACCGACCAGCCGGTAGCGCACGTCCAACAGCACCGGCGGGCGCGCGGAGGCGAGCGCCTGCGCCAGCCCGGCCGCGGAGATCAGCGGGGAACCGTCGTTGTAGGTGGTCATGGCGGCCATTGTCGCGCAGCGCCGCGGCCCCGCCGCTCTTTGTGCGCTCTTTGCCGGAATTTCCGCGCGGCCCGAGGGTTCGACGCGCGCCAGAGTGGAAGCATCACCCTCGCGCGCGAGGATTTCCGTGCGCCGACCAGCCATTGCGCCGACCACCCATTGCGCCAACCACCCATGAGGAGGCCCGCATTGCCCGCGGTGGAACTCCGACTGGCCCAGGGCACCCCCTGCTGGGTCAGCCTGCTGACCGACGACCTGGCCGGCGCCCGCGCGTTCTACGCCGACCTGCTCGGCTGGACCTACACCCCGGGCCCCGGCCAACTCGGCGCCTACGTCCGCGCCGAACTCGACGGGGCACCGGTCGCCGGCCTCGGCGTCTCCACCGCCACCGGCTTCCCGGTGCAGTGGACCAGCTACTTCGCCGTCGACGACGCCGACCACACCGCCCAACTGGTGCGCGCCTGCGGCGGAACCGTGGCCGTCGGGCCGCTCCAGGCCGAGCGCGCCGGGCGGATGGCCATCGCCGCCGACGTCGCCGGCGCCGTCTTCGGACTCTGGCAGGGCGAGGAGCACACCGGCCGGGAGGCCGGGCCCGAACCCGGCGGACCGGCCTGGACCGAACTGCTCACCCCCGACACCGACGGCGCCGTCGCCTTCTACACCGCGGTACTCGACCGCCCCGTCCGGCACGCCGACGACGAGTCCGCGCTACTCGTGCACGGCCGGCCGGTCGCCGGCATCCGGCACCGCGCCGAACTGCGCGGCCATCCGCCCCGCTGGCGGGTCCACTTCGCCGTCCGCGACGCCGACGCCACCGCCCGGCACGCCGTCGGACTCGGCGGCCGCGTCCTGGTCGAACCGCACGAAACCGCCCGCGGCCGCGCCGCCCGGCTGTCCGACCCGCAGGGCGGGCACTTCTCGGTGCTGGAACTCCGTTAGCACGCCCGGGACAGGACTCAGACCTGCTGCTCGAAGGGCAGCACGTCCGGCGAGAGCACCGAGGCGCGGGCCGTCGCCGCGGTCAGCCGGCGGCGGTGGTGCCGGCGGCAGAGCACCTCGTACCCGACCTCGTCCTCGTTCACCGAGATGTCGCCGACCACCACCTGGGCGCCCTCGACCACCATCACCCCGCCCACCGTCCGGGCGTTGTGCGTCGCCCGCGCACCGCACCAGCACAGCGCCTCGACCTGGAGCACCTCCACCCGGTCGGCCAGCTCGATCAGCCGCTGGGAGCCGGGGAACAGCCGGGTGCGGAAGTCCGTGGTGATCCCGAACGTGTAGGCGTCGATGTCGAGTTCGTCCACCACCCGGGCCAACTGGTCGACCTGCTCGGCGGCGAAGAACTGCGCCTCGTCGCAGATCAGGTAGTCCACCCGGCCGCCCGCCGAGAGCCGGTGCACCACGTACGCGTGGAAGTCGAAGTCGTCCGTCACCTCGACCGCGTCCGCCCGCAGGCCCAGCCGGCTGGAGATGGTCGCCGCACCGGCCCGGTCGTGGCGGGTCAGGATGAGGCCCTGCCGGCCGCGGGCGGAGTGGTTGTGGTCCATCTGCAGCGCCAGCGTCGACTTGCCGCAGTCCATCGTGCCCGAGAAGAACACCAGTTCAGCCATGGGTGGAGCAAAGGCCTTTCACATCAGGGGAGTTCGGGCACAGAAGAGTCAAGGACCGGGCTCAGCCGCGAACTTCGAGCAGCGGCACGAACTGCTCGACCGGGGTCATCGAACCGTGCAGACCGATCATCGCGGACTCGCCCGGCTCGTTGCGGGAGGCGGTGATCGCGATGTCGTCCCGCGCCGCGGCCACCACGTCGCCGATCCGCCCGTACACCCGCTCGTCCACGGCCGGACCGAACCAGCCCGCCGCGATCGCCTGGTCCCGGGTGGCCACCCACATCCGGTCGCCCAGCACCTCGCTCCAGACCGTGAACACGTCGGCCGCCGCACCGGGCACCGCGTACACGTGCCGGGCCCTGCCCTCGCCGCCCAGCAGGGCCACGCCGGCGCCCAGCTCCCAGTCCTCGTCGAAGTCGATCCGGTCCTCCGGCGCGATGTCGATCATGCCGTGGTCGGCGGTCACGTACATCGCCGAACGCGGCGGCAGCCGCTCGGCCAGCCGGCGGGCCAGCCGGTCCACCGCGTCCAGGGTCATCCGCCACTCGTCCGAGTCCACCCCGAAGCGGTGGCCCGCGCCGTCCAGCTCGCTGACGTACGTGTAGACCAGCGCCCGGTCGTGCTCGGCCAGCCAGGAGGCCGCCAGGTCCATCCGCTCCTCGCCCGTCGTCCGGCCCAGGAAGGTGCCGCCGGACAGCGCCACCCTGGTCAGCGGCGTCTGCGAGAACAGCGGGGAGGACACCTGCGCGGTCGCCACCCCGGCGGCGTCCGTCCGCTCGAAGACCGTCGGGTACGGCTGCCACACGTGCGGATCGGTGTGCGGCTGCCAACGCAACTGGTTCATCAGATAACCGGCGCCCGGCACCGCGACCGTGTACCCGGCCAGGCCGTGCAGCCCCGGCGGCGTACCGGTGCCGACCGAGGCCAGCGAAGTCGCCGTGGTCGACGGGAAACCAGCGGTCAGCGGGCGGCCCGAACCACCCATCGAGCTCCCGGCCAGCGAGGACAGGAACGGCGCGTACTCCGGGTGCCGCAGCAGCAGCTCCCAGCCCAGGCCGTCCACCAGGAACACCACCACCCGGTCCGCCGGGGCGATCGGCAGGGTCGCGGTGAAGCCCGGAACGCCCAGGCCCGCCGCCACCGAGGGCAACAGGTCGCAGAGCGAACCGCTGCCGTACGGGGGCGCGGGAGCCGCGGCCGGGTCGAGGATCTCGAAGGCGTCGAAGCCGCCGGAGGGTGCGAAGGACATGAAACCGGATTCGTAGCAGTCGAAGGCGGCGGCGCTCAGACCCGCGGGCCGTTGCTGATCGTCGCGTCGGAGAGCGCGCGGGCGAACACCAGCGCCTGGGCCACCGTCTCCGGGCCGTCACCGGCCTCGCTCACCCGCAGTGAAAGGTCGTCAGCCGTCGCCGAACCGGTGTAGCCGTGGTCAGCCTCGCAGTTCGGATCCGAACAGCCCGCCGGCTCCAGGTCCAGCCGCTGCACCGCACCCCAGCCGATCGTCAGCACCACCTCGCGCGGCAGCGTCCCCGGCGTGTACGTCTCCGGGTTCGCGACCATCCGGCTCAGCACGACCGAACCGATCCGGTCCAGCCGGACACTCTCCGTCGACGTCGTCGCGAACGGCACCGCCGGGCTGCCCGCGTCCCCCGACTGCTCGTCGGTGTGGCTCACCACGAACCGCGTCGGGGTCAGCACCAGCACCGTCACGTGCCGACGCACCTCGTTGGCGTCGAAGGTCGTCTCCTGGTGCACCAGGTAGGAGCTGATCGGCTCCGGGCCCACCGCGGCCTCGACCGCCTCGGACACCAGGGCCGGGTAGTAACCGCTGCGCTCGATCGCCGAGCGCAGGTCCTGAGTGCTGGTGGTACCGGTCTTCGCCATAACTCCATCCTGGCATGGTCCGCCGACGAAGCGGGCGGCACGGCGCCGAGCTTCGGACAACAGCGCCCACAGGCAGGCGCAACCAAGGAAGGTTACAGGGTGCTCATCGCGCGCGGGCCCAGATCGCTACGGACGGGCAGCGGCGCGATCCGCACCCGCGCCCCCAGGATCGCCAGCCCGTACGGGGCGACGACCACCGGTTCGAGATCCACCGAGGCGATCTCCGGCACGTCGTCCACCAACTGCGACACCCGCAGCAGCAACTCCTCCAGCGCGTCGGTGTCCACCGCCTCCGCGCCCCGCCAACCGAACAGCAGGGGCGCCGCCCGCACCTCCCGGACCAGCCCGGCCACCTCCTGGTCGGTCGCCGGGACCAACCGGTGCGCCACATCGCCCAGCAGCTCGGCGGGCGCCCCCGCCAGGCCGAACGACAGGATCGCGCCGACCGCCGGATCCACCGTGGCCCCGATCACGGTGTCCACCCCGCGCGGCGCCATCCGCTGCACCACCAGCTCCGCCTGCGCCGCACCGCCCAGCAGCGCGTCCAGCTCGCGGTGCGCCCGGCGCAGCCCGGGCTCGCCGGTCAGGTCCAGCCGCACGCTGCCCAGGTCCGGGCGGTGGCGCAGATGCGGGGCGGTGGCCTTCAACGCCACCGGGTAGCCGAGCGTCGCCGCGGCCCGCACGGCCGCCTCCTCGTCCGGGGCCGGCAGCGCCGGGAAGACGTCGATGCCGTAGCGGGCCAGCAGCTCCCGGGCCCCGGCGTCCGGCAGGGTGATCCGGGCGCCGCCCGGCTGCGTCCGCGCGGCGACCGCCGTCCGGGTGCTCAACGCCGCCTCGACCAGCGCGCGGGCGCCCGGCTCGTCGATCCGGTCCAGCTCGGGCACCCGGGCCGTCTCCTCCGCGACGGCCGTCCGGCGCCGCCACTGCGCGTAGTGCACCGCGTGCGCCAGCGCCCGCACCGCCCGCTCCGGCGCCGCGAACGCCGGCACGCCCCCCGGGCGCAGCCGGACCGGCAGGTCGGTCAACGCCAGATGGGCGAGCACCAGAGGCTTGCCCAACTCCCTTGCCCTTCGGCTGGCTTCGAGCAGTGCGTCGGCGATCTCCGGATCGTCCGAACCCATCTCCGGATCGTCCGGGCCGGTCAGCCGACCACCCATGAAGGCGTGCGCGGACGTGCCGATCGGCGGGATCGCCACCGCGATCACCGCGTCCACCGCCGGATCGGCCAGCGCCACGTCCAGCGCGATCCGGAAGTTCTCGCCCGTCGCGGCCGTGGTCAGGTCCACCGGGGTGCGCGGCCGCAGGCCCGCGCTCAGGCAGGCGTCGTAGGTCAGCAGGCCCAGCGAGTCCGAGTTCCCGACCACCGCGACCCGGTCCCCGGGCGGCAGCGGCTGCAGGGCCAGCAGTTCCCCCGTGTCGTACAGCTCGGTGATCGTCTCCACCCTGATCACGCCCGCCTGCTCGAACAGCGCACCCACCGTCGCGTCGCGCAGCCCCGTCGCGGTCGCCGGCACCGCGTGGCCCGGCGGCAGGCTGCCGGTGTGCCGGGCGCCCTTCACCACCACGACCGGCTTCACCGCGGCCAGCCGTCGCGCGATCCGGGTGAACTTGCGCGGGTTGCCGAAGGACTCCAGGTAGAGCAGCACCACCTCGGTGGCCTCGTCCTCCGCCCAGTACTGCAGGAAGTCGTTCCCGGAGACGTCCGACCGGTTGCCCACCGAGGCGAAGGAGGACACCCCCAGGCCCCGGCGGTGCGCCGACTCCAGCAGGGCCACCCCGATCGCGCCGGACTGGCAGAAGATCCCGAACCCGCCCCGGCCCGGCAGCTGCGGAGCCAGCGAGGCGTTCAACGGGCGGTCCGGATCGGTGTTGATCAGGCCGAAGGCGTTCGGGCCGATCACCCGCATCCCCGCCGCCCGCGCTTGGCGCACCAGCGCGCGCTGGCGGTCCCGGCCCTCCGGACCGGTCTCCGCGTACCCGGCGGTCACCACCACCAGGCCCTGCACCCCGTGCGCGCCGCACTCGGCGACCGCCGCCGGGACGGCCCCCTCCGGAACGGCGATCACCGCGAGATCCACCGGCCCGGGAATGTCCAGAACCGAACGGTGCACCGGCACGCCGTCCAGCTCGGTGCCCGGCGGGGCGTTGCGGTTCACCGCGTACACCGGGCGCGTGTCGTCGGCACTGCCCAGCAGGTCCCGCAGGATCGCCCGGCCCACCGTCTGCGGATTGCGCGACACCCCGATCACCGCCACCGACCGCGGGGTCAGCAGCCGCTGCACCGACTTCGCCTCCGCCCGGTGCTCGCGCGCCCGCATCACCGCCAGCGAACGGTCCGTCTGCTCAAGATCGAACTCCAGGTGCACCACACCGTCGGTGAAGCTGCGGCGCTGCGTGTACCCGGCATCGGTGAAGACCTTCACCATCTTCCGGTTCTCCGGCAGCACCTCCGCCTGGAACCGGCGGATCCCGCGCTCCTGCGCCACCGCCGCGATGTGCTCCAGCAGCGCCGACGCCACCCCGCGGCCCTGATGGGCGTCCTGCACCAGGAACGCCACCTCGGCGTCCGTCCCGGCCTCGGACGGACGACCCTGTGCGTCGATCCGGTCGTAGCGGACGGTCGCGATGAAACGGTCCCGGACCACCACCGCCAGCGCCACCCGGTCCACGAAGTCGTGGTGGGTGAAACGGCGGACGTCCTTCTCCGACAACCGAGGGTAGGGGGCGAAGAAACGGAAGTACTTGGACTGGTCCGACACCTGTGCGTAGAACTCCACCAGACGCTCCGCGTCCTCCGGCGTGATCGGCCGGATGCGGGCCGTGCCGCCGTCCCGCAGCAGGATGTCGGCCTCCCAGTGCTGGGGGTAATCAGGTCCGGATTCCCGCCGGTCACCGGGGTCCTGCTCGGGCTGCGCCACTGCGGAGTCGTCCACATTCGTCAGGTTATCCGGCAGTGAGCCGAATGGCGCCGGGTGCACACTGGCAGCAGGGTGGGCAGGGCCACCGGCTGGGCCTTATGCCCCGAAAAGAAACAATCACAAGTCCCGAACGCAGCGGCTCGCAGGGACCGCCTGCATGCAACACTGGTCTAGACAACATGGCCGCTTACCCGAGCACGGCCGTAACCAGCTTCACCGGAAAGGCACGTCTCATGGCTGAGCGCCGCGTCACCATCGGTTGGGCCGAGGGCCTGCACGCCCGTCCCGCCTCCGTCTTCGTCCGGGCCGTCACGGCCACCGGCGTGCCGATCACCATCGCCAAGCCCGGCGGCAACCCCGTCAACGCCGCCTCCATGCTCGGCCTGCTCGCCCTCGGCGCCCAGGGCGGCGACGAGGTCGTCCTCGCCTCCGACGCCGACAACGCCGACGACGCCCTCGACCGCCTCGCCAAGCTCGTCCAGGAAGGCCTCGACGAGCTCCCGGCCGCGGCCTGAGCCGACTCGACCGACGGAAGCGCCCGGCAGTCCTAACACTGCCGGGCGCTTCTGTACGCGGAATCGATCGCATCCACACCATCGAGCGAACTGGTGAGCGATCGCGCTCCTTCGGCGATCGATCGCACAAATGCTCGCCGCATGACGTTCTTCGACCTCGAACGACCCGAGCACGCCTACATGTTCGCCTTCCTCCAGGCGGACGGACACCTCACCGAGCAGTCCCGCAACCGCGGCCGGCTCTCCGTGGAACTCTCCGCGCGCGACGCGCCCATCCTGGAGGAGTTCCAGCGGCTCTGCCCGCACAACAGCAGCATCCGCTATCGGACGCGCAGCACGAACTTCAAGGCGGACCACACGTCGGTGATGTGGACCGTCTGCGCCCGGGAGTTCCGCGAGGAGTTGCAGGGCCTCGGCCTGCCGGTGGGGCGGAAGTCCGAGATCGTCGCGCCGCCGAGCGTGCCGTTCTCCGAGCGCGACTACCTGCGCGGCCTCATCGACGCCGACGGCTCGGTCGGCCTCACGTCCAGGGATCTGCCCTTCATCAGCCTGGCCACCAAGAGCGACGCGGCGGCCGTCTTCACTGCCCTCTATGCAGAACGCCTCTGCGGGGCCCGGCGCAAGCTCAACCGCAACAAACGCGACAACATCTACAACATCCTCTTCCTCAACGAGGCCGCCGTGGCCCTGGCTACCGACCTCTACTACCCGGGCTGCCTGGCGCTGCCCCGCAAGCAGGCCGGTGCCGATCGGGTCAGCGGGTGGGTTCGTCCACCGACCATGGGATTCGCACCCCCTCGGCGCAGCTGGACCCCGGAGGAGGACGAGGTGATCCTCACCGCACCAAGCATGGAGACGGCCTCCGCGCACCTGGGACGAACGCTCAAGAGCTGCAAGATCCGTCACTGGCGACTTGTCGGCCCCAAACGTCCGAGAGTCTTTCCGCAGCGGTGACGGCGGCCCCCGGCTTCGCCGGGGGCCGCCTCGTTCGATCAACCCTTCACGCAGACGACCTGCATGAGGTGGGCGATCGGCTCGACGAGATCGGTCTGCTGCGCCATGACCTTCTCGATCGACTTGTACGCACCCGGGATCTCGTCCACAACACCACTGTCCTTGCGGCACTCCACGCCCTTGGTCTGCTCCACCAGGTCCTGCGTGGAGAACCGCTTCTTCGCCGCGCTGCGGCTCATCTTGCGGCCGGCACCGTGCGAGGCCGAGTTGAACGACGCCTCGTTGCCCAGCCCGCGCACGATGTACGAACCGGTCGCCATGGAGCCCGGGATGATGCCGTAGTCGCCGGTCCGGGCGCGAATCGCGCCCTTGCGGGTCACCAGCAGGTCCTGGCCGTCGTACCGCTCCTCCGCCACGTAGTTGTGGTGGCAGCTGATCTCGTCCTCGAAGGTCACCTTCGTCTTCGGGAGCTCGCGGCGTACGACGTCCTTGAGGAGCGCCATCATGATCGAGCGGTTGTGCAGCGCATATTCCTGCGCCCAGAACAGGTCCTGCCGGTAGGCCGCCATCTGCGGGGTCTCCGAGATGAACACCGCGAGGTCACGGTCGATCAGCCCCTGGTTGTGCGGCAGCGACCGGGCCACACCCATGTGGTACTCGGCCAGTTCCTTGCCGATTCCACGAGAACCGGAATGCAGCGTCAGCCAAACACTTTTCTTATCATCGACACATAGTTCAATGTGGTGATTCCCTCCCCCGAGCGTCCCCATCTGCTGCATCGCCCGCTCGCGGCGCCACTTGACCTCCCCGGCCACGCCGTCGAAGCGGTGCCAGAAGTCGTCCCAGCCCGCCGTCCGGAGGCCGTGCAGCTTGGTCGGGTCGACGGGGTCGGTGTGGAGGCCGCGGCCGACCGGGATGGCCTGCTCGATCTTGGAACGGAGGCGGGACAGGTCGTCGGGGAGGTCCTCGGCGGTGAGGGAGGTCTTCACCGCGCTCATTCCGCAGCCGATGTCGACACCGACCGCCGCCGGGCAGACGGCGCCCTTCATGGCGATGACGGAGCCGACGGTCGCGCCCTTGCCCAGGTGGACGTCGGGCATCACGGCGAGGCCGTGCAGCCAGGGCAGGGAGCTGATGTTGCGCAGCTGCTGCAGGGCCTGGCCCTCGACGGTGGCCGGGTCGGTCCACATCCGGATCGGGACCCGGATTCCGGGCACCTCGGTGTACGTCATGGTTGAACGACCTCCAGCGGTCGGGTGGTTCGGGCAAGGGGGTGCCGCGCGCAGAAGCCCGGTGCGGCTCGGGGAAGTTCGGGGGTGGGGCTCAGGCGCCCTGGGCACAGGGGGAGGACGGCCTCGGGGAGCGTCGGCGTATGGCTCGCTCGACCCGCATGGTGACCGCCTCCCTTCGTTCGTCGTCGTTCGTCCGTGTGTGCCGGGGATATCTATCCACGGAACGCCGCTGGCCCGCAACGGATTTAACAACGCGACGGCCCGGCGGAGCGGGTGCTCCACCGGGCCGCACGGGAAACGCCGGGTCAGCTGACGACGGTGACCTCGCCGATGCCGAGGGCCCGCACGTCGTCGGCGATGACGGCGGCGTCGCCGACCAGCACGGTGACCAGGCGGTCCGGCGGGAAGGCGGCGACGACGGCCTCGGTGGCGGCGGCGGTGGGCAGTTCGGCGAGCTGCCGGTAGACCTCGGCCTGGTAGTCGTCCGCGAGGTACTGCTCGACCTGGTCGGCCAGGGTGCCGGCGACCGAGCCCGCGGTCTCGTACTTCAGCGGGGCGACGCCGACCAGGAACTGCACGGCCTCGTCGCGCTCGGCGTCGGTGAGGCCCTCGGCGGCGAGGGTGCGCAGGATGGTCCAGGTGTCGGCGAGCGCCGGGGCGGTGGAGGCGGTGTCCACCGAGCCGCTGATGGCGAGCAGCGAGCGACCGCTGCCGTCGGCGGCGGAGCGCAGCGGCTGGGCGAAGGAGCGGACGCCGTAGGTGTAGCCCTTCTCCTCGCGCAGGACGCGGTCGAGGCGGGAGGTGAGAGTGCCGCCGAGGCAGTAGGTGCCGAGGATCTGGGCGGCCCAGACGGGGTCGTGGCGGTCGGGGCCGATGCGGCCGATGAGGAGTTGGGTCTGGACGGAGCCGGGGCGGTCGACGATGACGACGCGGCCGCGGTCGTCGGCGGTGACCGGGGCGTGGGCGGAGGCTTCGGCGGTGTTGCCGGTCCAGGTGCCGAGGGTGCTCTCCAGGAGGGCGGGCAGGTCGGTGCCGGTGAGGTCGCCGACCACGACGACGGTGGCGGTGGCGGGGCGCACGTGGGCGTCGTAGAAGGCCTTGACGGCGGCCCGGTCGATGGCCTTGACCGTGTCGGCGGTGCCGCTGCGGGGCCGGGAGAGGCGGTCGGCGCCGTCGAAGAGCTCGGCGTAGAGGGCCTTGGCGGCGCGCCGGGCGGGGTTGGCCTGCTCGTGGACGATCTCGTCGAGGCGGTTGGCGACGAGGCGCTCGATCTCGTCCTCGGGGAGGGCGGGGGCGCGCAGGGCGTCGGCGAGCAGGGAGAGGCCGCGCTGCAGGCGGGAGGCGGGGACCTCCAGGGAGACGCGGATGCAGGGGTGGTCGGCGTGGGCGTCGAGGGTGGCGCCGGCGCGTTCGAGTTCGGCGGCGTACTCCTCGGCGGTGAGGGTGTCGGTGCCTTCGCTGAGCGCACGGGCGAGGATGGCGGCGATGCCGTCGAGGCCGTCGGGTTCGGCCGCGAGCGGGGCGTCGAGGAGGACCTCGACGGCGACGAGCTGCTGGCCGGGCCGGTGGCAGTGCAGGACGGTGATGCCGTTGCCGAGAGCGGCGCGCTCGGGGGCGGGGAAGGCCCAGGGGCCGGGGGTGCCGGGCTCGGGCTGGGGGTGGAACGTCATGGCGGGGACGTAGTCGGTGCTCATGCGGCGGCACCCTCCTCATCGGTGGCGGCGGGGGCGTCGGTGTCGTCGGCCGTGGTGGGCTCGTAGACGAGGACGGCCCGGTTGTCGGGGTGGAGCCGGGCCTTGGCGACGGCCTGGACCTCCTCGGCGGTGATGTCGAGGACCTTGGGGAGGGCGTCGTTGAGGAGCTTGGGGTCACCGAACAGGACGGCGTAGCGGCAGAGTTCGTCGGCGCGGCCGGCGACGGTGGTGAGCCGGTCGAGCCATTCGCGCTCGATCTGGGCCTGGGCCCGTTCGAGTTCCTCGGGGGTGGGGCCTTCGGCGGCGAAGCGGGCGAGTTCGTCGTCGACGGCGGCGTCGATCTGCTCGATGGTGGCGTCGCCGGAGGTCTTGACGTCGAGCCAGCCGAGACTGGGGGCGCCGGCGAGGCGGAGCAGGCCGAAGCCGGCGGCGACGGCGGTGCGGTCGCGGCGGACGAGCCGGTTGTAGAGGCGGCTGGACTCGCCGCTGCCGAGGATGGTGAGGGCGAGGTCGGCGGCGTCGGCGTCGCGGGTGCCGTCGTGCGGGAGGCGGTAGGCGGCCATCAGGGCGCGGGAGGGGACGTCCTCGTGGACGTGCTCGCGCAGTTCGCTGCCGATGGTGTCGGGGAGTTCGCCGGAGCGCGGCGGCTGCTTGCCGTCGTGGGCGGGGATGCTGCCGAAGTACTTCTCGACCCAGGCGATGGTCTGCTCGGGGTCGATGTCGCCGACGACGGTGAGGACGGCGTTGTTGGGCGCGTAGTAGGTGCGGAAGAACGCGCGGGCGTCGTCGAGGGTGGCGGCATCGAGGTCGGCCATGGAGCCGATCGGGGTGTGGTGGTACGGGTGGCCGTCGGGGAACGAGAGCGCGGTGAGCTTCTCGAAGGCGGTGCCGTAGGGGACGTTGTCGTAGCGCTGGCGGCGCTCGTTCTTGACGACGTCGCGCTGGTTCTCCATGGACGTCTCGTCGAGGGCGGCGAGCAGCGAGCCCATGCGGTCGGCCTCCAGCCAGAGGGCGAGCTCCAGCTGGTGGGCGGGCATGGTCTCGAAGTAGTTGGTGCGCTCGAAGCTGGTGGTGCCGTTGAGCGAGCCGCCGGCGCCCTGGACGAGCTCGAAGTGCCCGTTGTTGGAGACGTTGGCGGAGCCCTGGAACATGAGGTGCTCGAAGAGGTGGGCGAGGCCGGTGCGGCCCTTGACCTCGTGGCGGGAGCCCACGTCGTACCAGAGGCAGACCGCGGCGACCGGGGTGAGGTGGTCCTCGGAGAGGACGACGCGCAGGCCGTTGGCCAGGCGGTGCTCGGTGATGGCGATGGCAGCGCCATGTCCTCCGGTGGAGGCGGATGCGGGGGCCGGGTTGGCCATGCGCTCGGGTCCTTCCCGTCGTCGATGTCGGGGTTCGTGTGGCGTCCCCCATTGTGGTGCAACGCGCGGGGGGCGTGTTCGTGTCCCGCGCAGACAGGGCGTTCGCCAGGGGCGGAAGAGGGGCGCTGGCCGGGAGTGTCGGCGCGAGGGTCCACAATGGGGGCGCCGAGCCCTGTTGACGGGGGTCGGCGGATGGACGTCAGAGACTGACCGAGACACAGCAAGCGAGACGTAAGGGAGCCCCGCCGCGATGGCCCGCCGCAGTTCGCAGACCCCGCCGCCCGGAGACTTCGAGGAGCGGATCCTCGATGTCGACGTCGTGGACGAGATGCAGGGCTCCTTCCTGGAGTACGCCTACTCGGTGATCTACTCGCGTGCGCTTCCGGACGCGCGGGACGGTCTGAAGCCGGTGCACCGCCGGATCCTGTACCAGGCCAACGAGATGGGCCTGCGGCCGGACCGCGCGCACGTGAAGTGCGCCCGTGTGGTGGGCGAGGTGATGGGCCGGCTGCACCCGCACGGCGACGCGTCGATCTACGACTCGGTCGTCCGGATGGCGCAGCCGTTCTCGATGCGGCTGCCGCTGATCGACGGGCACGGGAACTTCGGTTCGCTGGGCAACGACGACCCGCCGGCGGCGATGCGCTACACGGAGTCGCGGCTGACGGCGGCGTCGATGGCGATGGTGGAGTCGATCCACGAGGACACCGTCGACTTCGGTCCGAACTACGACGGCAGCGAGCAGGAGCCGTTGGCGCTGCCGGCGGCGTTCCCGAACCTGCTGGTGAACGGCGCGACGGGCATCGCGGTCGGCATGGCGACGAACATGCCGCCGCACAACCTGTCCGAGGTGGTGGCGGCGGCCCGGCACCTGATCAAGCACCCGACCGCGGACCTGGACACGCTGATGCGGTTCGTGCCCGGTCCGGACCTGCCGACGGGCGGGCGGATCGTGGGCCTGTCGGGGATCCGGGACGCGTACGAGTCGGGCCGCGGCACGTTCAAGATCCGGGCGACGACGACGGTGGAGGCGGTGACGGCGCGCCGCAAGGGCATCGTGGTGACCGAGCTGCCGTACAACGTCGGCCCGGAGAAGGTCATTTCGAAGATCAAGGACCTGGTCAACGCGAAGAAGCTGCAGGGCATCGCGGACGTCAAGGACCTGACCGACCGCGAGCACGGGCTGCGGCTGGTGATCGAGGTGAAGAACGGCTTCGTGCCGGAGGCGCTGCTGGAGCAGCTGTACAAGCTGACGCCGATGGAGGAGACCTTCGGCATCAACAACGTGGCGCTGGTGGACGGCCAGCCGCTGACGCTGGGGCTGAAGGAGCTGCTGGAGGTCTACGTCGACCACCGGTTCACCGTGGTGCGGCGGCGCAGTGACTTCCGCCGGCGCAAGCGGGAGGAGCGGCTGCACCTGGTCGATGGTCTGCTGGTCGCGCTGCTCGACATCGACGAGGTCATCGCGATCATCCGGTCGAGTGACAACGCGGGGCAGGCGAAGGAGCGCCTGATGGAGCGCTTCTCGCTGTCGGAGACGCAGACGGCGTACATCCTGGACACTCCGCTGCGGCGGCTGACCCGGTTCGACCGGGTGGAGCTGGAGCAGGAGAAGGCGAAGCTGAACGCGGAGATCGCGGAGCTGACCGAGATCCTGGACTCGGACTCCCGGCTGCGCAGTGTGGTGTCGTCCGAACTCGCCGCGGTGGCGAAGCAGTTCGGGACGGAGCGGCGCACGGTGCTGCTGGAGGCGGGAGCGGCGCCGTCGGCGGCGCTGTCGGTGCCGCTGGAGGTGGCGGACGACCCGTGCCGGGTGCTGCTGTCGTCGACGGGCCTGCTGGCGCGGACGGCGGACGGGGAGCCGTTCGAGCTGTCGGAGAAGCGGTCGAAGCACGATGTGATCGTGTCGGCGGTGCCGGCGACGGCGCGGGCGGACGTGGGTGTGGTGACGTCGGCGGGCCGGGTGCTGCGGCTGCCGGTGATCGATCTGCCGGCGCTGCCGCCGACGCCGTCGCCGACGCTGGCCGGCGGGGCGGCGGTGGGCGAGTTCCTGCGGTTGGAGGCCGGGGAGCGGGCGCTGGCGCTGACCACGCTGGACGAGTCCTCTCCGGGGCTGGCGCTGGGCACGGCGCAGGGCGTGGTGAAGCGGGTGGTGCCGGAATGGCCGGCGAACAAGGACGAGTTCGAGGTGATCGCCCTCAAGGAGGGTGACGAGCTGGTGGGCGCGGTCGAACTGCGCACCGGCGAGGAGGACTTGGTCTTCATCGCTTCGGACGCGCAGTTGCTGCGCTACCCGGCGGGGCAGGTGCGCCCGCAGGGCCGTCCGGCGGGCGGCATGGCGGGGATCAAGCTCTCCGACGGGGCGCGGGTGCTGTCGTTCACGGCGGTGGATCCGGCGGCGGACGCCGTGGTGGTCTCGGTGGCGGGGGCGTCGGGGACGCTGACCGGCGAGGAGCAGACGTCGTGGAAGGTGACGCCGTTCGAGCAGTACCCGCGCAAGGGCCGGGCGACGGGCGGCGTGCGCTGCCAGCGCTTCCTGCGCGGCGAGGACGGTCTGACGTTCGCCTGGGCGGGCGTGGCCCCGGCCCGGGCGGCGTCCGACAAGGGCGCACCGGTGGACCTGCCGGAGCGCGACCCGCGCCGTGACGGTTCGGGCACGCCGGTGACGGCGCCGATCGCGGTGGTGGCCGGCCCGGCGTAGGGCGCGGACGCAGTGGAGGAGGGGTGCCGGAGCCGTCCGGCGCCCCTCCTTCGTCGTTCCGGGGCGCGGCGGGTGCCGAGGGTAGCCTTGCCCGGGTGAGCACCTGTACGACGCTGTCGCGTGAACTGTCGGAGCCGCTGACCGCCACCGCCGCGGTGGCGACCACCTGGCTGCTGGTGGAGCAGAACGGGCCGTGGGGCGCGAAGGCTCTCGGGGAGAGCCATCTGGACCGGGCGACGGGGCGGGCGCTGGACGCGGCCGCGGCGGGCACCGGGGTGCGGGTGGCGCTGATCCGGCGGCCGGGGCGGCACGCGGACTGCCTGCCGACGGCGCGGCACGAGGTGGTCGTGGCGCACACGGTGCCGGGTCGCGGCTGGGTGCGCCGGGCGGAGGTGGCCGATCCGGCGGAGCTGCTGGAGCTGGACTTCGCGGCGCTGGGCGTCGGCGACCACGGCGGTTTCGGGGTGGAGCACGTCGGCGGCCCGTTGGCGCTGGTGTGCACCAACGGGCGGCGGGACCGCTGCTGCGCGCTGCTGGGCCGCCCGTTGGCGGCGGAGCTGGCGGCGGCCGGGCACAGCGAGGTGTGGGAGGTGACGCACCTGGGCGGGCACCGCTTCTCCCCCACGATGCTGGTGCTGCCGTACGGCTACGCGTACGGGCGGCTGACGGCGGAGGCGGCCAAGGAGGTGCTGGCGGCGACGGCGGCCGGGCACATGGTGCCGGCCTGGTCGCGGGGCTGTTCGGGCTGGGAGCGCCCGGGTCAGGCGGCCGAGCACGCGGTGCGGCTGGCGACCGGGGAGACCGGGGTGGGCGCGCTGACGCTGACCCAGCGGCCGGACGGCGCGGGCCGTTGGCTGGTCTCGGTGCTGCACGAGGACGGCCGGGCCTGGGAGGTGGACGTGATCGAGGCGGTGAGCGAGCCGGCGCGTCCGGAGAGCTGCGGCAAGGCGGCTGGGACGCCGTCGCGGATGGACGTGCTCTCGGTGCGGGGCCGGTAGCGGGACGGCAGCGCGCCAGCAGGGTCTTCAGCGGGTCGGGGGCGCGGGCGGCCCCGCGCCCGTGGGGGTGAGCGCGGGACCGGAGCGCGTGGGCGGCCCCGCGCCTGCTGTCCACGGAGGTGCGCGGGGCCGTCACGTCGGGGGTCGGCTCAGCCGGTGACGGCCTTCCCGACGAACTCGGTGGTGTAGGTGCGGGAGAGGTCGATGGTGCCCTCCTTGCCCTTGACGTCCGGGTGGAAGGCGGCGAGCACGGCGAGGACGGTCTTGGGGCCGTCGGCCGGCATTACGCCGTCGGTGGTGAACATCGGCAGGGTCGCCTTGATCGCGGCCGCGTACTGCTCGGCGCCGCCCTGCGCGTAGTCGGCGGGCATCTTCGCGGCGATCTCCTCGGGGCTGTGCGTGGACATCCACTTGAGGGTCTTGACGAAGGCGTTGGCGAGCTTCTGGGTGGTGTCCTTGTTCTTCTCCACCCAGTCGGTGTTCATGTAGAGCGAGGACGACGGGTAGAGGCCGCCGAGGGCCTCGCGGGAGCCCTCGGGGGTGCGCATGTCGTAGAGGATCTTGCCGAGGCCCTTGTCGAGGACGTTGGCGACGGTCGGGTCGGTGGTCATCCCGCCGTCGATGCTGCCCTGTTGGAGCGCGGCGATGAAGGTCTGGCCGGCGCCGACCGCGATCGGGCTGAACTCGCTGACGGCCGTGCCGTTCTTGACGGCGAGGTACTTGGTGAGGAAGTCGGTGGAGGAACCGATGCTGGTGACGCCGAGCTTCTTGCCCTTGAAATCGGCGCCGGACCTGATGGCGTCGGCCTGCTTGGTGGAGACGAGTTCGACCTCGCCGGGGGCCTGGGAGAACTGCACCACGGACTCGACGATCTTGCCCTTGGCCTGGAGGTCGATGGTGTGGTCGTAGAAGCCCACGGCGCCCTGGACGTCGCCGGCGAGCAGCGCCGTGGTGGCGTTGACGCCGGCGGGCTCGCTCATCAGCTCGACGTTGACGCCGGCGTCGGCGAAGAAGCCGAGCCGCTGGGTGAGCATCGCGGGCAGGTAGATGACCTTGTCCAGGCCACCGACCATGATCTTGACCTTGGGTCCGTCGACCTGCCGGCCGGCCGGGGCGGCGGCGCCGTGGGTGGTCGTGGCGGCGTCGTTGGCGCAGGCGGAGAGCGGGAGGAGCAGGACGGCGGCGAGGGCGGCCGCGGCGGGTCTGCCGATCGGGTTCGGGCGCATGGGTGGGGGTGCCTCTCTCTGCGAGGGGGATCAGCGGCGCAGGGGGGTCAGCCGCGCGGGGGGTTCTCGGCGCAGGGGGCTCGCGGCGCGGGGGGTTCGCGGCGCAGGGGGCTCGCGGCGCAGGGGGTTCGCGGCGCAGGGGGTGGGATTCAGCGGCCGTCGCCCGCGTCGGCGGGCTTCCAGCGGAACAGCTTCTTCTCGGCGAAGGTCAGCAGCCCCTCGGTGAGCAGCGCCACGACGGCGAGGATGGTCATGGCGGCGTACACGCCGGCCGCGTTGAAGGTGCCCTGGGCGGCGGCGACGAGCAGGCCGAGCCCCTTGGTGGCGCCGATGTACTCGCCGACGATGGCCCCGATCAGGGCGAAGCCGAAGCTGACGTGCAGGCTGGTGAAGATCCAGGTGGTGGCGGCGGGGATGACCACCTGGAGGGTGACCTTGCGGCCGTCGGCGCCGAGGATGCGGGCGTTGGAGACGAGGTTTCGGTCCACCTCGCGGGCGCCCTGAAAGGCGTTGAAGAACACCGGGAAGAACACCAGGACGACGGCGGAGGCGACCTTGGAGGCCGGGCCGAGGCCGAACCAGATCAGGAAGATCGGGGCGAGCACGATCCGCGGGATGGCGTTGAGCACCTTGATGTAGGGCCCGAACACGTCGGCCAGGAAGCGGACCCGGCCGAGCGCGATGCCGAGCAGCACACCGCAGATGACGCCGATCACCCAGCCGGTGAGGGCCTCGTAGAGGGTGTAGCCGATCTGTTCGCCGAGCGAGCCCTGCGCGGTGCCGTGGGTGATCCACTGCCAGATCTGGTTCCAGATCTTCGACGGCTGCGAGAAGTTGAACGGGTCGATGACGTCGGTGCGGGCGCAGATCTCCCACAGTCCGAGGAAGGCGACCAGGACGGCGACCCGGGCCCCGTAGACGGTCAGCCTCCGGTTGCGGGCGGCCCGTTCGCGGGCCTCGGTACGGCTGGCGGGGGCGGCCGCCGGGGGCTTGTCGGTGACGGCCGACGCGGTCTCAAGCGGCACGACCCGCTCCTCTCTCCCGGGTGATGCGTACCTCTTCGCCGAGCGAGGCCCAGATCTCGCGGTACAGCTCGACGAACCTCGGTTCCAGCCGGACGGCCTCCACGGTGCGCGGTCGTGGCAGGTCGACGGTGAAGATCTCCTTGACGGTGGCCGGTCCGGCCGTCATGACGACGACCCGGTCGGCGAGCGCGATGGCCTCGTCCAGGTCGTGGGTGACGAAGACGACCGACGCGGCGTTCCCGGAGGACCTGGTCCCGGCCCACAGCTCCAGCAGCTGGTCGGACATCAGGGCGCGGGTCTGCACGTCCAGCGCCGAGAACGGCTCGTCCATCAGCAGGATGTCCGGGTCGTTGACGAAGGTCTGGGCGAGCGCGACGCGCTTGCGCATGCCGCCGGACAGCTGGTGCGGGTAGCGGTCCTCGAAGGCGGCGAGGCCGACGCGGCCCAGCCAGTCCCGGGCCCGTTCCCTGGCCTCGGCGGTGGGCACCCCGCGGAAGCGCGGCCCGGCCATCACGTTGGACAGGACGGTGCGCCAGGGGAAGACGGCGTCCTGCTGGAAGACGAAACCGACCTTGGGGTGGATCCCGCGGACCGGCTCTCCGTCCACCCGGACCTCGCCCTCGGTGGGCTCCTCCAGGCCGCTGACCAGCGTCAGCGTGGTGGACTTGCCGCAGCCGGTGGGCCCGACGACGGCGACGAACTCGCCTTGGGCGACGGTCAGATCGAGATCGCGGACGGCGGTGTGCAGGGCCCCGGACGGGGTGCGGAACCGTTTCGTCGCGCCAGTCAGCTCGATCGCCGGGGTTGTGCTCATTCGATCCTCCCGGGTCTGTGCTTGCCCCGGAAAGGTAGGAGCGGGCCCGGCCCGGGCGGGAGCCTTCTCGGCGTACTGCGGTTTCTCCGCATTGAGGGGTGTTCTGCTCCTTTTGCTTCCGCTACAACTGCGGGGACGCGGCTGACAGAAACACGCCGGAAACGTAGGGTGTCCCGACCCTGACGTACCCGCCCCCACAGCCGCCGAGAGGAGGCCCGGATGAAGCTGCCCCGCTGGCCCCGCCGGGTCTTCGCGCAACTGCTGCTGAGCCAGACCGTCGTCACCGTCGGTGTCACCACCGTGACCGCCGGCCTGTTCCTGGCCCCGGTCAGCAGCGAGCTGGACCACGACGCGATGCAGCGGGCGCTGTCGATCGCCCAGGCCACCGCCACCGACGAGGCGATCGCCCGAGCGGCCGACGCCCGGGACTCGGCGACCGCGCAGCGCAACGCCGAGCAGATCCGGCTGGCCACCGGCGCGAGCTTCGTGGTGGTCACCGACCTGGACGGGATCCGGCTCTCGCACACCGACCCGGGGCGGATCGGCCACCGGGTCAGCACCGATCCGGAGCCGGCGCTCAGCGGGCTCAGCGTCACCGCGATGCAGCAGGGCACGCTGGGCCGCACCGCGCGCGGCAAGGTGCCGCTGCGGGTCGCGGACGGCCGGATCGTCGGCGAGGTGTCGGTCGGCATCAGCGACGACTCGATCCGCCGCCGGCTGCTGAAGATGCTCACCGGGATCCTGCTGTGCGCGGGCGCGGGCCTGGCCGCGGGGACGGTCGCCACGCTGGCGCTGGCCCGGCGGCTGAAGCGCCGCACCCACAACATCGCGCTGGCCGACATCTCGGCGCTGCTGGTCGAGCGGGAGGCGATGCTGCACGGCATCCGCGAGGGCATGGTGGCGCTGGACGAGCACGGTCGGATCCGGCTGGCCAACGACGAGGCGGTGCGGCTGCTCGGTCTGCCGGAGGACTGCACCGGGCGGCCGATCCACGCGGTGCTGCCGCCGGGCCGGCTGGCGGACGTGCTGACCGGGCGGATCACCGGCGCCGACCTGCCCGCGGTCCGGGACGACCGGGTGCTGGTGGTCAACCGGATGAGCACGGCCGAGGGCGGCGCGGTCGTGACGCTTCGCGACCGGACCGAACTGGAGTCGCTGGTCCGCGAGTTGGACACCACCCGAAGCCTGACCGAGGCACTGCGCGCCCAGGACCACGAGCACGCCAACCGGATGCACACCCTGCTGGGCCTGCTGGAGCTGGGCCGCCACGAGCAGGCGGTGG
This sequence comes from Kitasatospora sp. NPDC094016, assembly GCF_040304045.1. Lineage (NCBI taxonomy): Bacteria > Bacillati > Actinomycetota > Actinomycetes > Kitasatosporales > Streptomycetaceae > Kitasatospora > Kitasatospora sp. NPDC094016. Next base: position 36,177 of record NZ_JBEOUK010000017.1, read on the forward strand.
CGTTCATCTCGGAGCAGTCCGGTTCGCACGCGGTGGTCGCGGCGCGGATCGCCGAGCAGGTGCAGGATCCGCACGTCGCGGCGCTGCTGGCGGGCAAGACGGCGGTGGCGGGCGAACGCGGGGTGCGGCTGGCGCTGGCCCCGGCGGCGCACCTGCCGGACGCGGTGGTGGACGCGCGGGCGCTCGTGACGGTGCTCGGCAATCTGATCGACAACGCGGTGGACGCGCTCGCGGCGGGTGGGGGCGGGCGGCTGGAGGTGACGCTGGCGGCGGCCGGCTCCACGCTGCTGCTCCAGGTCGCGGACAGCGGCCCGGGCGTGCCGGAGGAGCTGCGCGAGCAGGTCTTCGAGGAGGGGTGGACCAGCAAGGACGCGCCCGCGCACCGTCCGCGCGGGCTGGGGCTGGCGATGGTGCGGCGGCTGGTCGAACGGACCGGCGGCCGGATCGTGCTCGACGCGGGACCGCTCGGCGGCGCCCGGTTCACGGTCGAGCTGCCCGAGGCCCTGCTCACCACTCAGCTCGTGGAGGCCTGATGATCGACGTACTCGTGGTGGACGACGACTTCCGGGTCGCGGACGTGCACGCCGCGTACGTGGCCAAGGTGCCGGGCTTCCGGGTGACCGGCACCGCGCACTCGGCCGGGGAGGCGCTGGCCGCGCTGGAGCGCCGCCCGGTGGACCTGCTGCTGCTCGACCACCACCTGCCGGACGAGACCGGCCTGGCGCTGGTGCGCCGGCTGCGGGACCGACAGGTGGCCTGCGACGTGATGATGGTGACGGCCGCCCGGGACGTGTCGACGGTGCACGCCGCGATGCAGCACGGCGCGCTGCAGTACCTGGTCAAGCCGTTCACCTTCGCCGGCCTGCGGGACAAGCTGGTCGCGTACGCGCAGCTGCGGCACGCGCTGGCCGGCCCGGCGGCCCGGGAGGCCGGCCAGGACGAGGTGGACCGGCTGTTCGCCACCCTGCGCAGCGCCGCCGCCCCGGCCGGCCCGCTGCCGAAGGGGCACTCGGCGCCCACCACCGACCTGGTGCTGGGGGTGCTGCGCCAGGCGGGCCGCCCGCTGTCCGCGCAGGAGGTCGCGGACGCCACCGGGCTCAGCCGCTCGACGGCGCAGCGCTACCTCAAGCAGTTGGAGCGGGACAACCGGCTGCGGCTGACCCTGCGCTACGGCGACACCGGCCGCCCCGAGCACCGCTACGGCCTGGCGGTCCGGGCCTGACACCGCGCCCGGACGTGGGGGAACCCCGGCGGCCCCAGGCCCGCCGGGGTTCCCCGGGGCGCGGCGCTCAGGCCGCGCCCGCACCGGTGAGGGCGCGCACCTCCAGCTCGGCGAAGCGGTCCGCGTCGGCCGGCTCGGGCGAGGTGATCGTCCCGATCCAGCCGGCCAGGAAGCCGAGCGGGATGGAGATGATGCCGGGGTTCTCCAGCGGGAACCAGTGGAAGTCGACGCCGGGGAAGAGCGCCACCTTGGTGCCGGAGACCACCGGGGAGAAGACGACCAGCACGATCGCCGGGACCAGTCCGCCGTACACCGACCAGACCGCGCCGCGGGTGGTGAACCGCGACCAGAACAGGCTGTACAGCAGGACGGGCAGGTTGCTGGAGGCCGCCACCGCGAAGGCCAGGCCGACCAGGAAGGCGACGTTCAGCTGCTGGGCGTAGAGGCTGATCGCGATCGCGGCCGCGCCGATCCCGACGGCCGCGAACCGTGCCACCCAGACCTCCTGGCGCTCGCTGGCCTCGCCCGTCGGCTCGGCCTCCGCCGCGGCCCCCGGCCGGGAGGCCGGGACGGCGGCGCGCCGCCGGAAGGGGCGCCGCCGCGGCCGGCCGCGCCAGGCGCCGGCCCAGATGTCGTGGGCGAAGGCCGCCGAGGAGGCCAGGGTGAGCCCGGCGACCACGGCGAGGATGGTGGCGAAGGCGATCGCCGAGATCAGCGCGAACAGCACCACCCCGCCGGTGCTGCCGTTGCCGCCGCCGAGCACCAGGGCGAGCAGCGGGACGGCGGTGTTCCCGGCCGAGTTGGCGTGCCGCACCTCCGCCGAGCCGACCAGCGCGGTCGCGCCCAGGCCGAGCGCGATGGCCATCAGGTAGAAGCCGCCGACCAGGCCGATCGCCCACATCGTGGAACGACGGGCGGCCCGCGCGGTGGGCACGGTGTAGAAGCGGGACAGGATGTGCGGCAGTCCGGCGGTGCCGAGCACCAGGGCGAGGCCCAGGCTGAAGAAGTCGAGCCGGCTGGTGAAGGTGGCGCCGTACTTGAGACCGGGTTCGAGGTAGCGCCGCCCGGCGCCGCTGTGCTGGGCGGCCTGGCGCATCAGCTCGCCGACGTCGCCGTGGAAGCGGACCATCAGCAGCACGGTGAGCAGCACCGAGCCGGCGATCAGCAGGAAGGCCTTGACGATCTGGATCCAGGTGGTGGCCCGCATCCCGCCGATCGTGACGTAGACGATCATCAGTCCGCCGACGGCGACGATGGTCCAGGTCCGGGCCTGGGCGCTGTTGGTGCCGAGCAGCAGGGCGACCAGCGAGCCCGCGCCGACCATCTGGGCGACCAGGTAGAGCAGGGTGACGACGACGCTGGCGCCACCGGCCGCGGCCCGGACCTTGCGGCGGCGCAGCCGCAGCGCGAGCACGTCGGCGAGGGTGTACCGGCCGGCGTTGCGGACCAGTTCGGCGACCAGCATCAGCACCACCAGCCAGGCGACCAGGAAGCCGATGCTGTAGAGCACGCCGTCGTAGCCGTACAGCGCGATCAGCCCGGCGACGCCGAGGAAGGAGGCGGCGGAGAGGTAGTCGCCGGAGAGCGCGAAGCCGTTCTGCAGCGGGGTGAAGTCGCGGCCGCCGGCGTAGAAGTCCTCGGTGGCGCTGCCCCGGCGGCCTACCCAGAGGGTGATCGCCAGGGTGACCAGGACGACGACGGCGAACAGCGCGATCGCGAGGTCGTGGTGGTCGCCGGTGGGGGCGACGGGGGGCGGGGTGGCGGTCGTCATCGTGGTCGTCGCCGCGGTCGTGATCGTGGTCGTCATCGCAGCTGGTCCTGGGTGTCCCAGCGCAGGCCCAGGGCGGCGCGGTCGCGCTTGGTCCGGGCGTTGCGGGCGTAGAGCCAGGTGAGCAGGAAGGTCGAGGCGAACTGCAGCAGGCCCAGCAGCCAGGCCACGTTGAGCGGGCCGGCCACCTGGCTGCGCATCAGGCCGGGGGCGGCGGCCTGCGCGGCGACGTACATCAGGAACCAGCCGAGGAAGGCTCCGCTGACCGGGAAGACGAACGAGCGGTAGCTGCGGCGGATGTCCTGGAAGGCGTCGCTGCGCTGGACGGCCCGGTACACCTCGGTGCTGTCGGTGGCGGGCACCAGGGGCCGGGGGGCAGCCGCCGGTTCGACGGCGGGCTGGGCGGGGGCGGCGGCCCGGACGGGCGCCCGCTCGGCCGGTACCGGCTGGACCGCGCGGCTGGGGGCCGACTGGGCCGGTACCGCCGGGTGGCCGGGCACGTCCGGCCGGTCGGAGGCGGTGGCGGCGGCCGGAGCGGCCCACCAGTCAAATCGCTGCCCCTGTCCGGGACTGCTCGTCTGCTGCTGTGGCACAACTGCTCCTGGACCGGCGGGCACTCTGACCCCAACCATGATGGCGGCCGCCGGACAGCCCCTCTGACCATTGCCGATACCTTCACTCGATGAGGTGATCGATCATCCGACAGACGCTCATCCGACTACTGCTGCGTACCGGTGATCCCGTGTCGAAAGGCGTACGAGACCGCCTGTGCCCGGTCCCGCACCGCGGTCTTGGCGAACAGGTTGTTGATGTGCGTCTTCACGGTGGCCTGGCTGACGAACAGCCGCTGGGCGATCTCGGCGTTGGAGAGCCCCTCGGCGATCAGCGCCAGCACCTCCGCCTCCCGGGCGGTCAGCCCGTCCGGGAGCTCCCCCGGCCGCCCGACCGGCTTCCCGACCCCTGGCGCGGATCCGGTCGAAGGCCCGGAAAGCCTTTCCAGCAAACGGAGTTGGATCTGCGGCGAGAGCCCGGCCGCCCCCGCGCGGACGTCCGCGATCGCCCGGGCGATCTCCTCGCCGCCGGCGTCCTTGGTGAGGTAGCCGCGCGCCCCGGCCTGCAGAGCGGGGAACAGCGAGTCGTCGTCGGCATAGGTGGTGAGCACCACCACCTCGGTCTGCGGGTGCGCGGCCCGGATCCGCCGGGTCGCCTCGACGCCGTCGACGCGCGGCATCCGCAGATCCATCAGCACCACGTCCGGGTGACACCGCTCCACCAGGGCGACGGCCTCCTCCCCGTCCGCCGCCGCGCCGACCACCTCGATGCCGGGCAGCAGCCCCAGCAGCATCACGATGCCCTCGCGCACCACCGTCTGGTCGTCCACCACCAGCACCCTGGTGACTTCCGCCTCGCTCATGCGACCGCCCCGCTCCGGTCGGCAGTCGCTTCGCGAAATCCGCACCTGCTGATGATGAGCCCGCCGCGCTCGCTCATGCCGGCACCTGCAGCAGCACGCGCCACCCTCCGTCCTCGGGGCCCGCCAGCAGGGTGCCGCCGAGCAGTTCCGCGCGTTCGCGCATCCCCAGCAGACCGTACCCGCTGCCGCTGGCCGCCAGCTCCCCGGACGGTTCGCCGCGCGGAGGGCGGGAGTTGCGCACCTCCAGTTCCACCGCCTCCGGCAGGTAGCGCAGTTCGACGGTGCACCGGGCGCCTGGCGCGTGCTTGCGGACGTTGGTCACCGCCTCCTGCGCGGTGCGCCGCACCGCGAGGGCGGCCTCGGCGGCGAGCGGCCGGGGCGTGCCGGTGACGGTGAGCGCGGCCCGCTCCCGCGCGGTCAGCTCCACCAGGAACTCGCCGACCGGGGTGAGCTCGCCGCGCAGCGCGGACAGCGCCTGCCGGGTCTCGACCAGCCCGTCCTGGGCCATCCGCCGGGCGGCGACGACCCGTTCACGGATCTGCCCGCGGTCGGTGCCGGCGTCCAGCATCAGCCGGGCCGCCTCCAGGTGGACGAGCTGCGCGGAGAGGCTGTGCGCGAGCACGTCGTGGATCTCCCGGGCGATCCTGGCCCGTTCGGCGAGCGCCGCGCTCTCCGCCTCGGCGGCCCGGGCGGCGCGCTCCTGGGTGAGCAGCTGGCGGGCGGTGCCGCGGGCCTCGACGTCCAGCCGCAGCAGGTAGCCGAGCAGGCTGAGCCCGCCGACGGTGGCGAAGACACTCACCCAGCTCGCCCAGCTCGCGGCGGTGTACGAGCCCAGCGCGGCCGCCGCGGTGAGCAGGCCGGGCGCGGCCGGCAGCCGGACCAACCCGATCACGGTCAGCCCGCACCAGATGAAGTCGGCCAGCAGGTAGGCCTGCCCCCAGTTGGCCAGCCAGGCGCTGCCGAGCAGGGCGACGGCCAGGCCCAGCGAGAGCGCCAGGCGCTGTTCCCGGGTGGCGCGGAGGTAGCCGGCGGCCAGGGCGGCGACCCCGAGCAGTCCGGCCGCCACGACCACCACCGCCCAGCCCGTGTACTTGCCGCCGGAGAACGTCCCCCAGCAGACGACGACCAGCAGGACGGTGCGGCCGAGCAGGGCGAGGGCCCGCCGCGGCCATCTCCCGGCCTCGCGCTCCAGCCCCTCGCGGGCCGGCCAGCGGGTCCAGTACCACTCGGCCACAGGTGCCTCCTCGACGTTCTCGGACAGCGGGCCCGGCAGGCCCCGGCAGGGCGGTCAGCGCGGTCAGCGCGGTACGGCGGCCTGTCGCGGCAGGTCCAGGGCCCGTGCCCGCCAGTTCACCACGAACGAGCGGGTCAGCAGCAGGACCGCCAGCCCCAGCAGCAGCGCGCTGCCCGCCTGGTGGACGTGCAGTGCCGCGCCGATGCCGTACAGGGCGAGCCGGATGGCGATCATGCCGACCCAGGCGGCCACCGTGGCCTTGGTGCCCTTGGCCCAGACCGAGCCGTCCCCGGCCCGCCACAACCGCACGGTCCAGCCCCAGACGGAGCCCATCGCGACCACCGCCGCCAGGCCGCACCCGACCAGGGTCGCGGACAGCGCGGTGTGCTGGTGGTCGATGAGTTGCGGGTCGCGCAGCGCGAGCGCGCCGAGGATCAGCGGGAGCAGCCAGAAGCGGCGCTCGGTGTCCAGGCGCTGGGCGCGCATCTGGCGCTGGACCACGAGGACCATCACCGCGATGATCACGACGATGTTGACGAGGGCGGTCATCGGAGTTCTCCGTCCCGACAGGAGGCTTGTACTGACCTCTCCGACGCTACGGATCCGGCGCCCCCGGTTGATCGGCGCCGGGGTGGACCACAGGTGGAACCGGCAGCGCGAGGGCCCTCCACCCGTGGGTGGAGGGCCCTCGCGCCGGAGGACTCCGAAGGCCCCGGACGCCCTCGCGCCGGAGGACTCCGAAGGCCTCAGGCGTCGATGCGGGAGCGGTCCAGGGTGGCCGCCGAGTCCACGATGAACTCCTTGCGCGGGGCGACGTCGTTGCCCATCAGCAGGTCGAAGATCCGCTCTGCCTGCTCCAGGTCGCCCAGGTTGATCCGGCGCAGCGTGCGGTGGCGCGGGTCCATGGTGGTCTCGGCCAGCTGGTCGGCGTCCATCTCGCCCAGACCCTTGTACCGCTGCACCGGCTCCTTCCAGCGCTGCCCCTTGCGCTGGAACTCCAGCAGGGTGGAGCGCAGTTCGGCGTCGGAGTAGGTGTAGTGGTACTTCTCCTGGCCGCGCTTGGGGTTGGTGAGCTCGATCCGGTGCAGCGGCGGCACGGCGGCGAAGACCCGGCCCTGCTCGACCATCGGCCGCATGTAGCGGTGGAACAGCGTCAGCAGCAGGGTGCGGATGTGCGAGCCGTCGACGTCGGCGTCGGCCATGAAGATGACCCGGCCGTAGCGGGCCTGGTCGATGTCGAAGGTGCGGCCCGAACCGGCCCCTATCACCTGGATGATCGCGGCGCACTCGGTGTTCTTGAGCATGTCGCTCACCGAGGCCTTCTGCACGTTGAGGATCTTGCCGCGGATCGGCAGCAGCGCCTGGAACTCGGAGTTGCGGGCGAGCTTGGCGGTGCCGAGCGCGGAGTCTCCCTCGACGATGAAGAGCTCGCTGCGGTCGACGTCGTCACTGCGGCAGTCGGCCAGCTTGGCCGGCAGCGAGCTGGTCTCCAGCGCGGTCTTGCGGCGCTGGGCCTCCTTGTGCTGGCGGGCCGCGACCCGGGTGCGGGCGGCCGCGACGACCTTGTCCAGCACGGCCCGGGCCTGGAGCTTCTGGTCCTTCTTGGCCGAGGTGAGGAAGGCCTTGAGCTCCTTGGCGACGACGGCGGCGACGATCCGGTTGGCCGCCGAGGTGCCGAGCACCTCCTTGGTCTGGCCCTCGAACTGCGGCTCGGCGAGCCGGACGGTGACCACCGCGGTGAGGCCCTCGGTGGCGTCGTCCTTGGTGATGTCGTCCTCGGCGACGCGCAGCAGCTTGGCCGCGCGCAGCGCCTCGTTGACGGTCTTGGCCAGCGAGCGCTCGAAGCCGGTCATGTGGGTGCCGCCCTTGGGGGTGGCGATGATGTTGACGAAGGAGCGCAGGGTGGTGTCGTAACCGGCGCCCCAGCGCAGCGCGATGTCCACGCCGAGCTGCCGGGTGACCTCGGTGGGGGTCATGTGGCCGAGCTCGTCCAGGACGGGCACGGTCTCCTTGAAGGTGCCCTCGCCGCGCAGCCGCAGCACGTCGCAGACCGGCTTGTCGGGCGCCAGGAACTCGCAGAACTCGGCGATGCCGCCGTCGAAGCGGAAGACCGACTCCTCGACCTGCTCGCTCTCGGTGAGGCGCTCGTCACGCACGACGATGGTCAGGCCGGGGACGAGGAAGGCCGTCTGCCGGGCGCGGCTGTGCAGGTGCTCCAGGGAGAGCCGGGCGTCCTTGAGGAAGATCTGCCGGTCGGCCCAGTAGCGGATCCTGGTGCCGGTGCGGGCCTTGGGCACCTTGCGGGTCTTGGTCAGGCCGTTGGCGGGCTCGAAGGGCGCGTCCGGGCTGGCCTCGGTGAAGATGCCGGGGGTGCCGCGGCGGAAGCTGATCGCGTGGGTGTGCCCGCTGCGGTCGACCTCGACGTCCAGCCGGGCGGAGAGGGCGTTGACCACGGAGGCGCCGACGCCGTGCAGGCCGCCGGAGGCCGCGTAGGAGCCGCCGCCGAACTTGCCGCCGGCGTGCAGCTTGGTCATCACGACCTCGACGCCGGACAGCCCGGTCTTGGGCTCGACGTCGACCGGGATGCCGCGCCCGTTGTCGCGGACCTCGACCGAGGAGTCCGGGTGCAGCAGGACCTCGATGCGGTCGCAGTAACCGCCCAGCGCCTCGTCGACGGAGTTGTCGATGATCTCCCAGAGGCAGTGCATCAGGCCGCGACTGTCCGTCGAGCCGATGTACATGCCGGGGCGCTTGCGGACCGCCTCCAGTCCCTCCAGGACGAGCAGGTGCCGAGCGGTGTAGTTGGAACCGTCGTCGCCGGCCAGCAGTGCGGACGGCACGGTCGTTTCGGCACTCACGCGGCACTCTCCTCGGTGAAGTTCTGTCTCATCGGTCACATCGGGACGCATCCGGACCATCCGCCAGTGCAGCACGCCGCACCGACAGCCGTCGCCCGGTGTGCTCGCACCCCTCCGCTGGGTGCACAGCACGGCGGGCCGCCCTCGCGCAGCTTGTACGCGCTGCGCGAACAAGGACCGCTCCGGTGTCCGGACCCCGGGGCGCCATCTCCTCCCGGTACCACCGGTCCTGGCGGATCGTGGGGCCTGGCACAGGCTCCGGAACTGCCGTTATGCAGGCTACCGGGGCCCGGGACGGGGCTTATGCTCCAACCCGGCAGAGGATTATGCTACGCGGACCTCGCACCCGGTCCCGATCGGGCGTTCGAGGGACGGGCGGATCCTGGGATTCGGTACGCATGAACCACCGGCCCCCGGGGCACGTCCTCATCAACACAGCAGAATCCTCAGAGAAGAAAAGCCACGAGCGGGAACGTTTTCGGCCTGGTTGGATGTTGACCCTGGTACGACAGCTCGTCGAGCTAGAGAAGAGGCGACGTGACTACTGTTCTGACACCTGCGAGCCCGCTCACCGCGGCTGACCGCTGCGACCGCTGCGGCGCCCAGGCCTACCTGCGCGTCGTACTCGCCAGCGGCGGAGAGCTGCTCTTCTGTGCCCACCACGGCCGGAAGTTCGAGCCCGAGCTCAAGAAGATCGCCGTGGAGATACAGGACGAGAGCGGCCGTCTCAGCGGCACCACCAACGCCACGGCCGCCGAAGAAGAGCGCTGATCCAAGGCGCCACACCAGCAGTCGGCGTCGAGCTGTGTGTCCGGTCGCGCACTCCGCGCGACCGGTGAGCCGGGCGACAGGTCCCCTCGGGGGCTGGTCGCCCGGCTCTGCTGTTCCCGGAGACCGGCACGCTCCGCATCCATAAGGCTTCAGAACGTGACCAGTTGGTCACCGGCGACGGCGTCGGCGGCCCTCACAGCACCGAGCGCACCGCGTCCGCGACGGACGCCACCCTGGTGTAGACGCCCGGGTGGGCCGCCTCGGCGCAGCCCGTCCCCCAGGAGACCAGGCCGACCAGTCGGCCGCCGACGACCAGCGGGCCGCCACTGTCGCCCTGGCAGGCGTCCTTGCCGCCCTTCTCCTCCCCCGCGCACACCATGCCCCGGGCGTCGAACTTGCCGTCCTGCCCGCCCGGGTAGGCCTGCGCACAGGTCTGGTCCGCGATGATCGGCACCTCCACGCCACGCAGCGTGGGCGAGTAGTCGCCGCGCCCGGTGGTGTCGCCCCAGCCGAAGACCCGCGCGGCGGTCCCGGCCGCGTACGGCTCGGTCTCGCCCTGGCCGACCAGGTCGATCACCGGCCGGGAGTCCTGGGGGTCGGCGAGGGTGAGCACGGCGACGTCGTTCAGGTTGGCGGTGAACGAGTAGTCGGGGTGGATCCAGACCGACCGGACGGGCACCTCGCGGCCGGCCGAGCTGCGCATGTCGTCCCGGCCGATGACGGCCTTGAGGCCCGGCCGGTCCACCTTGGCGCCCCTGGACTCGTCGTAGAAGCAGTGCGCGGCCGTCACCACCTTGGTCGGTGTGACCAGCGCTCCCCCGCAGAACTGGCCGGAGCGGCCGCTGCCGAACTGCTGGCGGCTGGACAGCGCCACCACCCACGGGTGGTCGACGGTGGTCTCGGCGGTGCCGCCGACCACCCGGCGCTGCGCCCCGGCCGGACCGGCCGTACCGAGCGCGACCAGCGGGACGGGGACGGCGGCCAGCAGCGCCAGTACGGCGGCCCGTCGGCGGCGGCCCGCACGGGCGGCCGCCGGGCTCGCCGGGGGCGGGGCGGGGGTCGGCAGGGCAGCGCGGTCCGGGTTGGGCAGCACCGTGACTCCAGTCGGCTCGGCAGCAGGCAACCGCCACAGCGTAGGTGATCGACTACGCGGTGCGACCGCTTCCCGCCGCACCGCCACCCGGACGAGGGACAACGGCCACCCGGACGCTGACCCGCCCGGACAGCGGCGAAGGCCCGGAGCCGTGGGGCTCCGGGCCTTCGTCACACGCCTGCGGCCGTACCGGCCGGATCAGTCCAGGTAGTCGCGCAGCACCTGGGAACGCGACGGGTGGCGCAGCTTCGACATGGTCTTCGACTCGATCTGGCGGATGCGCTCACGGGTGACCCCGTACACCTTGCCGATCTCGTCGAGCGTCTTCGGCTGACCGTCCGTCAGGCCGAAGCGCATCGAGACCACGCCGGCCTCGCGCTCGGAGAGGGTGTCCAGAACCGAGTGCAGCTGCTCCTGGAGCAGGGTGAAGGAGACCGCGTCGGCCGGGACGACCGCCTCGGAGTCCTCGATCAGGTCACCGAACTCGCTGTCGCCGTCCTCGCCGAGCGGGGTGTGCAGCGAGATCGGCTCACGGCCGTACTTCTGGACCTCGATGACCTTCTCGGGGGTCATGTCGAGTTCCTTGGCCAGCTCCTCCGGGGTGGGCTCGCGGCCCAGGTCCTGGAGCATCTGGCGCTGGACGCGGGCCAGCTTGTTGATGACCTCGACCATGTGCACCGGGATGCGGATAGTGCGGGCCTGGTCGGCCATGGCGCGGGTGATCGCCTGGCGGATCCACCAGGTGGCGTAGGTGGAGAACTTGTAGCCCTTGGTGTAGTCGAACTTCTCGACCGCACGGATCAGACCGAGGTTGCCCTCCTGGATCAGGTCCAGGAAGAGCATGCCGCGGCCGGTGTAGCGCTTGGCCAGCGAGACCACCAGGCGGAGGTTGGCCTCCAGCAGGTGGTTCTTGGCGCGGCGGCCGTCCTCGGCGATGATCTCCAGCTCGCGCTTGAGCTTGGGGGCGAGCTTGTCGGCGGCCGAGAGCTTGTCCTCGGCGAACAGACCGGCCTCGATGCGCTTGGCGAGCTCGACCTCCTGCTCGGCGTTGAGCAGCGGGACCTTGCCGATCTGCTTCAGGTAGTCCTTGACCGGGTCGGCGGTGGCACCGGCGACGGCGACCTGCTGGGCCGGCGCGTCGTCCTCGTCGTCGTCGGAGAGCACGAAGCCCTGCGACTCCTCCTCGGGCTCCGCCTCCTCGCCCGCCTTGTCGCCGGGCAGTGCGACGTCCTCGAGCAGCTCCTCCTCGCCGATGAGCTCCTCGTCGCCCTTGCCCGCCTTGGCGGCGGTCTTCTTGGCGGCGGTCTTCTTGGCCGGCGCGGCGGTCTTCTTGGCCGCGGCCTTCTTGGCCGGGGCGGCCTTCTTCGCGACCGCCTTCAGCTCGGAGGCGACCCCGGTCGTCTCCGAGGTGATCTCGGCGGACACCGTGGGGGCGGACGCCGTGGCGGCCGCCACGGCCGGGGCCGCGACGGGCGCACCGGGCGCGATGCGCACGGGCGGCTTGGTCGGGGCCGTGGGGGCGGCCGGGCTCCGGGTGGTGACAGCCTTGGTGGCGGTGCGCTTGGTGGGGCTCTTGGCAGCAACGCTCTTGCGCTTGGCGCCGGCCGGTTCGGCCGCGCTGACCATGAGATCCACCCCCTCCTCAATCAGCACCTGGTTGAGGCTGCGCATGACGTTCTTCCACTTGGTGACCGGGATCTGGTCCGCCTCGAACGCCTGGCGCACGTCGTCACCGGCGATCTGCCCCTGGGCCTTGCCCCGCTCGATGAGCGCCAGCAGAGCTGCGGACTCGGCGATCTCGGGGGGAAGCGAACGGGATGTGCTGGCCGACACGAACAACCTCTCGGACGATGAGTGGACTCGAACCCGTACCGGCCGCCCGAGCGGGCGGGGAAGGAAATCGCGCGTCGGGCGCGCGGTGTCGATTCCGACCGACTCGGGCTTGAGGACTGGGTTTGCAGGACGGCAGCAGCGCCGCGGACCAACACAGCATTGTGACATGTTGAAGTATTCCGGAGCTGCTCCCGCTCAGGAGACATCGCTGCTACTCGTCAAGTGTTACGCATGGCCTTCGTGTCGCGGGTCACACCACTCGGCGCCCGCGGCCACGGGGCCGGAATCCATCATCGCGCACTCGCGCCGAAACCTGTTGTCATGGACTGGGCATCACATGTCCGGGTCGGACCGCCGGCGTGCAGAAGCCCTCCGGCTGCGCCGCGCGGGTGCGGCCGGAGGGCCCTGGAGGAACGGAGGACGGACGGGGCGCCCGCTCACCGGAACGGCCCGCTCAGTGCTCCCGAGGGGCGGGGACGGACGGCTCGATCTCGGGGTGGACGGTGAGCAGCGCCCGCATCGCTGCCTCCCCCGCGGTGCCGTCGCCGGTGCCCAGCGCGTCCACCAGCCGGGCGTGCAGGCTGACCGAGGACTCGGAGGCTCGCTCGCAGGAGATGGCCGGGCCGCCCGACACCTGCAGCGCGCCGGCGACGATCCCGGACAGGTGCTCCAGCATCCGGTTGCCGGCCATCTGGAGGATCAGACCGTGCAGCTCGGCGTCGGCCCGGGCGTAGGTGGAGAGGTCGGCCTGGGCGGCGGCGTGGCCCATGATCTCGACCAGCTCGACCAGCCGCTGCTGGACGTCCTCCCGGCCGTGGCCGGCGGCGAGCCGGGCGGCCAGCGGCTCGATCGCCCAGCGGAGCTCGAACAGCTCCCGGCGCTGCTCGTCCCGCTGCGGGCCGAAGGCGCGCCACTCGATGATGTCCGGGTCCAACAGGTTCCAGTCGGCGACCGGGCGGACCCGGGTGCCGACGTTCGGCCGGGCGCTGACCAGGCCCTTGGCCTCCAGGACGCGCAGCGACTCGCGGACGACTGTGCGGGACACCTCGAACCGCTGGCCGATCTCCTCGGGCACGAGCGGACGGTCGGCGCCCAGGTCGCCGGAGACGATCATCTGGCCGAGCTGCTGGACCAGCTGGCCGTGCAGACCGCGGCCGCGGCTGCTGGTGGTCTTGCGACCGACCCGGGCGAGATCGGACTCGGCGCCCTCCCAGCGGGGCGCCGGCGGAGTCGGCCGGTCGGCGTACGAGAAGCGGTCCAGATCGCCGGGGCCGTGAATGGGGCCGTCGGCGGAACGGGCGGGGGTCATGGTGGGGTGCGCAAGGGTACTCACAGCTCCTTTGTCGGCGATCGGCAGGCGCAGCTTGAGAATTCTCGTGAAAAGCACACGAAAGGGTGATCGACCGCGACTGGATAATTGACTTCTTATCAGGAAGAACCGCGCATTACGGTCACTGCTGGTCGATCTTGATGCTTCGGCACGGCCGCCCCCTTCGGCGCCCGGCGTCAGAGCGCGCGCCGCCGGACCTGCACCAGGAGCGCCGCGAGCAGCAGGACGGCCGCAGGCGCCGCCACCGCCGCGAGCAGAGCCGGATCCGTCAGCGCCGCGTTCCCGGCCGCGGCCTCGTGCTCCCCTCGGTAAACCCAGCCGTAGGCCCATTCGACACCGGACTGGAACGGCAGCAGTTCGGCCGCACGGGTCGGCCACGGCCTGCCGATCTCCCGCAGCAGCAGCGCCACACCGGACTCCAGCAGCGGCGGCAGCGCGCACAACAGCAGCACCCCGACCGAGGCGCTGCGGGTCAGCGACGCCGTCAGCACCCCGGTCCAGCCCGCCACGACGGTCAGCAGGACGAAGGCCAGCAGGGCCGCCGGCACCCCGTGGCCGGCCGCCAGCGCCACCGGGGCGAACACGCCCGGCAGGTCGGTCAGGCCCGGCAGGTCGGCCAGGTCGGACAGCCCGGTGGCGGCCAGCGCCCGCGACACCTGGTCCGACAAGGCCGAGGGCTCCACCCAGGCGGCCACCGTCACCCCGCCCGGCAGCGCCAGCTGCACCGCCACCGCGTCGAGGAGCAGGGTCGCCAGCGCCAGCAGCCCTGCGACGGGACCGACCACCAGCAGCTTGGCCAGCAGCAGCCGCACCCGCCGCGGGTACGACACCTGGGAGGCCGGCAGTCCCGGGTGCCGCACCTCGTGCCCGTACGAGAGCGCGCCCAGCACACCGGCCCCCAACGCGGCGAACGGCAGCGGGATCAGCGGTACGGCGGCGGTCAGCAGCCGCACCCCGGCCGGGGTGGCCAGCGGGCCGGCCGGGGCCTGGCTCGCCAGGACGGCGGCCGTGACGGCGTCGCACAGCAGCACGGCGGCGAGCAGCAGCCAGGTGGAACGCAGGCCGCGCAGGCGGCGCAGCTCGTAGGCCAGGACACGCACGGTTCACTCGCTCCGGTGGTCATCGGGGGTGGCGGGGCTGACGGGAACGCCGGGGGCCGGGGTCACGGCCCGGGCCCCGGCCGGGCGGCCGAGGCGGACGGTGTCGTCGGTCAGCAGGTCGGCGGCGCTCTCGCGGCCCCTGGTCGGGTCGGGCGCGGACTTCCCGGCGCCGGCAGCGGGGTCGGGGGTCGGGGCGAGGGCCGACGCGGATCCGGCCAGGGCGCCGGGGCCGTCACGGAACAGCCGCTCCACGACGACGGTCGGGGTGGGCTCGGCGGGCTCGGCCCGGCGGGTGGTGGCACCGAGGGCGGAGAGGGCGGTCGCGGCCGAGGCGGCCGGCAGGGCGCGGGTGGGCAGCGCCGCCTCGTCCCGGTGGTGGGCGGCCGGCGGCCGGGCCTCCGAGCGGCGGGCGCCCCGGTGGCGCGGGACGGTGACGACCGGGACGTCGGCGGCCGGGTCCTGAGCGGGCTCGGAGCCGGGTTCAGGGCCGCGTTCGGGGCTCGGTTCGGAGGTGGTGGGGCCCGACTGGACACGGAGGTGGCCGGAGCGGCCCGAAGCGACCGGCAGGGCGACCCGGGGCGCCGGCTGCTCGACCACCCGGTCGGCCAGCTCGTGCAGCAGGATGCCGTGGCGATAGGCGAGTTCACCGATCTCGGTACGGTCGACGCCCGCCACGGCGAGGCCCGCGCCGCCGTCCCGCCGCACCTCGGCGCCCTGACCGACCAACAGGTCGGCCAACCGCGCCATCTGCGGCCCGCGGACGGCCACTTCGGGGCTGAGCCTGGTCCGGCGGAACTCCGCCACCGGCTGGTCCGCCACCAGCCGACCGCGGTCCAGCGTGATGACCCGGTCGGCGAGCTGCGCGGCCTCCTGCGGGGTGCGGGTGGTCACCAGGACCGTCCCGCCGGCGACTCCGAACGAGTGCAGGAAGGAGTGGAACCACTCGACGTTGCGCGGGGACAGTCCCTCGGTCGGCGCGTCCAGCAGCAGCGTGCCGGGGTCGCCGAGCAAGGCCGCGGCCAGGGCCAGCCGGCGGTGCATGCCGGGCGAGAAGCTGCGCAGCCGCTGCCCGGCGACGGCGGCCAGCCGGGTCTGCTCCAGCAGTTCGTCGGCCCGCCGTGCGGAGGCGCCGACCGCCGCGGCCAGCATCCGCAGGTGGCCGTGAGCCTTGCGGCCCGGATGGCCCGCCACGGCGGCCGCGCCCGGCCCGGGGCCGGGCAGCAGCACGCCGACCTCGCGCTCGGGGCGGCGCAGCCGGCGGTAGGTGCGGCCGTCGAAGAGCGTGATGCCCTGGCCGCGTTCGAGTTCGAGCATCAGCCGCAGCGCGGTGGACTTGCCTGCGCCCTCGGCGCCGAGCAGCGCGGTCACCATGCCGGGCCTGGCGTCGAAGGTCAGATCGAGCACCGCGGGCGGCGCGCCCTTGCGGTAGACCTTGGTCAGTCCGGTGATCTGGATCATCGCTGCCTGCTCCCATGCCCTCGGCCGACCTGCCCGACGCGGGGCGCCCCCTGGTGTGTTGGCGCGTGCCAGCACGGCCCCGCGCCAGCACATTAGGGGCCGGTGACGGAGATTCCGGGCATTACGGGAGCGGCGCGGGCCCGTCGGCCACCCACCTCACCCGATCAGGGGACAATCCGATCCTGCGATTCCCGGGTCGGGGGGAGCCGGCGGCGGGCCGGGGCCGGGTCAGGACTCCGGGCGCAGCATGGGCGGGTTGAGGACGGTCGCGCCGCCCGCGGTGAACAGCTGGGCGGGGCGGCCGCCCTGACGGGTCGTCGTGCCACCGGAGGGCAGCAGGAAGCCGGGGGTGCCGGTGACCTTGCGGTGGAAGTTCCGCGGGTCCAGGACCACGCCCCAGACCGCTTCGTAGACCCGGCGCAGCTCGCCGACGGTGAACTCGGTGGGGCAGAAGGCGGTGGCGAGGGAGGAGTACTCGATCTTGGAGCGGGCGCGTTCCACGCCGTCGGCGAGGATCAGCCCGTGGTCGAAGGCGAGCGGGACGCCGTCGACCGGGCTCCGGCCGAGCAGTTCGCCGACCGGGGCCCAGCGGGCGCTGCTGGCGTCGCCGCCGGCCCGGGGGGTCGGCAGGTCGGGGGCGAGGACCAGGTAGGCGACGCTGACCACCCGCATCCGGGGGTCGCGCTGCGGGTGGCCGTAGGTGGCGAGCTGCTCCAGGTGGGCACCGGCCGCGCCGGGGCCGACCGCCTCGTGGCCCGGGGCGGAGTGCGCGCGCAGGCCGGTCTCCTCGGCCAGCTCCCGGGAGGCGGCCTCGGCCAGGCCCTCGTCCGGGCGGACGAAGCCGCCGGGCAGTGCCCAGTACCCCTGGAACGGCGGCTCACCGCGTCTGACCAGCAGGGCGCAGAGCGCGTGGTCGCGCACCGTCAGCACCACCAGGTCAACCGTGACAGCGAACGGGGGGAAGGCCGACGGATCGTAACGCGACATGGCGACGATCATAGTCGTCTCTCTGACGATAAGCACAGGCCCGTACACGGACCGCGCACGGCCCGCCTGAGGTGTCGCCGGAGCCGGGCGGGCCCGGGCAGGGGTGTCAGCGGGCGACCAGTTGCAGCTCCGCGGAGGCCTCCTCGACCATCGCCACGCCGATCCGGCTCACCCGGACCGAGAAGGGCTCGCCCGCGACCCGCAGGCCGGTCAGCTCCAGCTCGCCGAGCGGAGCGGTGCTGGCCGGGCGGACCAGGACCCGGCCGCCCGGCACGTCGGGGCGGACCCCGGCGAGTGCGAACACCGCGTGCGCGGCGCCGGCCGCCGAGACCGCCGCCGGGCGGCAGGCGGCCGGGTGCGGCACCGGCGGGCAGCCGGGGATGCGCTGCTCCCCCGCGTACATCTCCGGCAGCCGCCCCTCGTAGTGGGCGGCCGCGGCGAGCAGGCCCTCCAGCAGGGCGCCGGCCTCGTTCTCGTGGCCGGCTTCGGCCAGCCCGGCGATCGCCAGCGCGGTCTCGTGGACGCGCACCGCGCCGCCGCGGTGGCCCAGCGGGTTGAATCGGGGGGACTTGGCGCTGAGCGTGCGCAGGCCCCAGCCGCTGTCCAGCTCCGGCGCGGCCAGGCGCTGGGCCAGCAGCCGGGTCTGTTCCCGGTCCAGCAGGCTCTCGTGCCGACCGCCGTCGGCGGCGAGCCCGGTGTCCAGCAGGTGCACCAGGCAGGAGGCGACGGCCGGCAACGGCTGGCCGCCCGGCGCCAGCGCGGCGGCGGGGCGGCCGCCGGAGAGGTCGTCGATCCAGAACCGCTCGCGGAAGCGCCCGCGCAGTTCGGCGGCCCAGCCGCGCCACTCCCCGGCGCCGGGGCGGCCGAAGGCCTCCAGCAGTTCGGCGCCGTGCAGGGCGGCGCGGTGGGCCTGCGCCTGGACCTCGGCCCGGGCGGCCACCGGGTGGGCGGCGCGGTCCTCCGCCGGGCGGCTGAGGTCGGTGACGAAACCGTCGACCAGGCCCTCGCGGAGGGCGGCCAGGGCCCGCTCGGCGGCCGGGAGCAGGTCGGCGGTCTCCGCGCGGGGCAGGCCCCAGCGCCAGGCCTCGGCCAGCACGGTGACGAACAGCAGGGTGGCCTCGGTGGCGGTGCAGGTGGGCGGCAGCTCGGGGCCGCCGTGCCGAAGGACGCCCGGCAGCAGGCCTTCGGTGCGGCCCGGGGCGGCGGCGGGCTGCTGACGGCGGGCCAGCGCCCGCAGGGTGCCGGCGGCGAGCCGGGTGCCGAGCGGCAGGGTGAGCCGGGCGGCCCAGAGCGCGTCGGCCGGGGCGAGGCCGAAGCGCCAGGGTGCGCCGGAGGCCGGGTAGAGGTCGGTCGGGCGGTCCGGATCGGCGAACAGCAGCCCGCCGAGGGCGTCCAGGGAGCGGGTGACCAGCAGGGCGGCCCGGGCATCGTCGCTGCGGACCTCCGGTTCGGCCCAGGGCAGCGGCACGCCCGTGCCCCGCCCGCCGGGCGGCCGCGGGCCGGGGGCGGTGCTCTCCAGTTCGGCGCGCAGCTCGACCGACCAGCGGGCGCCGGGTTGCACCTCCAGGTCCCACCGGAGCACCCCGGCCCCGGCCAGCACCGCGTGCGGGGAGGGCTTGGCGCTGACCACCGCGCTGTGCGCTGGGCCGGCCCAGCGCAGCCCGGCGGACTGCACCTGGCCCGGCAGGTCGGCCGGGCGGTGCCCGGCGGCGATCTCGGCGACCGGGCCGAGGTCGGTACCGAGGGCGATCTCCATCGGCAGCCGGGCGGGCCGGCCGCCGGTGTTGCGCACGATGACGGTCTCCACCCCGTCCGCGTGGCGCAGCCGCTCGACGGTGAGCGCCGGGTCCGGGTCGAGGTCGCCGGGGAGCCGGACGGCGCCGAGGAAGCGGGCCTGCGCGGTGCTGGTCAGGGCGCCCTGGAGCGGCAGCGGCTCCATGCCGCCCAGACGCAGTTCCATCCGGGCGAGCACCCGGACGCCGTTGCGGTAGAAGCCGTGCAGGCCGTGGCCGCGCAGCTGGCCGTCCGGTCCGGAAGCGGCCATCGCAGGGGCGTTGACGCAGAGCACCGCGTGGTGGACGGCGGGGGGCTGCGGCCTTGGCGGGGCCGCGAGCCGACTCGGGCCGACGGGCGCCCCCGTCGGTCCGGCCGTCTGGACCTGGTCGGGACGGCCGACCGGTCTCGGCGCGCCGACCACGCTCTCGGCCGGCATGGCCTGTGGTGGCCTCATGGCGGTCACCGGACTCTCCTCCCCTCGGCGGTCCGGTGGCCTGGTCAGGCCGGTGGGCCGCGAGCACGCTCGATCGCGTGCTGATGGTGCCGGGCCGGCGGGGTGCCCCGTCGGCGGGTGTGCCGTGTCTGGCCGTACCCGGTGCCGGGCCGTGCCATGCGGTGCGCGGTACCGGGCCGGTACCGGCGCGCCGCGCCTTCGCGTCGGGCCCGCCACGGCGCCCGGTACGTCGTCAGGTCCGGTGGCCCTGAGCGCCGGTGACGCCCGGCCCGTGGGCCTGCGGCGGCGGCCGGGCCAGGTGGCCCGGGCGGGCCCCGCAGGCTCCGGCGCCCCGGTGCTGTGGCCACCCCGCTCGGCGAACGGTCCGCCCGGAACCTGCCGCCGGACGGCCGTCGGCCGGTCGCCGGCCCCCCGGGGTGAACGCCGCGCACCGCCTCCAGGTCACGCCCGGCGACGGGTGCGGCCCGTCGAGCCCGGCCCGCCGAGCGGTCGTGCCGCAGCCGTCGAGCCGTCACGGTCGGGCCGTCACCGGGCTGCCACCAGGGCGGCGCGGTCTCGCCGTCGGGTGGTGGCGGCTGCGTCCCGGCCCGCGGCCTGCCGTGCAACCCGCCCCGGCCCGGCATCGTATGCCTGGTCGAGTGGGCGGTGGCCGTCGAACCGGTGCCCGACCGCGGTCAGGATACGGTGCGGGGGTCGCGGCGCCCGCACCCGGTGACCCCGTGAGCCGCGACCTGACCGCTGTGACCAGCAGAGACCGAGGAGTTGCATGTCCACCGTCAGCCGGCTGCCCGGGATTGTTACGACCGACCACGTCTTCCAGGCCCCTCTCGACCACGCCGACCCGCAGGGCGAGCAGATCGAGGTGTACGCCCGCGAGGTGGTGGCCGCCGGCCGCGAGCAGGCCGACCTGCCCTGGCTGGTCTTCCTCCAGGGCGGGCCCGGCGGCAAGGCCGCCCGCCCGCTCGGCCGCGACGCCTGGCTGGAACGCGCCCTCGACGACTACCGAGTGCTCCTGCTCGACCAGCGCGGCACCGGTCGCTCCACACCCGCGACCCGGCAGACCCTCGCCCGGCGCGGCGGTGCCCAGGAGCAGGCTGACTACCTGGCGCACTTCCGCGCGGACTCGATCGTGCGGGACGCCGAGCTGATCCGCCACCAGCTGCTCGGCGCGGACCGACGCTGGAGCGTGCTCGGCCAGAGCTTCGGCGGCTTCTGCACCCTCACCTACCTCTCCTTCGCCCCCGAGGGCCTGGCCGAGGCCTTCATCACCGGAGGCCTGTCCGGCCTCGGCAGCTCGGCGGACGACGTCTACCGCGCCGCCTACCCGCGGGTGGTCCACAAGAACGAGGACCACTACGCCAGGTTCCCGCAGGACGTCGAGGCGGTACGGCGGATCGCCGCGCACCTCGCCGCCGCCCCCGCGACGCTGCCCGACGGCGGACTGCTGACCGTCGAGGCGTTCCAGGCCCTCGGGCTGATGCTCGGCGGCGGCAGCGGCTCCGGCACCCTGCACTACCTGCTGGAGGAGGCCTGGGTGGACGGCGCGGCCGGCCCCGAGCTGTCCGACACCTTCCTGGCCGGTGTCCAGGCCAAGCTCTCCTTCGCGGAGGGCCCCCTGTACGCCGTGCTGCACGAGTCGATCTACGGCCAGCGCTCGGTGGACCAGGGCGGCACCGCCTGGTCGGCCGAGCGGGTCCGCAAGGAGTTCCCGCAGTTCGACGCCCGGGCGGCGCTGGACTCCGACGCACCGGTGCTGTTCACCGGGGAGATGATCTACCCCTGGATGTTCGACACCGACCCGGCGCTGCGTCCGCTGAAGGAGACCGCGGACCTGCTGGCCGCCCGCACCGACTGGCCCGACCTGTACGACCCGGCACGACTGGCCGCCAACACCGTCCCCGTCGTGGCGGCGGTCTACCACGACGACATGTACGTGGACACCGCCGACTCGCTGGCGACCGCCCGCGCGGTACGCGGTCTGCGGACCTGGATCACCAACGAGTGGGAGCACGACGGCGTTCGGGCGAGCGGCGGCAAGGTGCTCGACCGCCTGATCAAGCTGGCGCACGGCGAGGCCTAGCGAAGCCCGCCCGGGCCGGGCGGCGAGGCTCCGGACGGCCCCTGGAGGACGCCCGGAGAGGTCAGCGCGCATGGTGGGCTCCCCTCGCCGCCCGCCGGATGCCCCGGCACCGGTGGCGCCCGGCGGCCGACGGTGCGGCGGCGGCCCGGGACACCGCCGCCCGACCGAGCCGCAGACCCCGGGCGGACCGCTGCCGGGGCACCGGAGCGCACCCGGGCACCGGCAGCAGGGCGAGCGGGCCCGGACCGTCCGGACGCGGCGCCGGCTCGTCGGGGCCGACCGGGCCTCGCTCGGCCGCCGCCGTGGCCTGAGCCGCCTTCGAGGCCTTCCGACGGGCGGGCCGGCGGCGGCGTGAGGCCCCTGCCGGCCCGGGCAGCCCCGACGGCCCACCGCGGCCCGCCTGGTCGCCACCCGGGCCCTCCGTGGGCGCCGGACCCGGTTCGCCGCCGCGCGCCGGCACGGGCCCGCCCGCCTCGCGCCGCCGACGCTGCGCCTCGACCGCCGCGAGCAGCGCGTCGGGCGTCATGCCGTCGTTCAACGACTCGTACAGCAGCTCGGCCAGCAGGTAGGACGGGTCGAGTCGGAGGACGCGGCCCAGCACGACGCGGGCCGTCGCGGTGTCCCCCGCCACCCAGGAGGCCCAGGCCAGCAGGGTGAGCGGGGCCACCGCGCAGCCCTCGTAGGGCGGCACGGCGCGCCGGGCGAGGAAGCGCCAGAGCCGCTCGGCGGGCGCGAGCTCGGCGGGCCGGGTGTACTCGACTCCGCGATCCCGGGTGAGGCGGTCCCGCAGGGCGACCAGCAGCCGGGCCGCCCGCTCCTCGTCGAGCTCCCGGGCCCCGGCCGCGAACTCGGCGAAGGCCTGGTCGAGCAGGTCGGCGCCCTGCTCCTGGACGGCCGCGCCCCCGGAGCCGTCAGCACCGTTGGCGGCCTCGGCCGCCTCGGCCCGGGCGAGCGCCGCACGCTGGGTGTCCGCCCCCGGCGGGCCGATCGGGGCCAGCCCGCCGATGATCGCCTTCCGGCTGCCACGCGGCGCGAGACCGGCGAACGCCGCAGCGGCGGCCGCCGGGCCCGGACCGAGAGCACGGCGGATCGGGTTGCCCGCCGGATCGCAGCACCCGGCGCGGCGGCAGAGGAAGGACCACCAGTGGCCGTCCGAGACGCAGAGCGACTCCTTGACGGCCACCCCCCTGCGCCCGAAGGCCGTGCGGAGGTCGCCCGCCAGCGGCCGCAGACCGTCCACCACCGGAGGGGCGTGCGCCGTGGTCGGATCCTGGCAGAGGTAGAGGAGCACCTGGACCGGCCGCTCGCCGTGCCGCTCGGAGAGGGCGACCAGCAGGGCGGCCGTCTCCTCCGCCGCAGCCGGCCACTGTTCGGGCGACTCCGGGACGTCCGCCCGGATCACTCCGCCCTGGTGCAGGTCGGGGCCCTGGAGGCCGACCGCGACGATGCTGTCGTCCGGGTAGAACCCCAGTAGGTAGGGCAGCAGTTCGGCCATGTCGGCCGGGCCGCGCATGGTGACCGGCCGGTGGCCGGAGGACGGGCCGAGGGACAGGGTGACGCGCTCGTTGTTCATGACGCTCCCGTTGTTCATGACGCTCCGGTTGTTAGCGGCGTTCATGACCGGAAGCGTGACGCAATCCGAGAGACGCACCGGATTTTTCTCTTTTCCTGTGGATAACTCCGCCCTCGTTTTCCGCTTCCCTCATTCGGAGCACGCCGCGCCCACTCCTCCGGGTGATTAGTCGGCGGCCGTTCAGCTGAGGAGCTGATGAAATACATCCGGCCTCCACCTCTCCGCAGCCCCGGCATTCGCCCCATGTCAGCGGCTCGGGGTTACATGGACGCCATGCAGCAGCCCGAGAACCACACCACCGCCACCGCCGACCGCGCCGAGGTCCGGGCGCGGGCCGAGGCCGTCCTGCGCGAGCTCGCCGGGCCAGGTGCCGCCCTGCGCGAGGACCAGTGGACGGCCATCGAGGCCCTCGTGGTCGACCACCGCCGCGCCCTGGTCGTGCAGCGCACCGGCTGGGGGAAGTCCGCGGTCTACTTCATCTCCACCGCCCTGCTCCGGGCCCGGGGCGCCGGGCCGACGGTGATCGTCTCCCCGCTGCTCGCCCTGATGCGCAACCAGGTCGAGTCGGCGGCCCGGGCCGGCATCCACGCCCGGACCATCAACTCGGCCAACACCGACGAGTGGGACGAGATCCAGGCCGAGGTCTCCGCCGGGAAGGTCGACGTCCTGCTGGTCAGCCCCGAGCGGCTGAACAACCCCGACTTCCGCGACCAGGTGCTGCCCAAGCTCGCCGCCTCCACCGGCCTGCTCGTGGTCGACGAGGCCCACTGCATCTCGGACTGGGGCCACGACTTCCGCCCCGACTACCGCCGACTGCGCACAATGCTCGCCGAGCTCCCGCCCGGCGTCCCGGTGCTGGCCACCACCGCCACCGCCAACGCCCGGGTCACCGCGGACGTCGCCGAGCAACTCGGCACCGGCAGCACCGACGAGCACGCCCTGGTGCTGCGCGGGCCCCTCGACCGGGAGAGCCTCACCCTGGGCGTGCTGCCCCTGCCCGACCCGGCGCACCGGCTGGCCTGGCTCGCCGACCACCTCGACCGGCTGCCGGGCTCGGGCATCGTCTACACCCTGACGGTGGCCGCCACCGAGGAGGTGACGACCTTCCTGCGCGAGCGGGGCTTCCCGGTGGCCTCCTACTCCGGCCGCACCGAGGACGCCGAGCGCCGCACCGCCGAGGCCGACCTGCTGGCCAACCGGGTCAAGGCGCTGGTCGCCACCTCCGCGCTGGGCATGGGCTTCGACAAGCCCGACCTGGGCTTCGTCGTGCACCTCGGCTCGCCCAGCTCGCCGATCGCCTACTACCAGCAGGTCGGCCGGGCCGGGCGCGGCGTCGACCGGGCCGAGGTGCTGCTGCTGCCCGGGCGCGAGGACGAGGCGATCTGGCGCTACTTCGCCTCGCTGGCCTTCCCGCCGGAGGAGCAGGTCCGCCGCACCATCGACGCGCTGGCCGAGGCCGGCCGCCCGCTGTCCACCGCCGCGCTGGAGCCCCGGGTGGACCTGCGCCGCACCCGGCTGGAGACCATGCTCAAGGTGCTCGACGTGGACGGCGCCGTCCGCCGGGTCAAGGGCGGCTGGACGGCCACCGGGCAGAGCTGGGCGTACGACACCGCCCGGTACGCCAAGGTCGCGGCCTCCCGCGAGGCCGAGCAGCGGGCGATGCGCGAGTACGCGGCGACCACCGGCTGCCGGATGGAGTTCCTGCGCCGCCAGCTGGACGACGAGCAGGCCCGTCCGTGCGGCCGGTGCGACAACTGCGCGGGGCCGCTGCACACCGCCGAGGTCTCCGCCGAGGCGCTGGAAGCGGCCCGGGCCGCCCTCGGCCGCCCGGGCATCAGCTTCGAGCCGCGCCGGCTCTGGCCCACCGGGATGGACTCCCTCGGCGTGCCCCTCAAGGGCCGGATCCCGGCGGGCGAGCAGGCCGAGAACGGGCGGGCGCTCGGCCGGCTGTCCGACATCGGCTGGGGCAACCGGCTGCGCGCCCTGCTGGCCGAGCAGGCCCCGGACGTACCGGTCCCCGGCGAGGCCGTGGACGCCCTGGTCGCGGTGCTCGCCGACTGGGCCCGCGGCCCCGGCGGCTGGGCCGGGCCCGCGACGGCGGACGGCGCCCGACTGGAGCGGCCGGTCGGCGTGGTGGCCATGGCCTCCTCGACCCGCCCCCAGCTGGTGGGCAGCCTCGGTGCGCGGATCGCCGAGATCGGCCGGCTGCCGCTGCTCGGCCGGATCGAGTACGCCGACGGTCGGCCCCCGCACGGCGCGCGCAGCAACAGCGCCCAGCGACTGCACTCGCTGGCCGGCGCGCTGACGCTGCCGCCGGAGGTGGCGCAGGCGGTGGCCGAGGCCGGCGGGCCGGTGCTGCTGGTGGACGACCTCGTCGACTCGGGCTGGACGGTCACCGTGGCCGCCAGGCTGCTGCGCCGTGCCGGGGCGAGCGCGGTGTTGCCCCTGGTGCTGGCCGTGCAGGGGTGACCGGGCGGCAGTGGGCCGCCATTCCACCCATCACTCGAATGGCCTAACGAAGGGAGAAAGCAGCCCACTCGCGAACACGCGGGACGCCGGAGCGGGGAAAGGAGTGGTCACCGTGGCGATGGCGGTTCACCTGACCCCGCACACGGTCTGGATCAAGGTCCGACGCCGCCCGAACGACGCTCGGAGCGCGGTGGAACATATCCGGCGGAACGTGGGCTTTCGGGTGGCGTTCATCGTTTCATCGTTGCCGCTCCACCCCGGATACCGCGAGAATTGGCGCGTACCCGAAACCCTGTCCGCTGGACCCGGCCTTCGGCGTACCCACGTACCCGCGTGCCAGTGGGTCAGGAAGGAGGATCGTGATCAACGGTATCGGCCGAGGTCAGCATCCCCTCGCCCGGAGTTCGGCGCCCAGACGGCTGCTGGACCTGGAGACCTGGACCGCCTCGGGGATCCCGTTGCTGCGCGACCCGCGCGAGTTCGTCGTGGAACTGCACCAGCGCCACCTGCCCCAGCCGGGCACGGTCGTGATCGCCGTCCTCAACGCGCTGCACCACGTGTCCGCCTCGGCCTCGTTCACGCCCTGGCCACACGACACCGACGGCTGGCAGCACCGCAACGCCCTGCTCACGCACCTGCGCCAGATCACCCCGCACGACCTGCGGCTGGCCGAACCGACCCGCACGGCCGTGCTGTTGCGCTGCCGCGAGGGCGCGCCCGGCTGGACCGAGCAGGACGGCGCCTGGATGTGGGCGCTGCGGGACGCGGCCGGCCTGCACGGTCTGCGCTGCGGCTCGTACATCGGGCTCACCCCGGCGGGCTGGCACGTCCTCGGGGACGGCCGGAGCGGGCGCGATCCGCACGCGGGCTCGTGGGCGGACGGGGTGGTGCACACCGTCACGGAACTGCCACCGCGCTCGGCGCTGGACGCCCCGCGCGGCCAGCGCGCCCGGCACCAGGCGGCCGAACGGGCCCAGCACGCCCGGCAGTCCGAGCACCCGTGGCCCCCGGCGCGGGTCGCCGCCGTCCAGCCGGCCCGGCGCACCGGCACCCGCTGAACCCGCTGAACCCGCCGACACCCACGGGCCGGCCCGCGCCCCGGACCGTACGCTCTCGCCGCCACCGGGGTACGACGGACCCCGGGCCCGGCACCGTGCGGCGCCGGGCCCGGGGTGGCTCGGTCGTGGTCAGGCGCCGATCGAACGGCCGGGCGTGGTTCCGGCGGCCCCGGTGACGACCGGGCCTGCGTCGCCGCAGACCACGAGCAACGCGGTCGTGTGGCCGAGCGCCTTGGCGTGGGCCTCGGCGGCCCGGGCGGCCGTCCCGCCATTGACCACCAGGACGACCACCTCCCGGCGCACCGGGCGGGTCAGCGCGACGTCCGCGTAGAACACGTCCCCGCCCTCGGCGAGCTGCGCCCAGTAGCGCTCCTCACCGAAGGAGAGTTCGTGCTGCTGCCAGGGGTGCGCCTCGCCGACCGTCAGCACCAGGATGTCGCCCGGATTGCGGCCGGAGTCCAGCAGCCGGTCGACCGCGTCGTCCGCGCGTTCCAGCGCCTGCGCCGGGGTGGCGGCGACGCGCTGGATCTCGACCTGTGGTTCGGCGCCGCCCGAACGGCGCTGCGCCGGCGAGGGCTTGGGGATCAGGCGCGGCGGACCGGAGCGGTCGGCGCGCGGGGGTGCCGGACGCGGCGGTGCCGGACGGGGCCCGGGCACCGGAGCGGCGGCGACGGTGGTGGGTGCGGTGGAAGAAGCGCCGCCGTTGGCAGGCGCGCGGAGGGCTTGTGCGTCCGACTCGCGGGGGAAGGGAACGCCGGGGCCCGGGAGGCTCTCGTGAATCTCCGACTCCTCGGGGAAGACAGGCATACCCGGATATCTATCAAATGCCGCTCGAACACGCACGCGCACCCCACCCATTGGGCACCGCACACCCACCGCCCCACCCAGGCAATTCCAGACGGACCGTCAGAAACCGAGCGTCAACTGTTCGTCGGCGGAGCCTTCGGCCGCACCCGCGACGTCCCGGACGCGCTTCAGGTGCCGCCACTTCGGCAGCGCGTCCAGGTATGCCCAGGAGAGCCGGTGATGCCCGGTGGGTCCGAACTCCTCCAGCGCGGCGCGGTGCACCGGGGACGGGTAGCCGGCGTTGTCCGCGAAGCCGTATTCCGGGCATTCCTCGCCGAGTTCGGCCATCAGCCCGTCGCGGTGGACCTTGGCGAGCACCGAGGCGGCGGAGACGCAGATGCAGGACTGGTCGCCCTTGATCACCGTGCGCACCCGCCAGGGGCCGCCCAGGTAGTCGTGCTTGCCGTCCAGGATCACCGCGTCGGGCTCGACCGGCAGCGCCTCCAGCGCGCGGACGGCGGCCAGCCGCAGCGCCGCCGTCATGCCGAGTTCGTCGCACTCCTGCGGCGAGGCATGGCCGAGCGCGTAGGCGGTGACCCAGTCGGCGAGGAGCGGGGCGAGCGCGCGGCGGCGCAGTTCGGTGAGCAGCTTGGAGTCGGTCAGCCCCTCCGGGGCCCTGCGCAGGCCGGTGACGGCCGCGCCCACGGTGACCGGGCCGGCCCAGGCGCCGCGCCCGACCTCGTCCAGGCCGACGACGATCTTGGCGCCGGCCCGGCGGAGCGAGCGCTCGACGGAGTGCGTCGGCGGGACGATGGGCATCGCGAGTTCCGTTCGGCGGAGGGGCAGCCCGTTCAGCCGGGCAGCATCCAGCCTAAGCCCCGCCACTCAGCCGTCCGGGCCGGCCGCCGGCAGCCCCGCCTGCGGAGCCGCAACCGCAGCCGCAGCCGCTCTCAGGCGCGGATCAGCGGGTACAGCACCTCGTCCAGCAGCCGGGCCCCGAAGTCCGGCCCCATGTTCTCCCGGCCGCAGATCTTCACCTGGTACAGCAGCATCGCCGGGACGACGTCCGCGACCAGCGCGGTGGCCGCGCCAGGCCGGACATCGCCCCGGTCGGCGCCGCGGCGCAGGATCGCCAGGATGGTCTCCTTGGTCGGCTCGATCACCCGCTGGCCGATGAAGTCCTTGAACACCTCGGCCCGTTCATGGTCGATCTCGCCCATCAGCGTCTGGATCGCGGCGCCCGTCGGGGAGTTCATCGCGCCCATGAACAGCTCGATGAGCTGCCGCAATTCGAGATCCGCGGACCCGAGGTCGGGGGTGTCGTAGGGGCGTGGGAGAGTGGCGTCCAGGGCGTCGATGACCAGTTCGTCCTTGGATGCCCAGCGCCGGTAGAGCGCGGCCTTCCCGGTCCGCGCCGCGCCGGCGACGCCTTCCATCGTGAGCCGCGCGTATCCGCCGGAGGTGAGCTGGTCGATCGTGGCCGCGAAGATCGCGTCCTCCAGTTCCTTCCCCCGGCGCCGCACCGGCCGCGCGAGGGCCGCGCGGGCGACCCGCATCGGGCAGTGAGCCGCCGGCTCGGGCGCCGCCCCCGGTGGCGCTGGGGGTGACGGGGGCACGTCCGCCGCCTCAAGCGGTCGGGCGCCCGCCCGCCCGGCCGCCCGGTCCGCCGTGAGGCGCCGCACCAACCGATCCATCGCCACCATCCTTAGGGAACGCTTGCGTTCACAATCAGGCCCAGGATATCGTCCACATTAGTGAACGATCCCGTTCCTTCCTAGCCCGCGCCAGACCGTGGGCTCACGCCGGACCAGTCGGTCCGCAGCGTACGAAGCACGCAGCCAGGCACATAGCCAGCAGGGGGCACAATCGTGGCTATCTCCGACACGATCACCAAGAACTCACCACCACAGAGCAGTAAGGGCCGGGGCAAGGGCATCACCCTGACCGTCATCGCGGCCACGCAGTTGATGGTGGTGCTCGACGCCACCATCGTGAACATCGCGTTGCCGCAGATCAGGGACGCGCTGAACTTCTCGACCACCAACCTGTCGTGGGTCATCAACGCCTACACGCTGACCTTCGGCGGGCTGCTGCTGCTCGGCGGGCGCGCGGGCGACATCCTCGGCCGCCGCAGGGTGTTCATCTTCGGAACCCTGCTGTTCGGCTTCGCCTCCCTGCTGGGCGGCTTCGCCCAGGACGGCGGGATGCTGCTGGCCGCCCGCGCGCTCCAGGGCATCGGCGGCGCGATCTGCTCACCGACGGCATTCGCCCTGATCGCCACCAACTTCGAGGAAGGGCCGGAACGCAACAAGGCGTTCGGCGTCTTCTCGGCGGTGGCCGGGTCCGGTGCCGCGATCGGCCTGCTGGCCGGCGGCCTGCTCACCGAGTACCTGGACTGGCGCTGGGTCTTCTTCGTCAACGTGCCGATCGCGGCGCTGATCGCGCTCGCCGCACCGCGCTACATCGCCGAGTCCGAGCGCCACGCGGGCCGCTTCGACCTGCCGGGCGCACTCACCTCGACGCTCGGCCTGGTCGGCCTGGTCTACGGGTTCATCCGGGCCGCCTCGGACGGCTGGTCGGACAGCATCACTCTCGGTTCCTTCGCCGGCGGTGTGCTGCTGCTCGCCGCGTTCGTCGTGATCGAGAACCGCACCGACCAGCCGATCACCCCGCTGCACCTGCTCGCCAACCGTAACCGCACCGGCGGCCTGGTGATGATGCTCTGCCTGGCCGCGGCCATGTTCGGCATCTTCTTCTACATCACGCTCTTCGTGCAGGGCCCGCTCGGCTACAGCCCGCTGAAGGCCGGCGTCTCCTTCCTCCCGATCAGCGTGTCGATCATCATCGCCGCGCAGCTCGCCTCCAGCCTCCAGGCCAAGTACGGCCCGAAGCCGTTCATGGCGGGCGGCGCCCTGCTGGTCACCGTCGGCCTCACCTGGCTGACCCAGATGAGCAAGGACAGCGGCTACCTGGACGGGGTGCTCGGCCCCACGGTCATCTTCGGCTTCGGCATGGGCCTGATCTTCGTCCCGGTGATGCTGCTCGCGGTCGCGGGCGTCCCCGGTCAGGAGACCGGCGCCGCATCCGGCCTGCTGAACTCCATGCAGCAGATCGGTGGTTCGCTCGGACTGTCGATCCTGACCACGGTCTTCGCGCACTACGCCACCGCCGAGGGCAAGCTCCAGCAGCCGAAGTTCCTCCAGTCGGCCACTCCGGACCAGCTGGCCTACCTCCAGCAGCACCACGAGTTCCCGAAGGGCACCGACGCCGCCAACTCGGTCCTCACCCAGGGGATTTCGCACGGCTTCATCGTGGGCGCCGTGCTCGCCGGGCTGGCCCTGGTGGTCTCGGTCTTCGTGATCAAGGCCAAGGCCAGCGACCTGCCGAGCGGGGCCTCCGGCGTCGCGATGCACTGAGCCCGACCAGGGCACACCACACCGGGCCGGCCGGGAGCAGCACGCTCCCGGCCGGCCCGGCCGCGTTTCCCGGCCTCGCACCGGCCTCGTACCGGCCTCGCACCGGCTCCGCACCGGCCCCGCCCCGAACGAAGGCCCCCGAGACGGACGCAGGCGTCAGGCCCGGCGTCAGGGCCAGAGGTCCTGGTACCTCATCCCGGCCCGCTCACAGGAGGTGCGCCCCTCCTCCAGCTGGTCCACCAGCGGCCGTCGCGCCAGGATCTCCCGGGCCCGGGCGGCGGAGGCGCTGGTCGCGTACCAGGGCTGCCCCGGGTGGCTCTCCAGTCCGGCGCGGATCAGCTGCAGCGCGCAGGTCCGCTGGGCGGCGGGGAGCCGGTCCAGGGCGGGGGCGGCGTCCGGCGAGAGGTCCCGGACGTTGCGCAGGTCGATCCGGGAGGTCCGCTCGAAGCGGGCGACGTTCTGCTCGGCGATGATCGCGTCCGGGCCCATCAGCCCGTACACCGCCGCCGTGAGCATGCCGCTGAGGACGACGACGCGGGGCAGCCAGCCCGCCGAGCGGGTCAGCCCGGCGGTGATCAGCAGCAGCAGGACGATGCCGAGCCAGCCCTCGACCACCAGCACCCAGAGCCGCAGCCTGGTCAGTCCGGAGGCGTCGACGTAGAACCACATCCGGCCGAGCGCCGAGGCGACCACGACCAGGGCGAGCACGCAGAGCGCACCGAGCAGGGTCCGCGCCACCCGGCGGTCGGCGGGCGTGCTGCGCGGGGCCCAGCGCTTGGCGACCGCCACCACGACCAGGGTGAGCGCGGTGATCGCGCTCAGCTGCCAGAAGCCCTGCCGGGCGTACTCGGAGCGGCTCATCCCGGTGTTGCGCAGGACGGCGTCGGCACCACCGAGCACCACCAGTGCCTGGATCACCGCGAAGGCGCCGAACATCAGGTTGAGCGCGACCAGCGGCAGCGCCCACTCCAGTCGGCGGCGGGCCCGGCCCGGCCGGACGACCGTACGGTCCCAGCGGCGGGGCCCGGCTGCGATGTGGGCGAAGCCCAGGGCGGTGAACGCCCCCAGGACGAACAGCACCGCGCGCAGCGGGAGCCCGCCGAGGTCGAGGCTGGGGCTGAGGCTGCCCAGCAGGTCCGCCATGGCGGCGTCCGCACCGGCGAACAGCAGGCCGAAGACGGTCAGCAGGACGGCGGCGACCGCGAGCGCCTTGAGCACCGGGACGATCCGGCCCCGGTGGGGCAAGCTCCGGCCGCGCAGCCCGTCCCTCAGCCAGAGCGCGCCGGGCGGCAGCTGCCAGAGGACGGCGGGCAGGGGGAGCAGGACGCCCGCCCAGCGGCGGCCGCCGTGCAGCGCGAGCGAGGCCAGGCCGAGCGCGCACCCGATGGACAGCGTCACCGGCCAGCCCGCCTCCCAGAGCGCCGGGACGGCGAGCAGGGCGACGGCGAGCAGGCTCCACACCACCGTCCAGGGCCGGATCCGGCGGCCCGCCGACCGGGCGGCGAGACCGGCCGCGGCAGCGGTGGCCCCGGCGCAGATCAGCAGGTTGACGCCCACGCCGTCGAACAGCAGCCAGGCCGTCAGCAGGCCGGTGAGTAGCGCCAGGAGGAGGACCCGGGGCGTGGCGGCCGCCCTGCGCTCGGGGTCACTCGGGCGCAGCCACCCGTGCGGCGGCGGCGCGGACACGCCGGACCCCCAAGGCGTCGCGGGTCCGGGCGCGGTTGGCAGGTCGGCCGGGGCGGGCGTGGACGGGCCGGACATGAGTCCCCCTCGATGGTCGGCGGGCATGCGGAAGCCGCCCTTGGGGCAGTCCGTCGTCGGGCGCGCTCGGCGCCGCGGCTGCAGCCGACTGTAGAGCATTCTGAACAGGTTCAAAAATCAGTTCTGAACAAGTTCAGAAAATTCGGCCCGCCTCCCCGCCGCCGCTCCCGCAGCCCTCCCGCACCGCTCCCGCAGCCCCTCCACCACCCCTCCGTCACCCCTTCACCGACCCCGCCAGCAGGCCCCGGACGAAGTACCGCTGCAAGCTGAAGAAGACGATCAGCGGGACGATGATCGACAGGAACGCCCCGGCCGTCAGCAGCTCCCACCGTCCGCCGAAGGACCCGGACAGCTGCGCCAGCCGGACCGTCATCGGCGCCACCTCCGGCGTACCGCCCGCGAAGGTCAGCGCGACCAGCAGGTCGTTCCAGACCCACAGGAACTGGAAGATCGCGAACGAGGCCAGCGCCGGGGTGCACAGCGGCAGCACGATCGAACGGAAGATCTTGAAGTGCGAGGCCCCGTCCACCACCGCCGCCTCCATCAGGTCCCGCGGCAACTGGGCGATGAAGTTGTGCAGCAGGAACACCGCCAGCGGCAGCGCGAACATGGTGTGCGCCAGCCACACCGGCGCGTAGCTGCCCTTCAGGTCCACCGCCGGGATCAGCGTGAGCGAACCCAGGTGCGCGCCGCCGGAGAAGAGCCGCAGCAGCGGGATCAGCGCCATCTGGATCGGCACCACCTGGAGCGCGAACACCCCGAAGAACACCGTGTCGCTCCCCCGGAACCGCACCCAGGCCAGCCCGTACGCCGCCATCGCCGCCAGCACCAGCGGGAACAGGGTGGCCGGGACGCTGATCGCCAGCGAGTTCACCAGGAACGGCATCAGCCCGGTGGAGACGCCGGAGCCGCCCTCGAACAGCACCGTGTGGTAGTTGCCCAGGCCCAGGTCCGGGTGGAGGAAGGCGTTCCACCAGCCGTTCGCCGTCACGTCCTGCTTGGGGCGCAGCGAGGTCACCAGCAGGCCCACCGTCGGGATCGTCCACAGGACGGTCACCGCGATCACGAAGACCGAGGCCAGCGGGCTGCTGAAGGCCTTCCGGACCGGGCTTCCGTGCGGCGCGCTCATCGCGCGGGCCGGCCTGTCGTGCGGTGCGCTCATCGGACCCCACGCTCCTTCCGCAGCTGGACGATGTTGTAGGCCACCAACGGCAGCACGGCGAGGAAGAGGATCACCGCGAGGGCACTGCCCCGCCCGGTGTCGAACTGCACGAAGGACTGCGAGTACATCTCGTTGGCCAGCACCTGGGTGCCGAAGTTGCCGCCGGTCATGGTGCGGACGATGTCGAAGGCCTTCAGCGTGATGATCATGATGGTGGTCAGCACCACCACCACCGTGGTGCGGATCATCGGCACCGTGACGTACCAGAACAGCCGCACCCCCTGCGCGCCGTCCAGCCGGGCCGCCTCGGTGACCTCGTCGGGGATCGCCTTGATCGCCGCCGACAGCACCACCAGCGCGAAGCCCGTCTGCACCCAGACCATCACCGCCATCAGCAGGAAGGTGTTCAGCGGCTGCGAGAGCATCCAGTTCGGCGGGTCGTCCCAGCCCACCGCGATGGCGAGTTGGCTCAGCAGGCCGATCTGCGACTGGCCCGGTCCGCGCGACTCGTAGACGAACTTGAAGATGATCGAGGCGCCGACCAGCGAGATCGCCATCGGCATGAAGATCAGCGACTTGTACACCGCCTGACCGCGCATCCGGTCCACCAGCAGCGCCAGCACCAGGCCCAGGCCGGTCGCCGCCAACGGCGCGACCACGAGCCAGAGCAGCGTGTTGACCAGCACCTTCTGCACCGAGTCGGTGGTGAACGCCCAGCCGAAGTTCTCGCCGCCGACGAACCCGCTGCCGTCGGCGTTCTGCAGGCTCAGATAGACCGTGCGGATCAGCGGCACGACCAGGCCCACCAGCAGCAGCACCGCGGCCGGGCCGAGGAACACCACCACCGACAGCGGGCGGGAGAGCCGGCCCCGGGCCCGGCCCGCCGCGAAGAAGACCAGCAGCAGGATGCCGAGGAAGCCCGCGACGGCGCCGAGGCTGTTGCCGAACTTGACCACCGCGTCACCCCAGGAGCCGGTGGCGAGCGCGGTGACCGGTGAAGGGGTCCCGGGTACGGACATGACGGTGCGTCCCTCCTGTTCTGGTGGGAAGGGGCGGGCGGTGCGGGTGGGTGGCCCCGCACCGCCCTCGACAGGTGGTCCTGAACGGCGCCCTGCCGGGCCCGGCCCGAGTCCGGCCCGACGCCCACCACGGCCGGGCGCCTGCTGCGGGCGTGCGCCCACTGCGGGCGTGCGGCTACTGAGGCCAGGCGGCGTCGATGTCGGCGGCGGTCTTCTGGATCGACTGCCCCTCGGCGAACCAGGCGGTCAGCGACTTCCACTCCTGCCCGGAACCGATGGCGGCCGGCATCAGGTCGGAGCCGTCGAAGCGGAAGGTCGCCGCCGGGTCGGTCAGCGCGTCCGCCGACAGCCGGTCGATCGGGTCGGTGTACAGGCTCTTGTCCACGCCCTGGTTGGCCGAGACCCAGCCCGTCGCGGTCTTCACCCGGCTGCTCGCCCAGTCCGAGCTGGACAGGTAGTTCTGCACCGCCTGCACCTCGGGCCGGCCGGAGAAGGCGGCCAGGAACTCGCCGCCGCCCTCGACCGGGTTGGGGATCGCCGGGTTCACCGCGGGCAGGTGGAAGGCGAACACGTCGCCGTCCGGGCCGACCGTGGTGCCCTTGGGCCACTGCGCCTCGTAGAACGACGCCTGCTGGAGCATGGCGCACTTGCCGGTGAGGATCGGCGCGCCCGCGTCCTGGAAGGTGGTGGTGGCGATCGACTTGACGTCGCCGTAACCGCCGTTGACCCAGGCCGGGTTCTGCATCCAGCCGGCGACGGTCTTCATCGCCGTGGTGATCTTCTCGTCGGAGAACTTCACCTGGTGGCCGACCCACTGGTCGTACACGTCACCGCCGTACGTGCCGAGCACCACCTCCTCCAGCCAGTCGGTGGCCGGCCAGCCGGTGGCCGTGCCCGAGGCGATGCCGCCGCACCAGGGCTTGGCGCCACCGGACTTGGCGATCCGGTCGCTGAGCGCCATCAGGTCCGCCCAGGTCTTCGGCACCTCGAAGCCGCCCGCCTTGAAGGCCTTCGGCGAGTACCAGACCAGCGACTTCATGTTGGCGCTCATCGGCGCCGCGTAGAAGGTGCCGTTGACCGAGCCGTAGGTCTTCCAGATCGGACTCCACCGGTCCTCGTTGGTGACCGTCTGGGCGGGCGGCTTCACCACCTTGCCGCTCTTCACCATCTGCGCCAGCAGGCCCGGCTGCGGGATGATCGCGAAGTCCGGGGCGTTGCCGCCGGCCACCCGGACCGGCAGCTGGGACTCGAAGTCGTTCGAGCCCTCGTAACTGATCTTGATGCCGGTGCACTTGGCGAACTCGGCCCAGGACTTCTCCAGGTTGTCCGACTCCGGGCTGAGGATCGAGGCGAACATCGTCACCGTGGTGCCCGAATGCCCGGCGTACGGCTGGTACTTGGCGCAGTCGCCGGACAGCGACGGGGCCGCCGCGTCATCCCCGCCGCCCGAACCGCCGGAGCTGTTGGAACAGGCCGCGGTCAGGGCCAGCGCCGCGAGCAGGGCGGGTACGACGGCCAAGCGGCGGCCGGAACCGCGGTGACCGGAACTCCTGGACGGCGCGGTCGGGTTGAGGGTCAATGCGGTCCTCCTCGCCAGGGCGTGCTGCCGACGGTGGGCTGAACGACATCGCGCTGTACCGGAGACGGGCCTGCAGAGATCGCGAGCGGGCGACGGACGAACCGATCCGATGACGTTAACGCAGCCGCCAGCCGCCGCCAAGGTCCACGTCGACCTTCATCCGTCGACACCCCGACCGAGACCTCCGCCCGCCCTCCGCCCTCCGCCCGGCGGCACGACGACCCCGCCCGGAAACCCGGACGGGGCCGCATTGCGTCATCCACACCGATCAGCGACGCAACCGACGCACCGCCGGACCCGCCGGTTCACGCCAGCACCTCCTCGACGGCCCGCCGGACGGCCTGCGGATCCAGCCCGTGATCGACGATCACCCGGGCGCCGAAGCCTTCCCCCTCCCGAAGGACCCCCAGCAGCAGGTGCCCGACCGCGATCTGGCCGGACTTCAGCCGCAGCGATTCGCGCAGCGACAGCTCCAGCGCCTTCTTCGCCCGGGCACTGAACGGGTTGCGGCCCGCCCTCGACTCCAGCCTGAACCAGCCCCGCCGCTTCGGTTCCTCCTCGGCCGGCGCGTCCAGCGCGCCCTCGCCGAAGGCCGATTCGACCGCGGTCCGGACGGCGTCCAGGTCCACCCCGATCGAGGCCAGCGCCTGTGCGTCGTCCCCCGGCCCGAGCAGTCGGACCACTGCCCGCCGGGCGGCCCCGTGGTCCAGGCCCAGCCCGATCAGGACGCCGGCGGCCGGGTCGTCCGACCGGGCCAGGATCGCCAGCAGCAGGTGCTCCGTCCCGATATGGCCGTGCCGCAGTTCCCCGGCCTCCTGCTGGGCCCCGGCCACCACCTGCCGTGCCGGCTCGGTGAAACGCTCGAACATCGTTCAGCCTCCGTCCTGGTCCTTGCCGGGCCCGCGCCGGGCGTACTTCTTGTGCACCGCCTGCCTGGTGACCCCGAGGCAAACCGCGATGTCCTGCCAGGACCAGCCCTGCGACCGGGCGTTGCCCACCTGTAGGCCTTCCAGGCGGTCCGCCAGGTCGCGCAGCGCGCGGACCGCCCGGAGCCCGACCGCGGGGTCACGGCTGCTCGCCGCGGCCGCGAGTTCTCCGCTCTCACTCATGCTGTCAACTATGGTTGACAGTTGCGGCGCCGTCAACCCTGGTTGACATCAGCGGTCGCCGAACCGCTCCGCCAGCACCTCCTCGAAGCTCCCCCGGCCCACCGCCCGCTCCGGCGCGAGGTTCCCGCCCGCCCGCAGCGCCCGCCCCGAAGCCCCCGGCACCCGCACCGGCAGCAGCACCCGTCGCCGACCCGACGCCCGCAGGTACGCCTCGGCCAGCTCCCGGTACGGCCGCACCCGCGGCCCGCCCACCTCCGGCGCGTACCCGGCCGGCCCCTCCCCCACCAGCTCCGCCACCCGCGCGGCCACCTCCCGCACGTCCACCGGCTGGACCCGCGCCCCGCCCGGCACCGGGAACACCGGCAGCCGCGCCGACACGTCGAAGATCCTCAGCAGCAGGTCGTGGAACTGCGTCGCCCGCAGCACCGTCCACCCGAGCCCCGACTCCCGCACCACCCGCTCACAGGCGAGCTTCGCCCGGTAGTACGGGATCGGCACCCGGTCGACCCCGACGATCGACACGTACAGCAGGTGCCGCACCCCCGCCCTCCCGGCCTCCGCCACCAGCGTCCGGACCGCGGCCACGTCCTTGCGTCCCACCGTGGTCGCGCAGTCCACCACCGCCTCGGCCCCCGCCACCGCCCCGGCGATCCCCTCCCCGGTCACCAGGTCCCCGACCACCCACTCGACCCCCTCGCCCCCGCTCCGCACCCGCCGGCTCAACCCCCGCACCGCCACCCCGCGCGCGACCAGCAGCCGCACCACCTCCCGCCCCAGAACCCCCGTCGCCCCGGTCACCAGCACCGTCCCCATCACCACACCACTCCTCCCGCCGAACACCGTCACCCCTACCGACCGCCCACCGCCCCCATCCGTGACATCGACACCCGCGAAGTGCCCGGACAACGAGAAGAGGCGGGGCGAGGACGTGAAGTCCTCGCCCCGCCTCAGCGGTGGCTCACCCGCGCGGGGTCAGTAGCGGCGGTCAGCTGCAGCCGCTGGTGGAGCCGCAGCCCTCGCAGAGGTAGCAGCTGCCGGCGCGGCGCATCTTGGTGCCGCAGGAGAAGCAGAGCGGGGCGTCGGCGTTGAGGCCGAGCTGGATCTCGATCAGCTCCGTGGAGTTGTGGGCCTGCGCCGGGGAGGCCTTGGGGGCCTTGGGCGCCTCCACGGCGGGGGCCGGGGCGGCGACCACCGGGGCGGACTGGGCGAGCGACTCGGTGTCGAGCTCCTCGGCCTCCAGCGGCTCGTAGGAGCCCGTGTCCAGGTGGCGCTGGCGCTCCTCGACGGAGTGGATGCCGAGCGCCGACCGGGTCTCGAACGGCAGGAAGTCGAGCGCCAGGCGGCGGAAGATGTAGTCGACGATCGACTGCGCCATCCGCACGTCCGGGTCGTCGGTCAGACCGGCCGGCTCGAAGCGCATGTTGGTGAACTTCGAGACGTAGGTCTCCAGCGGCACGCCGTACTGCAGGCCGACCGAGACGGCGATGGAGAAGGCGTCCATCATGCCCGCGAGGGTCGAGCCCTGCTTGGACATCTTGAGGAAGACCTCGCCGAGGCCGTCGTCCGGGTAGGAGTTGGCGGTCATGTAGCCCTCGGCGCCACCGACCGTGAAGGAGGTGGTGATGCCCGGGCGGCCCTTGGGCAGGCGCTTGCGGACCGGGCGGTACTCGACGACCTTCTCGACCGCGGCGGCCGGGGAGGTCGCGGTGGCCGGGGCGAGCTTGGGCTCGGAGTCCTTCTTCTTCGCCGAAAGCGGCTGGCCGACCTTGCAGTTGTCGCGGTAGATGGCGAGCGCCTTGACGCCCATCTTCCACGCCTCGAAGTAGATCTCCTCGATCTCCTCGACGGTGGCGGACTCGGGCATGTTCACGGTCTTGGAGATCGCGCCGGAGATCCAGGGCTGGATCGCGGCCATCATCCGGACGTGGCCCATGGCCGAGATGACCCGCTCGCCCATCGCGCAGTCGAAGACCTCGTAGTGCTCGGCCTTGAGGCCCGGGGCGTCCACCACGTTGCCGTGCTCGGCGATGTGGGCGACGACCGCCTCGATCTGCTCGTCCTGGTAGCCGAGGCGCTTGAGGGCGCGCGGGACGGTGCCGTTGACGATCTGCATCGAGCCGCCGCCGACGAGCTTCTTGAACTTGACGAGCGCCAGGTCCGGCTCGACGCCGGTGGTGTCGCAGTCCATCATCAGGCCGATGGTGCCGGTGGGGGCGAGCACCGAGGCCTGGGCGTTGCGGAAGCCGTTCTGCGCGCCGATCCGCAGGACGTCCTGCCAGGTGTCGTTGGCCACGGCCCAGACCGGGGCGTCCAGGTCGTCGAGCGAGACGGCGGCGAGCGAGGCGTCCGCGTGCTGCTTCATGACCAGCTGGTGCGGGGCGGCGTTGCGGGCGTAGCCGTCGTACGGGCCGACGACGCCGGCGAGTTCGGCGCCGCGGCGGTAGGCGGTGCCGGTCATCAGCGAGGTGATGGCGCCGGCCAGGGCGCGGCCGCCCTCGCTGTCGTAGGCGTGGCCGGTGGCCATCAGCAGGGCGCCGAGGTTGGCGTAGCCGATGCCGAGCTGGCGGTAGGCGCGGGTGGTCTCGCCGATCTTCTCGGTGGGGAAGTCGGCGAAGCAGATGGAGATGTCCATCGCGGTGATGACCAGCTCGACGACCTTGGCGAAGGTCTCCGCGTCGAACGAGTCGTCGTCGCGCAGGAACTTCATCAGGTTCAGCGAGGCGAGGTTGCAGCTGGAGTTGTCCAGGTGCATGTACTCGGAGCAGGGGTTGGACGCGTTGATGCGGCCGGACTCCGGGCAGGTGTGCCAGTGGTTGATGGTGGAGTCGTACTGGATCCCCGGGTCGGCGCAGGCCCAGGCGGCCTCGGCCATCTTGCGGAACAGCTTCTTGGCGTCGACGGTCTCGATGACCTCGCCGGTCATCCGGGCGCGCAGGCCGAATTCGGTGCCGTTCTCGACGGCGGTCATGAATTCGTCGGAGACGCGGACGGAGTTGTTGGCGTTCTGGTACTGGACGGAGGTGATGTCGTCGCCGCCGAGGTCCATGTCGAAGCCGGCGTCGCGCAGGGCGCGGATCTTCTCCTCCTCCTTCACCTTGGTCTCGATGAAGGCCTCGACGTCGGGGTGGTCGACGTCGAGCACGACCATCTTGGCCGCGCGGCGGGTGGCACCACCGGACTTGATGGTGCCGGCGGAGGCGTCGGCGCCGCGCATGAAGGAGACCGGGCCGGAGGCGTTGCCGCCGGAGGACAGCAGTTCCTTCGAGGAGCGGATGCGGGAGAGGTTGAGGCCGGCGCCGGAGCCGCCCTTGAAGATCATGCCCTCTTCCTTGTACCAGTCGAGGATCGACTCCATGGAGTCGTCGACGGACAGGATGAAGCAGGCGCTGACCTGCTGGGGCTGCTTGGTGCCGACGTTGAACCAGACCGGCGAGTTGAAGCTGAACACCTGGTGGAGGAGGGCGTGCGTCAGCTCGTGCTCGAAGATCTCGGCGTCGTCCTTGGTGGCGAAGTAGCCGTGCTTCTCGCCGGCGGCGCGGTAGGTGAGCACCACGCGGTCGATGATCTGCTTGAGGCTCCACTCGCGCTGGGGAGTGCCGACGGCGCCGCGGAAGTACTTGGACGTGACGATGTTGACGGCGTTGACCGACCAGAACTCGGGGAACTCGACGCCGCGCTGCTCGAAGTTGATGGACCCGTCACGCCAGTTGGTCATGACGACGTCGCGGCGCTCCCAGCGGACCTCGTCGTAGGGGTGCACGCCAGGAGTGGTGTAGATGCGCCCGATCGGCAGACCGCCCTTGGGGGCCTTGCCGCCGCCCTTGGCCGTGGTCTTGTCGGACTTCGACCCGCGTGCGGAACCGCTCGTGGTGTCTGTCACTTCTTCCTCCTCCTGGGCAAACGCCCGAAGTGCCCTGAAAAGTCCGGGCACCGCTGGTTCGTTCTTCCGGTGTGCGGGCAGGCGGAGACCTCGCCTGCTTGCGCACGGTTTGTTGTGTTCTGTGCCCTTTTTCCGGGCATGCGTGGGCCCCGTGGGACCCGTGGTGCAGCAAGGCCCGCCAGGGGGCCGGGTGCCGGCGCCTCCTAGGGCGCGGCGGCGGCGACGGGCACGCAGGTGCCGTCCGCCTCGGGGACGGGCCGTTCGGCGCGGAGTTCCGCGATGGCGGCCTCGAAGTCTTCCAGTCCGTCGTACGCCTGGTACACGCTGGCGAAGCGCAGGAAGGCGACCACGTCGAGTTCCTTGAGCGGGCCGAGTATGGCCAGCCCGACGTCGTGGGTGGTCAGCTCGGCGTTGCCGGTGGCGCGCACGCACTCCTCGACCCGCTGGCCGAGCTGGGCGAGGGCGTCCTCGGTGACCGGGCGGCCCTGACAGGCCTTGCGGACGCCGGTGATGACCTTCTCCCGGGAGAAGGGCTCGGTGACCCCGCTGCGCTTGATGACCATCAGCGCGGCCGTCTCCACGGTGGTGAAGCGGCGGCCGCAGTCCGGGCACTGCCGACGACGGCGGATCGAGCTGCCGTCCTCATTGGTCCGGCTGTCGACAACACGGCTGTCGGAATGCCGGCAGAAGGGGCAGTGCACCTGAGGATCCCTCCCTGGCAGGACGTGCGGACCTGTTGAGTCTATGCGATGCGACCCCGGCCTCGGCAAGCTGATCATGCGCCGTAACCACTAGTACTGGGCACGGAGAGGACTGTAGCCACTAGATGTAGGTCTCCGGGGGAAGCGACACCCCTGGCGTGTCGGCACCGATTAGACTGCCGGAGTCGAGATCCGATCGAACATTTACTCGATGCACGGTCTCGATGTACAGCAAAGCCTTGATCGAGTCAGCCAACTCTCGAATAATTCACTCGAACGTGTGTTTGGCGCAACCTTTCGATAGGAGGGGCGTTGGGCTGGAAAAGGGGAGAGGACAGCCGTCGAGAGGGGCCGCCGTGAACACCATCGAAAGCAACACCATCCCGGTGCAGGAACACTCCCAGTTCAAGGTGGGGCAGCGCACCACGAATCAGCAGAGCGTGGACATCAGCATGGACCGTAGCGAAGACCAGCGCCTCTCCGGCCCGGCCCTTTCCAGCACGGGCCGCGTTCCCGACCAGCCGATCGAACACTCCCCCGCGATCGACGACGCCCACCAGGCGCCCACCCGCGCGCTGCCCGGCCGCCCCCCCGGCATCCGTACCGACGAGGCCGGTCTCACCGAGCGCCAGCGCCGCGTGATCGAGGTCATCCGGGACTCCGTCCAGCGTCGCGGATACCCGCCGTCCATGCGCGAGATCGGCCAGGCCGTCGGCCTGTCCAGCACCTCCTCGGTCGCCCACCAGCTGATGGCCCTGGAGCGCAAGGGCTTCCTGCGCCGCGACCCGCACCGCCCGCGCGCCTACGAGGTCCGCGGCGTCGAGGTCGCCCGCCCGAACACCGCCGAGACGGCCGGCAGGCCGTCCACCTCGTACGTGCCACTGGTCGGTCGGATCGCCGCCGGCGGCCCGATCCTGGCCGAGCAGACGGTCGAGGACGTCTTCCCGCTGCCCCGCCAGCTGGTCGGCGAGGGCGAACTGTTCGCGCTCACCGTGCGCGGCGACTCGATGATCGAGGCGGCCATCTGCGACGGCGACTGGGTCACCGTGCGCCGCCAGCCGGTCGCCGAGAACGGAGACATCGTGGCCGCGATGATCGACGGCGAGGCCACGGTC
This sequence comes from Kitasatospora sp. NPDC094016, assembly GCF_040304045.1. Classification (NCBI taxonomy): domain Bacteria; kingdom Bacillati; phylum Actinomycetota; class Actinomycetes; order Kitasatosporales; family Streptomycetaceae; genus Kitasatospora; species Kitasatospora sp. NPDC094016. The sequence goes on from NZ_JBEOUK010000017.1 coordinate 79,183, forward strand.
AAGCGGCTCAAGCGCGAGGACGGCCGGATCTGGCTGATGCCGCACAACCCGGCGTACGAGCCGATCAACGGCGACAACGCCACCATCCTGGGCAAGGTCGTCGCGGTCCTGCGCCGCCTCTGACGCCTCGCGCGCACCCAGCGGGAAGGGGCTCCACCGCGCGGTCGCGGGGAGCCCCTCCGGCGTCTCCGGGGGGGCTTCCGGGCCCGCCCCGGGGGGCCGGACGGAACCCCGGATCACCGCACCGCTCAGCCCCGCTTCACCACCGGCTTGACCGGCGGCGCCGAGGCGTCGATCGCCGCCAGCGAGCGGCGCACCTGGTTGCGGTCCGTGGTGTACCAGAACTCCGGCATCGAGGAGCGGAAGAAGCTCCCGTACCGCTTGGTCTCCACCCGCGGATCGAGCACCGCGACCACGCCCCGGTCCTCGGCCGCGCGCACCAGCCGGCCGGCGCCCTGCGCCATCAGCAGCGCCGCGTGCGTCGCCGCGACGGCCATGAAGCCGTTCCCGCCGCGCTGTTCGACGTCCTTCTGGCGGGCGCTCATCAGCGGGTCGTCCGGCCGGGGGAACGGGATGCGGTCCATCACGACCAGCTGGCAGGCCGAGCCGGGCACGTCCACGCCCTGCCAGAGCGAGAGCGTGCCGAACAGGCAGGTGGACGCGTCCGAGGCGAACTCCCGGATCAACTCGCCCAGGGTGTCCTCCCCCTGGAGCAGGATCCGGTTGTCCAGCCGCTCCCGCAGCGCCTCGGCGGCCGTCTGGGCGCCGCGCATCGAGGAGAACAGGCCCAGCGTGCGCCCACCGGCCGCGCCGATCAGCTCCGCCAACTCGTCCAGCATGTCCGGCCGTTCGGGGTCGCGGCCGGGATCCGTGAGATGCCGGGCGACGTACAGGATGCCCTGCTTGGGGTACTTGAACGGCGAGCCCACGTCGATGCCGCGCCAGTGCGGCACCGCGTCCTCGCCGAACCCGAACCCGAACCCGGAGCCGGAACCGGAACCGGAACCGGAACCGGAACCGGCCGAAGGATTGTCCCCGGGGGTGCGCTGGTCCGGCAGCCGGGAGTCCGAGGGCAGGCCGACGGAGGCGGCGACGCCGTTGAAGTCCCCGCCGAGCTTGAGGGTGGCCGAGGTGAGCACCACCGAGCGCTCCTTGTAGAGGCCCTCGCGCAGCAGCCCGGACACGCTGAGCGGCGCGACCCGCAGCGAGCCGGTGCCCATGCCGAAGCGGTCGCTGCGCTCGATCCAGACCACGTCGTACTCGGAGTCCTCCAGCAGCCGCTCGGCGGTCTCGTGCAGCGACTCGGCGGAGGCCATCGCCTGCTTGCGGACGGCGTCCTCGTCGCTGAGCCCCTTGTCGCGGGTCTCGCCGAGCGAGCTGATCACCTGGCGGGCGGCGTCCCGGATCGAGGTGACCGCGTACGCCAGGTACTCGGGCAGTTCCTCGACCCGGCCGGGCTGGGCGGTCTCCATCAGGCCGTGGTAGTTCTCGGCGGCGGCCTGCAAGGCGTCCACGGCCTTCTCGTTGGCGAGCCGGGCGGCCCGCTTGACCGCCCGGTTGACCGCGCCGACGGTCAGCTCGGCGGTGGCCGCGCCGGTGACCCGGTTGACCAGTTCGTGCGCCTCGTCGACGATCAGCAGCCCGTGCTCGGGCAGCACCGGCGCGCCCTCGATCGCGTCGATCGCGAGCATCGCGTGGTTGGTGACCACGACGTCGGCCAGCTTGGCCCGCTCCCGGGCCTTCTCGGCGAAGCACTCCTGCCCGTACGCGCAGCGGGTGGCGCCCAGGCACTCCTTGGAGGTGACCGCCAGCTGGGCCCAGGCCTTGTCGGAGACGCCGGGGCTGAGGTCGTCCCGGTCCCCGGTGTCGGTCTCGTCGGCCCACTCGCGCAGCCGCAGCACGTCCTGCCCGAGCTTGCTGGCGGGCCCGCCGAGCGCCTCGGCCGCGTCGAACAGGCCCTCGCCCTCGTCGCTCGGGGTGCCCTCGTTGGCCCGGTGCAGGCACAGGTAGTTGGAGCGGCCCTTGAGCATCGCGAACAGCGGGCGGCGGCGCAGCACCGGGTGCAGCGCCTCGACCGTACGCGGCAAGTCCCGTTCGACGAGCTGGCGTTGCAGCGCCAGGGTGGCGGTCGCGACCACCACGCGGTCCCCGTGGGCGAGCGCGGGCACCAGGTAGGCGAGGGACTTCCCGGTGCCGGTGCCAGCCTGGACGAGCAGGTGCTCGGCGTTGTCGACGGCGTCGGCGACGGCCTCGGCCATCCGGACCTGACCGGGGCGCTCGACGCCGCCGACGGCCGCCACCGCGGCGTGCAGCAGGTCAGGGATGCGGGAGCGCGGAACGGCGACGGCTTCCTCGACGTCGGCGGCGGCGCCGCCGTCCTCGCCAGGGAGCTCGGTCTCGCCGGGGAGCTGGGTTTCGGAGTCGTTCGTCATGACCCTCCCAGCCTACGGGGCGGGGGTGACAATCCGGCTCCGTCGCCCGGGAAGATCCGCCTCCAGGGTCACCAGGGCGTTGGGGACGGTCCCGTAACGGGCGGCGTGCGGGCGGTGCGGGCGGTCCTGGTAGCCGTCGAGCAGCAGCCGGTTGCGGTTGAGGCAGAGCCGGTCGATCCGCGGCCGGAACAGGTCGAACAGCTCGAAGCGCTCGCCCAGGCCGGGGAAACGCTCCTGGTAGCGGCGGATCTCGGCCCGCAGCAGGGCCCAGAACTCGGCCTCGGGCAGCCCGGTCTGCGCCTCCAGCAGCGGGGCGAGGTAGCGCAGGACGCCGATGAACAGCCCGGAGTGGAGGAACTGGCAGAGCCCCTGCGGGCCGTCCCGCAGCAGGACGTCGTCGACCTCGGCGGGCAGGTCGCGCAGTTCGGGCAGGTCCTGGTCGCTGAGGTTGACGTCGTCGACGAAGTCCTTGACCGCGAGCCGGGTCGGCGCGTCGTGCTCGTCGAAGACAACGATGGCGTTCTCGCCGTGCGGGGAGAAGACCAGCCCGTACCGGTAGAGGAAGTGCAGCAGCGGCGGCAGCACCGCGCCGAACAGCCGGCCGGTCCAGGCGGCGGGGGTGAGCCCGGAGCGGGTGATCAGTTCGGCGGCGAGCGCCCGGCCGTCGGAGCCGGTCTGCAGCAGGGCGGCCAGGGTGCGGGCACGTTCGCCGCCGGCCAGGAAGGGGCCGAGGGGTTCGCGCCAGATCGCGCCGAGGAGTTCCTTGTACTGGTAGGGGGCCTCGGGCAGCTCGCGGTAGAGCGGGTGGTCGACGGTGACGGAGGCGATCTCGCCGAGCAGGATCACCCGGCACTCGTCGCGCAGGTACGGGTCGGCGTCGCGCAGGCCGTGGATCCAGGCGGTGACGGCGGGCGCGGCGAGTGTGCGTTCGGTGGGCAGGCCGCGCCAGACCAGGGTGTTGAGGACGGACAGCGGCAGTTTGACGGTGCAGCGCTCGGGGTGGGCGGTGTTGAAGAAGGAGCGGATGGACTGCTGGGGCAGCCGTGGGTCGCCGTCGGAGGGCAGCGGGACGATCTCGCCGGAGGCGATCCAGGGCGCGAACAGCGGGACGATCGTCTCGTCCCACTGCCAGGGGTGGACGGGCAGCAGCAGGTAGTCGTCGGCGGCCGGGCCGAGGGCGGCGCGCAGCGCGTCCGGGTCATCGAGTTCGCGGGCGTACAGCTGCTCGGGCCGCTCCAGACCGGGCACGCCGCGGTACTCGGCGAGCCGGCGGTGGACGGCGATCCAGGGCAGCGGGCGCGGGGTGCGGGCCTCCGGGGCCCAGCGGGCGGCGTCGGTGGCGGAGAAGCCGATCCGGCCCTTGTTGGGGACGATCCAGGGGTGGCCGTCCTGGCGGCCCTCCAGGGCGGGGTGGTCGAGGTCGGCGAGTTCGGCGGCGGTGAGCGCGGTGGCGAGCTGGTGCGCGTCGGCGGTCAGGGTGGCGGTGAGTTCGCGGATGAGGTGGCCGGTGGTCTCGCCGCGCAGGCCGAGGGTGTGCCGGGCGTGCGGGAGGAAGCGCAGCGGGTCGAGGCCGTCCGGGTCGGAGCAGCGGACCGACTCCGGGTCGACCCGCCAGCTTCCGTACGCGCCGCGGCGGGCGGTGAAGCGGTACTCGGCCTCGGGCAGCCAGAGCAGGTACTCGCCGTCGGTGGCGGCGCGGACGGGCGTGAGCAGTTCCTCGTAGGCGAACTCGCCGAGCATCTTGGCCAGCAGGGCGCGCCCGGCCCGCCGCCAGTGCCCGGCGGTCAGGTGCGGGGGCAGGTACAACGGCGGTTCAGCGGCCGACGGTTGCGGCACGGGTCAGCTCCTGGGGACGGGGGACGGTGGGGGTGCTCTCGGTGGGGGTGCTCTCGGCGGCAGCGGCGGCAGCGGCGGCGCCGCCCGCGGCGGGGGCGGTCCCGGGCGGCGCGAAGCCGGTCCAGGCGGTGCGGGCGGGCAGCCGGTGGACGGTCCGGCCGGTGACGGCGTTGAGGATCACGGCGGCCCGGTGGGCGCCGAGCCCCAGGTCGGGGGTACCGACGCCGTGGGTGTGCAGTTCGGCGTTCTGGACGTAGAGGCCGCCGGTGAGTTCGGGCCGGGTGGCGACCCGGTGGTCGAGGTCGACCCGGTAGCGCCCGTCCCGGTCCCAGTCGATCAGCCGGGCGAGCGGTTCGAGCGCGGCCGGCCGGGCGGCCCGGTAGCCGGTGGCGAGCACCACGGCATCGGTGCGCAGGACGTGTTCGGCGCCGGAGTCGCCGTGCCGGCAGTGCAGTTCGAGGCCGCCGCAGGGGCCGGGGTGGGCTTCGGTGACGGCGGTGCCGGGGGTGATGTCGACCGGGGCGGTGTCGATCGGGCGGCCGATGGTGCGTTCGTAGAGGTGGTCGTGGATCTCGGCGAGGGTTTCGGCGCTGGCGGCCTTGTGGAGTTGCCACTGGGCGGCGACCAGCGCGTCCCGGACGGCTTCGGGCAGGCTGTGGAAGTAGCGGGTGTAGTCGGGGGTGAAGTGCTCCAGGCCGAGCTTGGAGTACTCCATCGGCGCGAGCGCCCTGGTCCGGGTGAGCCAGCGCAGCCGGACGCCGTCGCCGTCGTGGCGGCGGAGCAGGTCGAGGAAGACCTCGGCGCCGGACTGCCCGCTGCCGACCACGGTGATGTCCCGGGCGCCGGCGAGGTCGCCGCGGCGGTCCAGGTAGTCGGCGCTGTGGAAGGCGCGCGGGTGGCCGTCGAGGGCGGTGAAGGCCTCGGGCAGGACGGGCCGGGTGCCGACGCCGAGGGCGAGGTTGCGGGCGTGCACCTCGGTCCGCCGCCCGGTCGCGGTGTCGGTCAGCTCGGCCCGGAAGTGCGGGGCTTCCCAGTGCAGGGCGGTGACCTCGGTGCCGAAGCGGCAGTTGGCGAGGCGTTCGGCGGCCCACCGGCAGTAGTGGTCGTACTCGCGGCGGGGCAGTTGGAAGCGCTCGGCGAAGTAGAACGGGAAGAGCCGGTCCTGGTCGCGCAGGTAGTTGAGGAAGGACCACGGGTTGGTCGGGTCGACGAGGGAGACCAGGTCGGCGAGGAACGGCACCTGCATCCGGGCCCCGTCCACCAGCATGCCGGGGTGCCAGCGGAACTCCGGGCGCTGGTCGCAGAAGAGCGTGCGCAGGCCGGGGACGGGCGCGGCGAGCGCGGCGAGCGAGAGGTTGAAGGGGCCGATGCCGACGCCGAGCAGGTCGTACGGCGGCTGGGGTGCTGGGGTGTCCACGGGGGTGTCCTAGGCGAGGAAGGGGACGCGGGCGCGGACCATCAGGGCGGCGCGCTTGTCGGGCAGGTCGAGTTCGGTGTCCAGCCGGAATCCGGCCCGTTCGAAGGCCCGGACGGAGCGCCGGTTGCGGACGTCCGGTTCGGCGACGACCCGTTCGCAGCGGGGCCGTTGCCGCAGGATCCGCTCGGCGAGGGCGGCCAGCAGGACGGCGCCGAGGCCCCGGCCGCGGCTCCCGGCGGGGCCGAGCAGGAGGTGGACGCCGGTGTCGTGCGGCCGGGCCGGGTAGTGCCGGGCGAGCGGGTCGAGGTCGGCGCGGTAGACCTCCCAGTAGCTCGTCGGGTCGCCGTCGAGCAGGCCGAGGCAGGGCACGCTGCGTCCGTCGCCGTCGAGTTGGGCCCGGAGGTGCTGTTCGGTGGCGTCGCGCGGCCCGGCGAGCTGCCAGAACGCGGCGATCTCGGGGTCGTTCATCCACCCGGCGAGCAGGTCCAGGTCGGCGGGCAGCCGGACCGGGCTGAGCCGGAACTCACCGGCCGGGGTGGGGATCGCGCCCCATCCCGGCGGGTCGTCGAGCAGGCTCATGCGCCCGCCAGCGGGTTGGGGACGTCCACGTAGACGGACTGGGTGGCGACCGGGCCGACCAGTTCGTCCAGGCCGTTGATCCGGGTGAGCAGGTTGGCCTTGCACGGCAGGGTGGGCGCGTCGAGCAGCATCCCGGGCAGCGCCGAGCCGGTGGCGGCGGCCCGCGGGCCGGCCAGGAAGCGGCGCAGCCCGGCCAGCAGCACGGTCTCGTCGGCGAGCCCCTGGCTGCCGAAGGCGCCGACCAGGCCGAGGACGTGGTTGATGCCGAGGTAGTAGGCGAAGTGGTGGTCGATCACCTCGTCGGGCAGGAAGGTGTCGCTGTGCTCGCCGAGCCCGGGCAGCCGCGCGGTGAGCTGGTCGGCGGCGCTCTCCCGGTAGTAGTAGCCCTGGTTGTCGCGGTAGCGGCCGCCGCTGGGCCAGCCGTCGGCGTCGAGCAGGACGAGGCTGTTCTGCTGGTGCGCCTCCAGGGCGATGCCGGCCGTGCCGTCCAGCCAGAGGACGGGCAGCACGACGGCGTCCAGGTAGCGCAGGAACCATTCGGCGGCGACGGTCCGCAGCGGACGGCCGCAGCGGACGGCGAGCGCCCGCAGGGTGTCGCCGAGCCGGGACGGCACGGTGTCGCCGGTGCCGAGCGGTTGTTCGGCGACCAGCCCGGCGACGCACAGCGCGCGGTCGGCGGGGGCGAAGGGCTGGGCGCGCAGCACGGTGTCCAGGCCGCCCGGGTCGCCGAGGGCGGGGTGGTCGACGCCGATCCAGGCCGGGTCGCGGACGATGTCGAAGCCGGGGTGGGCGCGGTGCCATTCGGCGGCCAGGCCGCTCTCCAGCAGCCGGTGTACCTCCAGGCCGCGGTGGAGTTCCTTGCGCAGGTTCTCCCGGCGGGAGTTGGTGATCCGCAGGCCGAGCGAGAGCTTGAGCATCCAGGGGGTGCCGGGGCGGTAGACGGTGCGCACCGAGGAGGTGGGGTGCCAGGGGTCGCCGGCCGGGCCGAGGTCGTGCAGCAGCCCGTCGGCGAGCAGGGCGGCGACGGCCGGGCGGTGGGCGAGTTCGCGGGCCTGCCAGGGGTGCAGCGGCAGGGCGGCGGTGCCGGGCGGCAGTGCGGCGTGGTCGCCGAGCAGGTCCGCGGTGATCCGGTCGGCGCTCTCGGTGAGGGCGGAGCCGGCGGCGAGCAGGTCGCGGTGGACCGCGTACCAGTGGAGTTGGAAGGAGCCGTGCAGTTCGGGCGAGTAGGCGGCGCTCTGGGCCGGGCCGAGGCCGTCGCGGCTCTTCGGGGTGGGGTGCAGCGGGTGGCCGAGCAGCAGGGACTGTTCGGCAGCGAGGAAGTGCGAGCGTTCCGGGCCGCCGACGGGGGCGGCGGTGCGGCGGTGGGCGAGGATGTCGGCGGTGCGGACGACCGAGTCGGCGACCCGGGCGGCGAGATCGGCGACCTGCCCGGGGTCGGGGCGGTCGGCGGCCGCGGCGGCGAGCAGCGCCGCGGTGGTGACGGCGTCCACGGGGGCGTCGGCGGTGCCCTCCCCGGCGGACAGGACGGCGGGGCCGAACCGGTGCCAGCCGCCGGGCGACCAGTAGCGGACGGGGGCGGAGAGCCGGGCGGCGCCGCCGAGGACGGCGATCCGCAGCCGGCCGTCGGGGCCCGGGCGGGCGCCGGTCTCGCGCGTCCAGCAGCGCAGCAGGGCTTCCAGTGCGGCCTGTTCGGCGGCGACGGCGGGGTCCGGGTGCAGCAGCGGATCGGGCTCGGCCGACCGGTCCGCGTGCAGCAGCGGGGCGGGCGGGGCTCCGGTGAGGGCGGTGCTCAAGGCTGCTCCTTGGGGCGCGTGGGGGTGCGGACGCGCACGGGTGGTGGAGAGGATCGGCGGGCGCTCGCACCGTCGCGTCAGGTAAGGGTTACCTATCCCTGACGGGTGATCACAAGGTCTGCTCACTCGTCCGGGTGAAGATCGGGGATTGTCCGCGTCCGGCGCGCGGGGCCCTGCTGGGCCGACGGACCGGCCGGGGCCACGTCACGGATCGGTGACCTCCGGTCAGGGCCGCAACCCGGGGGGCGGCCGCCGCCGTCCTGGTGACCGGTGGAAGACTCCACAGCGGCGAGTCGCCGCACGACAGCCCGATCGAGCACAGGGGGAAGCGCACACATGCCATCGATCCACCGGTCAGCCATGGCCGTCGCCCTCGTCACGGGGACGCTGCTCGCGGCGAGCGCCTGCGGGCCGGACGGCCCGGCGGGCGACGGGGGCGGCAGCGCCGCGCCGCCGCCCGCGTCCAGCGCCGCCGCCCCGGGGGGCGGCGTGATCGGCGGGATCACCCTCCCGTCGGGCATCCCGACCAGTCTGCTGGAGGGCCTGCCGAAGTCCTGGGACGACCTGAAGAAGTGGAAGTTCGAGGACTGGGACTCGTGGGCGTCCAAGCACGTCTTCAACAACCCGGTGGTGAAGGACTTCTGGAACCCGGACAAGATGGGCGACTCCAAGCCCGCCGATCCGGCCCCGCCCACCGCCAAGCCGGCCGCCGACAACGGCGTGACGGACCCGGACCCGCCGGTGGTCAAGGCCGTGCCGGTGCCCCGCCCGTACACCAAGCAGCCGTCCGGGAAGGTGTTCTTCAGCGCCCAGGGCGGTCGGGGCAACTGCTCGGCGACGGTGATCACCGACCCGCAGCACCCGGGGAAGAGCAACCTGGTCTGGACGGCCGGCCACTGCGTGCACGCGGGCAAGGGCGGCGACTTCTTCAAGGACCTGGTCTTCGTGCCCGCCTACAACAACTCGGGCGCCTCCAGCGGCGGCAAGAAGGCCCCGCTGTCCGAACTGGCCCCGCTCGGCACCTGGTGGGCCGACCTGGTCACCACCTCGCCGCAGTGGATGGTCGAGGGCGGCGGCACCGGTGACGCCGCGAACCAGTACGACTTCGCCGTCATGCGGGTGCACAACCAGAACGACTCCGGCAAGTCGCTGGAGGAGACGGTCGGTTCGGCCGTCCCGGTCTGGTTCGACGCCCCGCGCGACAAGGTGTCCGTCGCGGCGGTCGGCTACCCGCTCTACAAGCCGTTCGACGGCCAGGAGCTGTACAAGTGCGACGGCGGCAAGCCGACCCGGCTGTCGTTCGACGCCAAGCGCCCGTCGATGCTCACGATCGGCTGCAACATGACCCAGGGCTCCAGCGGCGGCGGCTGGTTCGCCACCATGCCGGACGGGAAGACCGCCCTGGTCAGCAACACGTCCATCGGCACCGAGGACCACACCTCGCTGAGCGGCCCGTACCTGGAGACGGTCGCCAAGCAGGCTCTGGACTGGATCTCCAAGAAGCCGTAAGCCCTTTCCGGCCGGACCGGACCAAGCCGTACGGGCGGCGGAGGCCGCCCCCGGGGGACGATGCAGCATGCCGAAGCACACCGGCCGCGGACCGCGGCGCCGATCCGGACCGACCGGCGCCGCGGTGCTCGCCGTGCTCGCGCTCGCCGCGACGGCCTGCGGGCCGGACGGCTCCGGCGCCGCGGCGGCCGCACCGCCGCCCGCCCTCCCCACCTCGGCCCCCACCAGCCTGGGCGACCTGACGGGCTGGAAGGTGGAGGACTGGGCCCGGTTCGTCTCCGGCAGCGGCTTCGCCAACGAGGTGGCCCCGGGCTTCTGGTCGACCACCCGGATGGCCGCCGCCAAGGGACGGCCCACCCCGGAGTACCCGCTCACCGCCGCACCGGACGGCGACCGGCCGGACGCCCCGCCCGCGGCCGTCGCGGCCACGCCGCAGCCGCACCCGTACGGCCCGGCCACCGCCGTGGTCGGCCGGCTCTTCGTCACCACGCCCCAGGGCGACGCGGCCTGCTCCGCGACGGTGGTCTCCGACCCGGCCAACCCGGGCCGCAGCAACCTCGTCTACACCGCCGCGCACTGCCTGCACGACGGCAAGGGCGGCGGCTGGCTGCGGAACATCACCTTCGTGCCCGGTTTCAACCGGGACGGCCAGGCGGCCCGCGGCAAACCGCTCACCGAGCAGCAGGCGGCCCCGTACGGCCGGTGGGTGGCGGTGCGCGCGCTGGTGTCGCCGACCTGGCTCGGGGAGGGCGGCGTCGGCGCCCACCACCAGTACGACTACGGGATCATCCGGGTGCGCGGCGAGGGCGGCTCCGGCGCGTCGCTGGAGGAGGCGGTCGGCGGCTCCGTCCCGGTCTGGTTCAACGCGCCGCGCGAGCAGATCGGCTCGGCGGCCGCCTACGGCTACCCGACCGATCGGCCGTCCGACGGTCTGGAGCTCTCCCGCTGCGAGTCCCCGGTCCCGCCGGCCAGGCTCTCCCCCGACCGGAGCCGCCCGCCGATGTACGTCACCGGCTGCGCCGTGACCGGCGGCTCCGGCGGCGGCGGCTGGTTCATCACCAAGGACGGCAAGCCCAACCTGATCAGCGTCACCGCGATCGGCAGCCGCAATCCGCCCGGGTACCTGGCCGGCCCCTCGCTCCAGGACCAGGCGAAGCAGGCCTTCGACTACTTCGCCAAGAACGTGAAGTAGCCCGCACACCCGCACACCCGCACACCCGCACACCCGGACCATCCCCCGAACAGCCCCGCACGCGAAAAGGCCCCCGGACGATCGCGCGATGCCCGACGGCATCACGGTCACGTCCGGGGGCCCTTCGTCGGCCCGGAGCCTCAGACCTGCAGCGCCACCGCGTAGCGCTCCAGCTCGGCGGCCAGCTCGGCCGGCACCTTGGCGTGCAGCAGTGTGCCCTCGCCGGTGTGCTCGGTGCCGAGCAGCTCGCCCTCGGCGTGCACCCGGGAGACCAGCCCGCCCTGGGTGTAGGGCACCAGGGCCCGCACCTCGATCGCCGGACGCGGCAGCTCGTCGTCGATGAGCTTCAGCAGTTCCTCGATGCCCTCGCCGCTGCGGGCCGACACCACGATGGCGTGCGGCTCGCGGCGCAGCAGGCGCTGCAGCACGTGCGGGTCGGCGGCGTCCGCCTTGTTGATCACCACGATCTCCGGCACGTTCTGCGCGTCGACCGAGACGATGACCTCGCGGACGGCGGCCAGCTGCGTCTCCGGCTCGGGGTGCGAGCCGTCGACCACGTGCAGGATGAGGTCCGCGTCGGCGACCTCCTCCATGGTCGAGCGGAACGCCTCGACCAGGTGGTGCGGCAGATGCCGGACGAAGCCGACGGTGTCGGCCAGGGTGTAGAGCCGCCCGCTCGGGGTCTGGGCCCGGCGCACGGTCGGGTCCAGGGTGGCGAACAGGGAGTTCTCCACCAGGACGCCCGCCCCGGTGAGCCGGTTGAGCAGGGACGACTTGCCGGCGTTGGTGTACCCGGCGATGGCCACCGACGGCACCTGGTGGCGCTTGCGCTCCTGGCGCTTGGTGTCGCGGCCCTTCTTCATCTCGGCGATCTCGCGGCGCAGCTTCGCCATCTTCTCGCGGATCCGGCGCCGGTCGGTCTCGATCTTGGTCTCACCGGGACCACGGGTCGCCATGCCGCCGCCGGACGAGCCGGAGCCGCCACCACCCATCTGCCGGGACAGCGACTGGCCCCAGCCGCGCAGGCGCGGCAGCATGTACTGCATCTGCGCGAGCGAGACCTGCGCCTTGCCCTCCCGGGACTTGGCGTGCTGGGCGAAGATGTCCAGGATCAGGGCCGTCCGGTCGACGACCTTGACCTTGACCACGTCCTCCAGGTGGATCAGCTGGCCGGGGGTGAGCTCACCGTCGCAGACCACGGTGTCGGCGCCGGTGGCCGCGACGATGTCGCGCAGTTCCTTCGCCTTGCCGGAGCCGATGTAGGTGGCCGCGTCGGGCTTGTCGCGGCGCTGGATCACGCCGTCCAGCACCTGGGAGCCGGCCGTCTCGGCGAGGGCGGCGAGCTCGGCCATCGAGTTCTCCGCCTCCTCCAGGGTGCCGTCCGTCCAGACGCCGACGAGCACCACGCGCTCCAGGCGGAGCTGGCGGTACTCGACCTCGGTGACGTCTTCGAGTTCGGTGGAGAGGCCGGCGACGCGGCGCAGGGCGGCACGCTCGCTGCGGTCGTACTGGTCGCCGTCGTAGTGGTGGTGGCCGCGGTCCTCGTCGATGGCCGCGAGGTCCTCGTCCATGAGGGCTTCCGCCCGCAGACCGTTCAGGCGGCGCGGGGCGTCGGCGTGGTCGCGGGTGCCGGACGTGGAGGTCATTCTGTCCTTTGGTCGCTGGTGCGGATGGCCTGTGGGGACCGCTCTGTGCGGTCCCACCCGGAGTCTGCCCAGCTGCCGCCCCGGTTACCGCCGGGCGAGGTGAGCTACCCCTCAGGTCCTCGGGTGCCATCGGGGCTCCTGTGCCCTGAGAACGCCGTGGACCGGCCGTGAATTCCCCATGATGCTCCCACGCCCGGCGCGGACCGGTCATCCCCATTTTCCCCGGGGTGGCGCGCCCCGCCGGTGTCCGGGGCCTGCGGCCGGCTGACGTCGTACACCCCGGAGACCTTGAGCATCGCCCGCATCAGCGCGGGCAGCGCGGCCGGCTCGGGCAGTTCGACGGTGTAGGTGTGCCGGACCCGCAGCTCCTGCGGCGGTTCGACCTCGGCCGAGACGATGCCGACGTCCTCGGCGGAGATGGCCGCCGTGAGGTCGGCGAGCAGCCGGGGCCGGTTGAGCGCCTCGGCCCGCAGGGTGGCCCGGTGGCCGGCCGCCGGGGTGCCCTCCGGCCGCCAGCGGACCTCCAGCTCGGCGCGCCCGGCCGCGCGCATCCGTTCCCCGGCCGGACAGCCGGTGCGGTGCACGGCGACGGCCCCGCCGCGGATCGGGTAGCCGGTCACCTCGTCCGGCGGCACGGGCGTGCAGCAGCGGGCCAGCCGGACCGGCGTCCCGGGCCGGCCGGCCACCGCGACCGGGGCCGGCCGGCGCTCGGTGGTGCGGTGCGCGGGAGGGGCGGGCTGGCCGCTGGAGGGGCCGGTGCGCACCGCCGGGAGCCGGGCCGGGTGGTCGGCGAGCCAGCGTTCGATGGCCAGCCGGGCGGCCGGGGTCCGGGCGTGCGCGAGCCACTCGGGCGCGGGCCCGGAGGGTTCGGCGGGGCGCGGCCCGTCCTCGGTGAGCACCGTCCCGGTGGGCACGGCCTCGGTGAGCACGGCCAGCTGGTCGCCGTCCTGCAGGACGGTGGAGAGCGCGGTGAGCCGGCCGTTGACCCGGGCTCCGATGCACCGGTGGCCGGTCTCCTCGCCGAGCAGGTAGGCGGCGTCCACGCAGGTGGCGCCGGCCCTCAGCTGAAGCGTTTCGCCGCTCTCCGTCACGACGGTGATCTCGCGGTCGCCGGCCAGGTCGGCGGTGAGCGCGGACCAGAAGGCGTCCGGGTCGGGCGTCTCCTGCTGCCACTCCAGCAGCCGGCTGAGCCAGCCGGGCCGGGCCGGGTCGGTGCGGTCGAGTTCGTCGGCGTCCTGGACGGCGCCGGCCGGCTCCGGGTCGCCGAGCGCGACCACCCCGGTCTCGGCGACCTCGTGCATCCGCCGGGTGCGCACCAGCACCTCGACGACCGTGCCGCCGCTGAGCGCCACGGCGGTGTGCAGCGACTGGTAGAGGTTGAACTTGGGGGCGGCGACGAAGTCCTTGAACTCGCCGGGCAGCGGCGTCCAGCAGGTGTGCAGCTCGCCGAGCACGGCGTAGCAGTCGGCGTTCTCCTCGACGACCACCAGCAGCCGCCCGAAGTCGGCGGGCTGCGGCCCCTGCGGCCGCCCGTCCGGGCCGGGCGCGGCGGCCCGCTTGAGCAGCACCCGGTGCAGCGACACGCAGTGCCGGGGCCGGACGGTGACCTCGGCGGTCACCCCGGTCTCGGACAACTGGCGGGCCAGCAGCCGGGCGAAGGGAGCCAGCAGGGCGTCCGGCCGGCCCTCGTGACCGGCCATCAGGGCCCGGGTGCGGGCGTGCTCCTCGGGGTGCAGGGTGGCGAAGACGATGTCCTCCAGCTCCGCCTTGAGCACCTGGATGCCGAGCCGTTCGGCCAGCGGGATCAGCACGTCCCGGGTGACCTTGGCGATCCGCACCTGGCTGGCCGGCTTCATGTGCCGGATGGTGCGCATGTTGTGCAGCCGGTCGGCGAGCTTGATCACCATCACCCGGACGTCGTCGCCGGTGGCGACCAGCATCTTGCGGAAGGTCTCGGCCTCGGCGGCGGCGCCGAAGTCGACCTTCTCCAGTTTCGTCACCCCGTCGACCAGGTAAGCGACTTCGGGACCGAATCCGTCGCTCACCTGATCAAGTGTCAACTCGGTGTCCTCGACGGTGTCATGGAGCAGTGAGGCGACCAAGGTGGTTGTCCCGGCGCCGAGTTGGGCCAGGATCATGGTGACGGCGAGCGGGTGGGTGATGTACGGCCCGCCGCTCTTGCGCTTCTGGCCCCGGTGGCTGGCCTCGGCGAGGCGGTAGGCCCGGGCGAGCAGGCCGAGGTCGGCCTGCGGATGGTGCTCCCGGTGGACCCGGACGAGCGGTTCGAGGGCGTCCGGGACGGGCGGCCGGCCGGTGGCCAGCAGGGCGGCCCGCCCGGCCCGGCCGAGCGCGGCCCGGCCGAGCTCCCCCAGGGGCCGCCTGGCCCCGGCTTGCCGTGCGGACGTCGGCTGCCCCGTCAGGGACTGCCCGGCTTCGATGGTCATCGGCGCACCTCCGGCAGCGATCACCGGCCGCCACCCCGCCGAGGGGCGCCTTCCCGGTGGTCCATGCTACCGAGCAGAGCACGTTCCGCGATGCCTTGCTTCCCGTCCGCGACACGCGTCACTCGAACGGGCGGATTCACCGCCACGCGAAATGGGCAAACCGGGCCGTCAGCTGTCCGAGCCGCGCCCCAGGCGTGTCAGACACGCCCCAGTTCGGCCCACCAGCGGGCGTCGATCTCGCCGGCGGCCACGATGACCGCCGGGCCGGTCTTCTCGATCCGGCCGTCCGGGTACTCGGTGATGACCAGTCGGCCGCCCGGCACGTCCACGGTGTAGGTGGCCGGCTCGCCGGTGACCGCCGGGTCGACGCCGTCCCGGCGGATGGCGGCCACCGCGACGGCGCAGGTGCCGGTCCCGCAGGAGCGGGTCTCGCCGGAGCCGCGCTCGTACACCCGCATGGCGACGTGCCGCGGCCCGCGGTCCACCACGAACTCGACGTTCACGCCCTCCGGGTAGGCCCCTTCGGGGCTGGTCAGCGGAGCGGACAGCAGGTCCCCGGCGTGGTCGAGGCTGTCCACGAAGGCCACCGCGTGCGGATTGCCCATGTTGACGTTCAGCGCGGGCCAGCGCCGCGCGCCGACCGTGACCTCGACGCCGTCCGGCCCGGGCAGCCGGGCCCGGCCCATGTCGACGGTGACCTCGCCGGGCGTCCCGTCCCCGGCGTCCTCGGCGACCCGCACCGTCCGCACCCCGGCTCGGGTGGCGACCGCGAACTCGCCGGGCTCGGCCAGGCCGGCCTCGACCAGGTAGCGGGCGAAGACCCGCACGCCGTTGCCGCACATCTCGGCGATGCTGCCGTCGGAGTTGCGGTAGTCCATGAACCACTCGGCCCGGTCGGCCTGGTCCGCGGCGGCCGGATCGGCGGCGGCGCGCACCACGCGCAGCAGCCCGTCCCCGCCGATGCCGGCCCGCCGGTCGCACAGCGCGGCGACGGCCGCGGGGCCGATCTCCAGCGCGCCGTCCGGGTCCGGGACGATGACGAAGTCGTTCTGGGTGCCGTGCCCCTTGAAGAAGGGGACGCCGACCGGCTGCGGGGAGGATGCGCTCACCCTCCCGATGGTACTGAACGGGCGCACCGGCCACCCGGGCGGTCCGACCGGTGGAACGGCGCGGGCAGCCGGGGAGCCGACACCGGCAGCCGACGGATCAGCGCAGGTAGGCGACCCGCCAGACGGCCAGCGCACAGGCCACCAGCGCGATCAGGGTGTAGAGCGCGATCGCCTTCCAGCCGGCCCGCTGCCCGGAGCCGCGGCGCGGCAGACCCGGCCACTTGTACCCGGCGTGCCGGGCGGCCATCGCGCCCCAGCCGACCGAGGCGGCGGTGAGCAGCAGCCCGAGCATGCCGACCATGGTGGCGCGCGCCCCGGCCGAGCCGAAGGCGAGCGGGAAGGCGAACATCAGCGAGCCGAGGATGCCCAGCAGGGCGATCGGCAGGGTCTGCCACCAGCGGAGCCGGCGCAGCGGTCGGATCTCCCGCTCGTGCACCGCGCCCGCCGGGGTGCGGTTGTCCAGGGCCGGCAGTGCGACCGCGTAGGAGGTGGGCGCCTCCAGGCCGGTCAGCACGGGGAGGTCACCCCTCGTCGACTCGTCGGCCGGTGCGGTGACACTCCCGCTCTGGCCGGGTTCGGGGCCGGTACCCGTCGACACGCGGCCTCCCCTGACAGTTCGACACGAGCGGACTCGCGGTCGGGCACGGTCGGCCCGCGCGGCCGACCCCTACGCCTTCGATGATGGCATGTCCAGACGGGCGTTCCGGGCCTGACCGGCGTCGACGGGTGATCCGTGGCCATCACGTGATCGGGCCGTGACCGCCGGTTCGTCCTGCACGGCCACCTGCGCGCGCAGGTGCACCGCCGGATTGGCCGGAACCCGCCTACCCGGCCGACCGCTCCTGACGGTCGATCAGCTCCAGGGAGCGTTCCAGCAGCTCGACGGGGTCGGTGCCGGCCGGCCGGGACAGCCAGTGGATCCGGCCGTCGCGGCGGAACCAGGACTCCTGACGGCGTGCGAAGCGCTTGGTGGCCCGGACGGTCTCGGCCCGCGCCTCGTCCTCGGTGCACTCGCCGGCGAAGTGGTCCAGCACCTGCTGGTAGCCGAGCGCCCGGGAGGCCGTCCGCCCCTCCCGCAGCCCGACCCGCTCCAGCGCGCGCACCTCGTCCAGCAGTCCGGCCCGCCACATCAGGTCGACCCGCAGCGTGATCCGCTCGTCCAGTTCGGGGCGCGGCAGCGCGACCCCGATCTGCACCGCGTCGTAGACGGCGGTGTTGCCGGGCAGGTTCGCGGTGAACGGCTGCCCGGTGATCTCGATGACCTCCAGCGCGCGGACGATCCGCCGCCCGTTGCCGGTCAGGATCGCCTCCGCGGCCGCCGGGTCCAGCTCGGCCAGCCGCCGGTGCAGCGCGTGCGGGCCGGCCTCCGCCAGCTCGGCCTCCAGCCGGGCCCGGACCGCCGGGTCGGTGCCGGGGAACTCCATCTCGTCGATCGCCGCCCGGACGTACAGCCCGGAGCCGCCGACCAGGACGGGCGTGCGCCCGGCCGCGAGCAGCCGGTCGATCTCGGCCCGGGCCAGCCGCTGGTACTCGGCGACGCTGGCGGCCTCGGTGACGTCCCAGACGTCCAGCAGGTGGTGCGGCACGCCGCCGCGCTCGGCGGGGGTGAGCTTGGCGGTGCCGATGTCCATGCCCCGGTACAGCTGCATCGAGTCGGTGTTGATCACCTCGCCGCCGAGGCTGCGGGCGATGGCGACGGCCAGGTCGGACTTGCCGGCGGCGGTCGCGCCGACGATGCAGACCACTCGGGGCTGGGCGGCGCGGGACTGGTCGGTACGGGAGCTGCTCACCGCTCCAGTCTCGCAAAACCGCCACCGCACCGGTGACCGGGCTGCCCGTCGGCCCCGACCGCGCGACCTGTGACCGTCACCGGCCGACCCGGGCCGCCTCGGGCCGCCTCGGGCCGCCTCGGGTTCGTTTCCGCGGTTGAGCCGGTTTGCGAACGGTTCGGCTGTGACGGACGTTGGGCAGGAGACAGGGACGAAAGGGTGAGATCGCCATGGGTCTGATGGACAACCTCAAGGGCAAGGCCGAAGAGCTCAAGGGCAAGGCCAGTGAGCTCGCCGGCAAGCACAGCGAGCAGATCGAGCACGCGGTGGACAAGGCCGGCGGCGCGATCGACAAGGCGACCAAGGGCAAGTACAGCGAGAAGATCGAGCACGGCGCCAGCAAGGCCAAGGGCGCGGTGGACGACTTCGCCCACAAGCCGAAGCCGGGCGAGGAGGGGCCGGCCGGCGGCAACGGCCAGACGCCGCGGACCTGACGCCCCGCGCTGCGATCAGCTCCAGGACGCCACGACGTAGCCGACCCCGTACGGGGCGTCCTGGTAGCCGAGCCGCGCGGTGAGGCCGGCGCCCTCCGCGGCGCCGGCCAGCACCTGCCAGGGCGCCCGGCCCTCGGCCTTGAGCTCGGCGGCCAGGCCGGCGTCCAGGGCGGCGAGCGCGGACAGGTCGGCGGAGCCCAGCGCGGCGGCCAGGTCGGCGTCGAAGCCCTCGGCGCGCTCGTCCAGGTAGCCGGGCGCCTTCACCGAGCGGCAGGCGCTGCCGTCGCCCACCACCAGCAGGCCGACCCGGTCGGCCAGCTGGGCCAGACCCTGGCCGAGCCCGAGCATCCGGTCGGCGGGCGCGTCGGCGGGCACCGCGCAGGCGTGCGTCGGCAGCGTCACCCCGGCGCGCTCCAGCAGCCAGGCGCCGACCGTCAGCGAGGGCGCCAGCTCCGGCCCCTCGACCCGGCCGCCGGGCAGCTTGGCGACCAGCGGCACCCCGTAGCGGTGGAAGGAACCGGCCCCGCCCTCGGTCCACACCTCGGCCTCCGGCCCGGCGCCGACCACCACGACCAACTGCGGCCCGGCCGCGACCAGGGCCGCCAGGGCCTCGTCGCAGGCGGCCCGCAACGGGTCCAGTTCGGCGGCCGCCCCGGCGGCGACCTCGGGGACGAGCAGCGGCGGACAGGGGCACACGGCGGCGGCTACCAGCATGCGGATCACTCTAGCCAAACGGCGACGGCGGCCCGGCCGGACTCGAAGTCCCGCCGGGCCGCCGGTGGAGGAGCGGGCCGCCGTTCCAGGAACGGGCCCCGTTCGGGGAGCGGGCCGTCAGTCGCCGCAGCAGGCCCCGCCCGCCGGAGCGGCCAGCGGCAGCGCGGCCGGGGCACCGATGCCCGGCAGGCCGAGCATCACCCCGGCCGGCTTGGCCGCGGGCTTGGCCTGGCGCTTCTCCCAGGCGTCGCCGGCCCGGGTGCGGCGCACCGCGAGCGACGGGCCCTCGGCGAGCAGGTGGTGCGGGGCGGCGTAGGTGATCTCGACGGTCACCAGGTCGCCCGGGCGCACCGGCTCCGTCGGCCTGGTGAAGTGCACCAGCCGGTTGTCGGGGGCGCGGCCGGAGAGCCGGTCGGTCCTGTCGTCCTTCTTCCCCTCGCCCTCGGCGACCAGGATCTCCAGAGTGCGGCCCACCTGCTTCTTGTTCTCCTCCCAGGAGATCTCCTCCTGGAGGGCGATCAGCCGGTCGTAGCGGGCCTGCACGACGGCCTTCGGCACCTGGTCCGCCATCTCGGCGGCCGGGGTGCCGGGGCGCTTGGAGTACTGGAAGGTGAAGGCGTTGGTGAAGCGGGCCTCGCGGACGGTGTGCATCGTCTGCTCGAAGTCCTCCTCGGTCTCGCCGGGGAAGCCCACGATGATGTCGGTGGAGATGGCCGCGTCCGGCATGGCCTCGCGGACCTTCCGGATGATCCCGAGGAAGCGCTCCTGGCGGTAGGAGCGGCGCATCGCCTTGAGGACGGTGTCCGAGCCGGACTGCAGCGGCATGTGCAGCTGGTGCATCACGTTCGGCGTCTCGGCCATCGCGGCGATCACGTCGTCGGTGAAGTCGCGCGGGTGCGGCGAGGTGAAGCGGATCCGCTCCAGGCCCTCGATCTGGCCGGCGGCGCGCAGCAGCTTGGAGAAGGCCTCGCGGTCGCCCAGGTCGGAGCCGTAGGCGTTGACGTTCTGGCCGAGCAGGGTCACCTCGATGACGCCCTCGTCCACCAGCGCCTCGATCTCGGCGAGGACGTCGCCGGGGCGGCGGTCCTCCTCCTTGCCGCGCAGCGCGGGGACGATGCAGAAGGTGCAGGTGTTGTTGCAGCCCACGGAGATGGCGACCCACGCGGCGTACGCGGACTCGCGGCGGGTCGGCAGGGTGGAGGGGAAGGTCTCCAGCGACTCCAGGATCTCGACCTGGGCCTTGCGCTCGACCGCGGCCCGCTCCAGCAGCGCCGGCAGGTGGCCGATGTTGTGGGTGCCGAACACCACGTCGACCCAGGGTGCCTTGCGGACGATGGTGTCGCGGTCCTTCTGGGCGAGGCAGCCGCCGACGGCGATCTGCATGCCCTTGTGGCGGCTCTTGACCGGCGCCAGCTGCCCGAGGTTGCCGTACAGCTTGTTGTCGGCGTTCTCCCGCACCGCGCAGGTGTTGAACACGACCAGGTCCGGGTCGCCGTCCTGCCCGGCCTTGACGTAACCCGCGTCCTCCAGCAGGCCGGACAGCCGCTCGGAGTCGTGGACGTTCATCTGGCAGCCGTACGTGACGACCTTGTAGCTCTTCAATCCGCTCTCACCGCTCACCAGACCAGGGTACGGGCAGCCGCGAAGCGCTTTTCCCCCACCGTTTCCCCTCCCGTTCCGGCGGAGCGCCTGGCAGTATCCCTGCATGACCCCCACCACCCCGTCCCGTCTCGGCGCCGCCGTCCGCACCGCGGCCCGCAGCCCGCTGTGGCGGACGGTGCTGGTGCTGGCGCTGCTGGTCGCGGGGCTGGGCGGCTGGTGGCTGTCGGCGGGCCGCTCGCCCGGCTACCCGCGCGGTGAGACGCGCTTCGCGACCGGTGTGCAGCGCGGTGTCTACGACCGGTACGGGCAGTTGCTGGAGGCCCACGTCGCCAAGGCCATGCCGGGGGTGCGGCTGGCCCTGGACAACACCGAGGGCTCGATCGACAACCTGGCCCGGGTGACCAGCGGCCAGGACGACTTCGCGATCGCCACCGCCGACGCCGTCGCCGACTACCAGGGCCCGGGCAAGGACCGGCTGCGGGCGATCGCCCGGCTGTACGACGACTACCTCCAGCTGATCGTCCCGTCCTCCTCGACGGTGCACCGCACGGCCGACCTCAAGGGGCTGCGGGTCGGCGTGGGCCTGCCGCAGTCCGGGGTGAACCTGGTGACCAGGCGGCTGCTGGCCGCGGCCGGCCTGGACCCGGACCACGACATCGTCCCGGTGTCGGCGGGCGTCGGCGACGCCGCCGACCAGCTGCGGGAGAACAAGCTCGACGCCTTCTTCTGGTCCGGCGGCCTACCGACCAGCGCCCTCACCGACCTGTCCGACCACATGCGGATGCGGGTCGTGCCGCTGGGGGACCTCGCCGGGGCCATCCACAAGATGGAGGGCGGCGGCACCGACGCCTACCGGGCGGCCACCATGCCCAAGGGCACCTACCCGAACGCCGACCCCAAGGACGCCGTCGCCACCGTGGCCGTGCCCAACCTGCTGATCACCCGGGACGACGTGGACCCGGGCCTGGTCGAGGGCATGACCCGGGCGGTGATCGACAGCCGCGACCAGATCGGCGCCCAGGTGCACGCCGCCCAGCTGGTCGACCTGCGCACCGCCGTCTACACCGACCCGCTCCCGCTGCACGAGGGCGCGGCCCGCTACTACCGCTCGGTGAAACCCTGAATACAGAGCCCTGAAGCCGTCCGGGCTACCGCTTCTCCGGCCGCGGCACCGCCAACGTCACCGCGAGCCCGGTCGGCTGGACCGGAGCGAAGGCGAGCGAACCGCCGCCCGCCGCCAGCAGGGTGCGGGCGATCGACAGGCCGAGCCCGGAGCCGTCCACGTTCTGGTGCCGCGGGCTGCGCCAGAAGCGGTCCCCGGCGCGGGGCAGCTCGTCCTCGGCGAGGCCGGGCCCGGCGTCCGTGACGGTCACCGCGACCTCGTCCCGGCGCACCGAGACCTTCAGCCGCACCGCGCTGCCGGCCGGGCCGAACTTGAGCGCGTTGTCCAGCACGGCGTCCAGGGCGGAGCCGAAGCCGATCGGGTCCGCCATGCCGACGGCGAGCGCCGGGCCCTCCCAGCGCAGCTCGATCCCGCGCTGCTCGGCGACCGGCCGCCAGGCGTCGACCCGGGCCAGGGTGAGCGCGGTGAGGTCGGTCTGCTCGGGTTCGGGGCGGGCGTGCTCGGCGGTGGCCAGGCCCAGCAGGTCGTCCAGCACCCGGGCCAGCCGGAGGCCCTCCTCCCGGACGCCGCCGAGCTCCTCCTCGTGCCCCTCGGGCAGTTCCAGACCGAGCACCTCGACCCGCAGCAGCAGGGCCGCCAGCGGGTTGCGCAGCTGGTGCGAGGCGTCCGCGACGAAAGCCTTCTGCTGGTCCATGGCGAGCACCACGTGGTCGGCCATCTCGTTGAACGAGCGGGCCAGCCGCTGCAGCTCGGGCGGGCCGCCGCCCGGCGCGACCCGGGCGGCCATCCGGCCGGTGGCGATGTCGTGGGTGGCCCGGTCGAGGGTGCGGACCGGGCGCAGCACCCACTCGGTGAGCCGGCCGGCCAGCAGCACCGCGACGATCATCGCGGCGGCCTCGCCGGCGCCGATCACCAGCCAGCTGTGCAGGATCCGGGTGCGCAGCGCCCCGGTGGGGGACTCGCTGAGCACCACCGCGACCACGTCGCCGTCGCGCACCACCGGGGTGGCGACGGTCAGGGTGCGGTCGTCGGTCCACGGCCAGACCTGGGGCGGGTTGTGGCTGCGCCGCCCGTCCAGCGCCTCCTGGAAGGCCTGCGCGCCCCAGCCGCCGGGGGGCACCCGCCAGTCGGCGGGGGCGGCGGCGATCGGCACGCCGTCGCGCTGGAAGATGCCCAGCCGCACGCCGTACAGGTCGTGGTAACGGCGGACCTCGGCGTCGATCGCGTGCCGGCGGCTGACGTCGCCGGGGGCGGGCTCCGGGTCGCCCTTGAGTGCGGACTCCACCGCCGAGGGGCCGGAGGTGGGCAGGTCCTGGGCGAAGCGGGCGGCGTCGTCGAGCCGGTCGACGACCACCTTGCTCTGCTCGGCCGCCGCGACCGCCGCCGCGAGCGGCAGCCCCAGGGCGGCCAGGACGCAGAGCATGAGGGCGATCAGGATGCCGAGCAGGCGGGTGCGCACGTGCGGTCAGCGCTCCGCGGGGGCGGGCGGGGCCGGGTCCGCGGCGGGCGCCGGGGACTCCGGGATCAGGCGGTAGCCGACGCCGCGGACGGCCTCGACCAGGCCGGGCAGCGCGAGCTTGTTGCGCAGCGAGCCGATGTGCACCTCCAGGGTGCGCCCGTTGCCCTCCCAGCCGCTGCGCCAGACCTCGCTGAAGATCTGCTCGCGCCGGTAGACCACGCCGGGGCTCTGGGCGAGCAGGGCGAGCAGGTCGAACTCCTTGCGGGTGAGCGGCACGTCCCGGCCGTCCACGCTGACCCGGCGGCGCTCCCGGTCGATCCGGATGCCGCGGGACTCCAGCGGACCGCGCTGCTGCGGGACGGCGTCGGGCGCGGGCACCGCCACCGAGGCGGGGGCGGCGCCGCGGCGGGCCACCGCGTGGATGCGGGCGAGCAGCTCGCCCATGTCGTAGGGCTTGGTGACGTAGTCGTCGGCGCCCAGGTTGAGGCCGTGGATCCGGGAGCGGATGTCGGCGCGGGCGGTGACCATGATCACCGGGACGCCGCTGCCGGCCCTGATCCGGCTGCACACCTCGAAGCCGTCGCGGTCGGGCAGCCCGAGGTCGAGCAGCACCACCCGGTACGGGTCGTTCCCGTCCGGCACCAGGGCGTCCAGCGCCTCGTGCCCGCTGCGGGCGTGCCGGACTTGGAAGCCGTGCCGGCCCAGTACCGCGACCAGCGCGGCGGCCACGCGTTCGTCGTCCTCGACGAGCAGCAGTCGCATCCTGTTCTCCTCCTTCCCCCACCTGATCGCCGGGACCGCCCGGTCGGGCCCCGGTCCTGCGCAGTATGAGCCAGTGGGCGGCCCGGCGCCAGGCTCGGTCGCCCGACGGCTGCCACCGGGCGGGGCGCGCCGGAGCGGACGCCCGCTGTCACATGCCCCGTTGGCGCCCCGGCGAACAGCCCGCGAGCAGCGTGTGGCCGTTTCGTGATCCTCAAGTTCCGCTCAGATCGGCTGACGGCACGTCGTCATCACTCCTATGGTCGGCCCACCGGGGGCTGCGGCTCCGCCGGTCGCGGCTCCCGGATTTCGTACCACCATTGCCGCCCAAGGGAGTTCAGACTTTCACGGGCCGACACGAGGGAGCAGGCGCGATGGCCGAGAATCCGGTCGAGGACTCCACCCCTGCAGCCGCCCCCCTGGTCGTGCTGAGCAGCGTGAACAAGCACTACGGAGCGCTGCACGTCCTCCAGGACATCGACCTGAAGATCGTCCAGGGCGAGGTCGTGGTCCTGATCGGGCCGTCCGGCTCCGGCAAGTCGACGCTCTGCCGGACGATCAACCGGCTGGAGACCATCGACTCCGGCACGATCACCATCGACGGCCGCCCGCTGCCCGCCGAGGGCAAGGAGCTGGCCCGGCTGCGCGCCGAGGTCGGCATGGTGTTCCAGAGCTTCAACCTGTTCGCGCACAAGACGGTGCTGGAGAACGTCGTCATCGGCCAGGTCAAGGTGCGCGGGATCGCCCGGGCGCAGGCCGAGAAGACCGCCCGCGCACTGCTGGAGCGGGTCGGCGTCGGCGCGCAGGCGGACAAATTCCCCGCCCAGCTCTCCGGCGGCCAGCAGCAGCGCGTGGCGATCGCCCGGGCGCTGGCGATGAAGCCCAAGGTGATGCTCTTCGACGAGCCCACCTCGGCCCTCGACCCGGAGATGGTCAACGAGGTGCTGGAGGTCATGCGCCAGCTGGCCGCCGACGGCATGACGATGGTCGTGGTCACCCACGAGATGGGTTTCGCCCGCTCCGCCGCCAACCGCGTGCTGTTCATGGCCGACGGCCGGATCGTCGAACAGAACACCCCGGACGCCTTCTTCACCGCGCCGCGTTCCGACCGTGCCAAGGACTTCCTCTCGAAGATCCTCCACCACTGACGCTTCGAGACCACGCGAGGCCGCCACCGGCAAGGACGCCGGGCGGCCCTGCCCGTGCACGCACCTTCCAGACGCCAGAGCCCGGTTAGCCGTGGCCCAGCTCCCAGGAGAACAACCCTCATGAGGACTCGTCGCACCCTCGCCGTCGCGCTCTGTGCCGTCGCGCTCACCGCCACCGCCGCCTGCGGCAAGGACGGCACCCCCGGCGCCACCGCCGCGAGCAGCGGCAACGCCCCGGCGCTGCCCACCTACACGGTCAAGACCGACGTCAAGATCGACTCGGCGATCCTCACCGAGGCGAGGAAGCGCGGCCAGCTGATCATCGGCGCCAAGGCCGACCAGCCGTTCCTGGGCTTCGAGGACGTCGCCAGCGGCGACCGCAGCGGCTTCGACATCGAGATCGCCAAGATGATCGCCGCCGACCTCGGCTTCAGCCCGCAGCAGATCAAGTGGCAGACGCTGGTCTCCTCGCAGCGCGAGCCGGCCATCGCCAAGGGCCAGATCGACTTCTACGTCGGCACCTACAGCATCAACGACGAGCGCAAGAAGACGGTCTCCTTCGCCGGCCCGTACTACATCGCCGGCCAGGACTTCCTGGTGAAGGCCGACAACACCTCGATCACCGGCCCGGAGAGCGTCGGCGGCAAGAACATCTGCACCGCCACCGGCTCCACCTCGATCAAGAACATCCAGCAGTACAACCCGAAGATCACGCAGTTCGACACCTACTCGGCCTGCGTCGAGAAGCTGCTGTCCGGCGAGGTCGACGCGGTCACCACCGACGACGCGATCCTCAAGGGCTACGCCTCCAAGTACGCCCCCAAGCTCAAGGTGGTCGGCAAGCCGTTCACCAAGGAGAACTACGGCGTCGGTCTCAACAAGGACGACGCGGTCCTGCGCAACGCCATCAGCGACGCGCTCAAGGCCCACGAGGACAACGGCGACTGGAAGAAGGCCTACGACGCGACCCTGGGCGCGTCCGGCTCCGCCGCGCCGGCCGTGCCGGCCCTCGAACGCTACTGATCCGGTCCACGCCCGACCATCCGTCCTGACCATCTGATGAGAGGAGGGCCGCCGGATGGGGTTCCTGTTCGAGCAGGACAACTTCGCGTTGTTCCGCGACGGCTTCCTGCAGACGATCGAGCTGAGCGCGCTCAGCGCCCTGCTCGCCCTGCTGCTGGGCACCCTGCTGGCGGCCTTCCGGGTCTCCCCGGTGCCGGTCCTGCGGGCCTTCGGCACCGCCTGGGTCACGCTGTTCCGCAACACCCCGCTGACCCTGCTGTTCTTCGCCGTCACCTTCGGCCTGCCGCCGCTCGGGGTGCACTTCAGCCACCTCACCTTCGCGGTGCTGGCGCTCGGCGGCTACACCGCCTCGTTCGTCTGCGAGGTGATCCGCTCGGGCATCAACACCGTGCCGCTCGGGCAGGCCGAGGCGGCCCGCAGCCTCGGCATGAGCTTCGGCCAGACCCTCACCCTGATCATCCTGCCGCAGGCCACCCGGACCGTCCTGGCCCCGCTGAGCAGTGTGTTCATCGCACTGCCGAGGAACTCGGCGATCGCCGGCGCATTCAGCGTCAGCGAGCTGTACAGCGTGCAGCAGACCCTCTCCGAGCGCGGCTACGCGATCTTCGGGATCTTCTTCTGGGTGGCCTGCGCCTACCTGGTGATCAGTGCCACGGTCGCCACGCTGTTCCGCGTCCTGGAATCCCGACTGGCGGTGGCCCGATGAGCAACCTCTTCACCCGCACCCCCACGGCCAGCGTCCTCTACGACGCCCCCGGCCCGCGGGCCCGCACCCGGTACCGACTGTTCGGGGTGCTGGCGCTGATCGGCGTCGCCGCCCTGCTCTGGTACGTCCTCGCCGCGCTCTCCGACAACGGCCAGTTCGACCCGCTCATGTGGGACGCGTTCCAGTACAACACCGTCCAGCAGCGCATCGTGGACGGCCTGCTCTCCACCCTGGAGGCCTTCGGCCTGGCCGCGCTGTTCTCGCTCACCCTGGGCGGCCTGCTCGCCGCCGGGCAGCTCTCCGACCACAAGCCGGTCCGCTGGGCGGCCGTCGGCTTCGTCCAGTTCTTCCGGGCGATGCCGCTGCTGATCCTCATCGTCGCGCTCTACTACGCGTTCTTCGCGAAGGAGCCGATGTGGGCGCTGGTCATCGGACTCACCCTCTACAACGGCTCGGTGCAGGCCGAGATCATCCGCAGCGGCGTCAACGCCGTCCCGCGCGGCCAGGCCGAGGCGGCCTACGCCCTCGGCATGCGCAAGACCCAGGTGATGGCCGGCATCCTGGTGCCGCAGGCGATCCGCTCGATGCTGCCCTCGATGATCGGCCAGCTGGTCGTCACCCTGAAGGACACCTCGCTCGGCTTCGTCATCACCTTCCACGAGCTGCTGTTCGTCGGCAAGGCGATCGCCAGCCAGCCGATCAACGCCGCGGGCTTCCCCTACATCCCCGTGGTGCTGGTGATCGGTCCGATCTACATCGCCATGTGCCTGCTGCTGACCGCCCTCGCCCGGTGGATCGAAGCGCGCGGCCGTCGCGGCGCGAACCGGCGCACTTCAGCTGCTGCTTGACGCACACGCAGGTGAACTGTTGCATTGCTCTTCGTGACACCTCCCGGGAGCATCCACGCGGCATATGCGGCAGCGGTAACTGACGCCGGCCCATCGGCCGGTTCGTGCCCGGAGGTCACCGCATGGACCCGGTGATCGTGGTCGGGGCCGGACCGGTCGGTCTGGCCCTGGCCCTCGCCCTCGCCCGGCACGAGGTGCCGACCATCGTCCTGGACGAGGGCTCCGGGCTCTGCCCCGAGGGCCCGCGCAGCGTCGTCCTCGGGGCCGACACCGCCGCCTTCCTCACCCGGATCGGCTACCCGCGGGCCGTCTCCGACTCCGCCCTCTGGGACTCCTTCACCGTCTGGCGCCGCCGCCAGGAGGTGCTGCGGATCGACCTCACCGACTCCCCCGCCTTCCACCTGCCCCAGCACCGCCTCCAGCGCGGCCTGCGCGACGCCCTCACCGGCACCCCGCTGGTCCGGCTGGTCCCGCTGAGCCGGGTCGTCGAACTCGAACAGGACCGCGACGGCGTCAGCGTCCGCACCCACGGCACCCAGGACGGCTCCAGCACCTGGTGGCGCGGCAGCCACCTGGTCGGCTGCGACGGTGCCAGATCCGCCGTCCGCAAACTCCTGAAGATCCGCTTCCCCGGCCGCCCCGCCGTCGACCGCAACGCCATCGCCACCGTCCGGGTCGACCTGCCCTTCCACGAGGCCCGGCTGCACCGCGAGCCCCCGTGGCGCGGCGACCGCGAGGCCTCCGCCCGCCCGCTGCCGGACGGCGTCTGGCGGCTCGACTGGCGGCTGCCCCCCGGGCGGCCCGCCCCCACCGAAGCCGTCGACCCGCACGCCACCTGGCCCGGCGTCGTCACCGGCGACACCCTGCTCACCCGGGTCACCGCCACCCTCACCGGCTGGTGCGGCGAACTCCCCCGCTTCGACCTGCTCGCCGCCGCCGACCACACCGCCCAGCAGCGCCTCGCCGCCCGGTTCCGCAGCGGCCGCTGCTTCCTCGCCGGCGACGCCGCCCACCTGCACGGCGCGCTCGGCATGCAGAACCTGGCCGACGGACTGCGCGACGCCGACAACCTCGCCTGGCGGCTCTCCCTCGCCTGGCACCTCCACTCCGGCGGCCCGCAGCCCGGAGGCTCCCTGCTGGACGGCTACGAGGCCGAACGGCGCGGCGCGGTCGGCGCCCGGCTGCGCGCCGTCGACCAGTCCATGCCGCTGCTGCGCCCGCTGCGCGGCTGGCAGCAGACCCGGCGCTCGCTGCTGGTCGGCGGCTTCCGCAAGCACGCGCCGCTGCTCGCCGACGGACAACTCGGCACCGGCCGCTTCGGCGGCGCGCCCGCCTACCCGGCCGCGCCCTCGGGCGTCCCCGGCCGGGTGCCGGTCCAGCGCGGTGCCCGCGGCACCACCTCGCTCAGCGAACTGCTGCCGGCCACCGCCCCCGGCGTGCTCGTCCCGGACCTTCCGGTGCTCGCCGCCGACGGCACCCCGGACCACCTGCACGCCCGGCTCGGCGTCACCTTCCTGCTGCTGCTGGTCGCCCCCGGCACCGCCGTCTGGTCCGCCGAGCACTGGCTGGGCGCCGGCCTGATGCCCCGGCTCGCCGAGGTCGCCGCCGCGCTGCCGGTGCCCGCCGAGGTGCTGGTCACCGAGGAGTACCCGGAGGCCGGCCCGCACACCGTGCTGCTGATCCGGCCGGACGGGCACCTGGTCGGCGCCACCCAGGGCGCCGCCGCCGAGGACCTGCTGGCGCTCGCCGACCGCGCCCGGGGCGGGCCGGCCCCGCTCGCCGGCGCACCCGAACCCGAGCCCGACCAGGACCCCGCGCCGGAGCCCGCCGCCCGCCAGGCGCCCCAGCAGGTGGACTCACCCCGCACGTAGTCCCGGGCGTGCACCCCTGGCGCGCGCCCTGGGCGTGCGCCGGACAGGGCCTAACTCGCCACCGCGATGGCCCGGCTCTCCCGGACCACCGTCACGCGGATCTGGCCCGGATAGGTCAGCTCCTCGGAGACCTGCCGGGCGACCTCCCGGGCGATCAGCTGCGCCCCGAGGTCGTCCACCTCCTCCGGCCGCACCATCACCCGCACCTCGCGCCCCGCCTGCATGGCGTACACCTCGGCCACGCCCTCGTGCGCGCGGGCGATCTCCTCCAGCCGCGCCAGCCGCCGCACGTACACCTCCAGCGACTCCTTGCGCGCCCCGGGCCGCCCGCCCGAACAGGCGTCCGCGGCCTGCGTCAGCACGGCCTCCACGGTGCGCGGCTCCACCTCGCCGTGGTGCGCGGCGATCGCGTGCACCACCTCCGGGGACTCCCCGTGCCGGCGGGCGAAGTCCGCGCCGACCGCCGCGTGGCTGCCCTCGACCTCGTGGGTGAGCGCCTTGCCGATGTCGTGCAGCAGCGCCGACCGCCGCACCGGCTCCGGGGCCACCCCGAGCTCGGCGGCCATCATCCCGGCCAGGTGCGCGGACTCCAGCAGGTGCCCGAGCACGTTCTGCCCGTACGAGACCCGGTAGCGCAGACTGCCCAGGGTGCGGACGAGTTCGGGGTGCATCCCGCCGACCCGGGCGTCCAGCAGGGCGTCCTCACCGGCCCGGACGCAGCACTGCTCGACCTCCTCGCGGCTGCGCTCGTGGACGTGCTCGATCCGGGTCGGGTGGATCCGGCCGTCCTCGACCAGTTGTTCCAGGGTGAGCCGGGCGGTCTCCCGGCGGACCGGGTCGAAGCAGGAGAGCTGCACCGTCGCGGGGGTGTCGTCGATGATCAGGTTGACGCCGGTGACCGCCTCGAAGGCACGGATGTTGCGGCCTTCGCGGCCGATGATCCGGCCCTTCATGTCCTCGCTCGGCAGCCGGAGGACGGTGACCGCCGTCTCGGCGGTCTGCACCGTCGCCAGCCGCTGGATCGCCCCGGCGAGGATGCCCCGGGCCCGGCGCTCGCCCTCCTCCCTGGCCTCGCGCTCGATCTCCCGGACCGTGACCGCGGCCTCCCGCCGGGCCGTGGTCGCGGCCTCCCGCAGGAGTTCGGCGCGGGCCTGCTCGGCGGAGAGTCCGCCGGCCCGCTCCAGCACCGCCACCCGGCGGGTCACCAGCGCCTCGGCCTCGCCCCGGGTGCGCTCCAGATCGGCGGAGCGCGCGGCGAGTTCGTCCTCCCTGCTCCGGACCCGGCGCAGCTCATCGGCCAACTGCTCCTCGCGCCGGGCGAGTTCGGCCCGCTGCCGGGAGGTCTGCTGCTCGGCCCAGCCGCGGACGCGCTCGGCCTCGACGCCGGCGCGCCGCTGGGCGGCCCGGAGCCGCTTGGCCAGCAGCCCGACCAGGACGGCGAGGAACAGCAGAACGGCGCCGGCCGACCCGGCGAGTGGCAGCAGGGAGGCGTCCGGTCCGGTGCCCGCAGAGATCCTCATGCCGCCCACTCCCCGTCACCGCTGTCCGCCGCCCGGCGTGGACCGCCGTCCGGAAGCGCCCCCGCACTGAGTGCGAGGCTAGGTGCGGGTCACGAAACGGTCAAGACTCGACCTGGACTGGACCAAGAAGTCTGCGCAATAGCTACCGGACGGTCACCAGGCCCTCCCGGTTCCCGACGGTTCGCCCGGCTCCTCCTCGTCCAGCGCGCTCCGCACCACCCGGAACGCCAGCCCCTCGGAGTAGCCGCGCCGGGCCAGCACGCCGACCAGCCGCCGTATCCGGACCTGCGGGTCCAGCCCCCGGGTGGACCGCAGCTTGCGGTCCACCAGTGCCCGGGCGGCCTCGGTCTCGTCGTCGTGGTCGAGCTGGGCGACGGCCTGTTCGACCAGGTCCGCGGCCACGCCCTTGGTGCGCAGTTCCTGGGCCAGCGCCCGCCGGGACAGCCCCCGGACGGCGTGCCGGGACTCCACCCAGGCCGCGGCGAAGGCCGCGTCGTCGATCAGCCCGACCTCTTCGAGCCGGGTGAGCACCTCGTCGGCGACGTCGTCCGGGATCTCCCGCTTGCGCAGGGCGTCGGCGAGCTGTTTGCGGCTCTTGGCCGCGCCGGTGAGCAGCCGCAGGCAGATGTCGCGGGCGCGGGCCTCGGGATCGGCCGTCTCCTCGACTCCGGCCCGCTTCCGCGCGGTTCGGCCGGTACGGGCGGAGGGGTCCTGCTCGTCACCCGGAGCGCCCGCCTCGTCCGAGACGCGCCCGGCGGAGCGCCCGGCCGCGGTGCGCCGCCCACGACGCGCGCCGGCACCGATGCGTGGGGCCGGGGCGGTCACACCCCCGTGACCGACCGCCCCTGCCTCGCCCCGGCCGTCGCCCGCCGTCGCGGAGCCGGCCTCGTCGAACTCCTCGGCCGCCAGTGCCGAGCGCCGCCTGCGGCGGCCGGTGGGCAGTTCGGAGGCGGAGACCAGCCCGAGCTCGTCCACCGTCGGCTCCGCCGGCACCGACCCGGGCGCCGCGCCGCG
Source organism: Kitasatospora sp. NPDC094016 (assembly GCF_040304045.1). NCBI lineage: Bacteria > Bacillati > Actinomycetota > Actinomycetes > Kitasatosporales > Streptomycetaceae > Kitasatospora > Kitasatospora sp. NPDC094016. The sequence goes on from NZ_JBEOUK010000017.1 coordinate 111,190, forward strand.
CACCGCCCGGGTCGGCGCCCGGTCGAACTCCGGCTCCGGGCCGGATGCCCACTGTGCGGCGGAGGATCGCTCCCGCCGCCGCCCCTTCCGGGACTGCGACCGCGCCCGGGGCGTCGCCTCGAACGGCGGCTCCGGCTCCCCCGCCACGGCGGCGAACCAGTCCGGCGGCCCGTAGTCGTCGTCCGGATCCTTCGGGCCGCCCTCACCCACTGCGTCGTGCTGCGTCAACGGTTCAGGCCTTGGCGGCCGCCGCCGTCTTCTTCGCCGCGGCCGTCTTGGCGGCGGTCGCGGTGATCGGCTTCGCGGCGCCGTCGGCGGCAGCCGCCTCGCCCTCGGCCGGCTCCTCGGTCTTCGGGCCGATGCCGAGCTTGCCCTTGATCTTCCGCTCGATCTCGTCGGCGAGCTGCGGGTTGTCCCGCAGGAAGTTGCGGGCGTTCTCCTTGCCCTGGCCGAGCTGGTCGCCCTCGTAGGTGTACCAGGCGCCGGACTTGCGGATGAAGCCGTGCTCGACGCCCATGTCGATCAGGCCGCCCTCGCGGCTGATGCCGACGCCGTAGAGGATGTCGAACTCGGCCTGCTTGAACGGCGCGGCGACCTTGTTCTTGACCACCTTGACGCGGGTGCGGTTGCCGACCGCCTCGGTGCCGTCCTTCAGGGTCTCGATCCGGCGGATGTCCAGCCGGACCGAGGCGTAGAACTTCAGCGCCCGGCCACCGGTCGTGGTCTCCGGCGAGCCGAACATGACGCCGATCTTCTCGCGCAGCTGGTTGATGAACACCGCCGTGGTGCCCGACTGGTTCAGCGCACCGGCGATCTTGCGCAGCGCCTGGCTCATCAGCCGGGCCTGCAGACCGACGTGCGAGTCACCCATCTCGCCCTCGATCTCCGCACGCGGGACGAGCGCCGCGACCGAGTCGATGATGATCAGGTCGACCGCGCCGGAGCGGATCAGCATGTCCGTGATCTCCAGCGCCTGCTCACCGGTGTCCGGCTGGCTGACCAGCAGGGCGTCGGTGTCCACGCCGAGCTTCTTGGCGTACTCGGGGTCGAGCGCGTGCTCCGCGTCGACGAAGGCGACCGTGCCGCCGGCCCGCTGGGCGTTGGCCGCCAGGTGCAGGGTCAGGGTGGTCTTGCCGGAGGACTCGGGGCCGTAGATCTCCACCACCCGGCCGCGCGGGATACCGCCGACACCGAGGGCGACGTCCAGGGCGGTGGACCCGGTGGGGATCACGTCGATCGGCTCGTTGGCCTTCTCGCCCAGGCGCATCACCGAGCCCTTGCCGAACTGCCGCTCGATCTGAGCGAGTGCGTTCTCAAGGGCCTTCTCGCGGTCCGTACCTGCCATGGCTTCCACCCTCGGGTTCTGTGCTGTGCGCTTCATCGTGTTCGACGCTAGCGCGTCCCACTGACAAACGAGCCCGACCCGGCTCCGCCTGTGGAAAACTCCTCGCCGGAGAGTACAGAGAACAAATGTTCGATTCAAGCCTCGCACGTCCGGCCGGTGCCGCCACCGCCGGCCGGGTCACCTCCCGTCGCCGCCGACCATCCGCCGCAGCCGCCGCGCCGCCTCCCGGCGCAGCTCCCGCCGGGCCCGCCGCTGCTCGCCCCGGTCGATCCGCGGGTCGGTGGCCACCTCGTACCGCCGCACGTACGTCCCGACGAAGCCCTGCAGGGTGGCCGCCGCCGGGATGGCGATCAGCGCGCCCACCGCGCCGAGCAGCGCCGCGCCCGCGATCACCGCGCCGAACGCGACCGCCGGGTGCACGTCCACCGTCCGCGCGGTGATCCTCGGGTGCAGCAGGTAGTTCTCGACCTGCTGGTAGACCACCACGAAGATCAGCACCCAGAGCGCGTCCACCGGCTGCACGGTGAGCGCCACCAGCACCGGCAGCGCGCCGGCCAGGTACGTCCCGATGGTCGGCACGAACTGCGACATGACGCCGACCCAGACCGCCAGCGCGGCCGCGTACGGCAGGTCGAGCAGCGCGAACATCACCCAGTGCCCGATCGCGGAGACCACCGCGAGCAGCGCCCGGGAGTACAGGTAGCCACCGGTCTTGGCGAGTGCGATCTCCCAGGCCCGCAGCACCTCGCCCTGCTTGGCGGGCGGCAGCATCGAGCAGACCGTCCGGCGGACCCGCGGGCCCTCGGCGGTGAAGTAGAAGGTGAACAGCCCGACCGTGAAGGCCTGGAAGAGCCCGCCGATCACGGTGGAGGACAGGCCCCAGACGTTGTCGGCGGCCTGCTGGGCGTAGCTCTCGATCGCGCCGGAGTCCTTGAGCAGCTTCTTCTGCAGCTCGCCCAGCGACAGGTCCTGATGGAACGTCCGGTTCACCCAGTTGATCAGGTTGTCGACCAGGTGCGGCAGGTCCCCGGCGATCTTCGCGACCTGATCGACCAGCAGCGTGCCGAGCGCCGCGAGGAACGCGACCACCGCGATCCCCACCGCGACGAACACCAGGAAGGTGCCGATCCCGCGGCGCACCCCGCGCGCCGCCATCCGGTCGACGGCCGGCTCCAGCGCCAGCGAGAGGAAGAAGGCCACCAGCAGCATCACGAAGAGGTCGATCAGCTGGTGGAAGGCCCAGTCGGCGAGCTGGAACAGTCCGACCAGCACCAGGGCCAGCACCATCGCCCGGGGCAGCCAGCGCGGCATCCCGCCGCCCCAGAGGCCGCCGGCCGCGCCCTCCGGCAGCCGCGGTTCGGGCGGCGGGCCCGGAGCCTCGTCGGCGACCCGCGCCGTCCTGTCCGAATTCTGTGCTTCTGCGCTGCTTGTCACTCCGACAGTCTCACCCATCCCCCGGAGCCGCCCGAGCACCGGGCACCCCGCCGGGGCGGGGTCGGTCCCGCGGGCGGGCGGGGGTCAGCGCAGCACGCCGGAGACGCCCTGGGTCTCGCAGACCACCCGCCAGACGTCCTTGGCCTCCCAGCCCGCCTCCAGCGCCTGCCGCACCGTCCGCCCGCCGAGTTCGCTCATCACGTGGTCGGAGGCGAAGGACTCCGCGTACGTCTCCCCGAAGTGCGCGTGCATCCGTCGCCAGAACTCCGTCAGCCTCATGGCTCCAGTATCCCGGACCGCGCGGCCCCGTCCCGGGCCCGCCACTGCCCGGCCGTCAGCGCGTACTCGACCTCGCCGTGCTCGCTGCCGGGGATCGCCTCCGGGTAGTCCTCGTGGAAGGTGCGGACGAACGACAGCCCGGTCTTCTCCATGACCCTCCGCGAGCCCGCGTTGACCGTCATCGTGTACGCCACCACCCGCCGCACGCCCGGTTCGGTGAAGCCGCGGCGGACCAGCGCCCGCGCCCCCTCGGTCGCGTACCCGAGCCCCCAGGCGGCCCGGCGCAGCCGGTATCCCAGCTCGACCTCGGAGCGGTCGCCGTCCCGCGTCGGCCGGAACTCGAACCAGCCCAGGAAGGCCCCGCCGTCCCGCTCCTCGGCCGCCCACCAGCCGAGGTCGCCGTACTGCCGGTAGTGCGCGAGGTACAGCGGCAGCAGTTCGCCCTCGACCCGCTCCCGCGCGGTCGGCCGCCCTCCGGTGAGGTGGCGCATCACCTCCGGGTCGCCGTCCAGTTCGACCAGGTGGTCGACGTCCGCTGCGGTGAAGCGGCGCAGCACCAGCCGCTCGGTGGTGAGGAAGACGGTCACGGCCCGATCCTCATCCACCGGCCCGGGCGGCGTCACCCGGTTTTCCGCCGGCCTCAGCGCGGCAGCGCGAGCAGCCCGGCACCGAAGTACTGCCGGGCCCCGCAGGCGTACGGCCCGGGCGGGCAGGCGGCGGCCGCGGTGCCGGCGAGCAGGGCGGCGAGCGGGGCGGAGCCGTAGTCCGGGTGCAGGGCGGCGGCCACCGCGACCGCGCCGGTGACGTGCGCCGCCGCCATCGAGGTGCCGGCCAGTGCCGCGTACTGCCCGCCCGGCCAGTCGGAGACGATCGCGCCCTGCGGCCCGCTGTCCGGGTCGCCTCCGGGGGCGGCCAGCGAGACCCGGCCGCGGCCGTAGTTCGAGTAACTGGACGGGCGGCCGTCCCGGTTGACGGCGGTGACGGTGACGACGCCGGGCAGTTCGCCGGGCAGCCGGATGCACTCGCTGCCCAGGTAGCGGGAGCGGGCCGGGCCGGAGACCCGGTCGTTGGGGCTGCGCTCGTCCGTCCGGGCGGCGCCGAGGTCCTGTCCGTCGTTGCCCGCCGAGGCGACCACGACGGCGCCCTTGCGCTGGGCGTAGGCGGAGGCCCGGCCGACGGCGGCGATCAGTGCGGCCTGGTCCTGGTCCTCCGGGCAGTTGTACTTCCAGGGGTCGGCGAAGTAGCTGTTGTTGATCGCCTTGGCGCCGTGGTCGGCGGCCCAGAGCATGCCGCAGACGATGTTCTCGGCGTAGTACTGGCCGAGCGGCCCGAGCAGCCGGACGGCGGCGATCCGCACGCCCGGCGCGACCCCGGTGACGCCGTGGCCGTCCCGGGCGGCGCCGACGATCCCGGCGACGTGGGTGCCGTGGCCGCTCTCGCTGACCCCGGGGTCGGGCCGCCAGGAGCCGGAGCGGGCGTCGGGCCGGCCGTCGGCACAGGAGACGGAGGCCTTCGGGTCGACGGCGGCGCGCAGGTCCGGATGGGTGTCGTCGACACCGGAGTCGAGCACCGCGACGAGCACCTTGCCCAGCGCGTCGGCGGTCGGCGCGCCGGCCGGACCGCGGATCCCGGTGGAGGCGTCGCCGGCCCGGGCGCCGGCGCCGCCGAGCATGGCGAGGTTCCACGGGTCGCCCTCGCCCGGGTCGGGCACCGTGACGGTGCCGCCGTCGTGCCGGTCGGTGCTGTCGCGACGGGCCCGATCGGTGCTGCTGCGGCCGGCGCGGTCCGCGCGGTCGGTACCGGCGGCGAAGTCCCCGGCGCCGTCCAGCAGGCGGGGCGGGGCGACCACCGGTTCGGTCCGGGTGGTGCCGACGGCGGCGATCCCGGGCCGGGCCCGCAGCGTGCCCGCGAAGCCGCCGGTGGCGTACGCCAGGACGGCCCCGATCTGCGGGTACTCCTGGACCACCTGCCCGCCCGCCGCCCGGCTCTCGGCCCCGGCCAGGGCGGCCCCGGCGGCGTCCTCCTGCCCGGCGAGCACCAGGTAGCTGAGGTAGGGCCGACCGGATCCGGACACGTACGGGACGGCGCCGCCGACCACGAGTGCGGTGAGCAGCATCGCGAGCAGCGCCCGGGCGGGCCCGCGGACGCGGCGGCGGGCGGGACGGCCGGACGGGTTCACCTGCGCCATCGCACGGTCTCCGCTCGTCGGTCCGGTGGGGTCGGGGGTGGATCACTGGCCTGGTTCATCACCATATGAGCGGATTTGTCTTTTTGCTCCTTTAACTACACCCGTGCTCACCACACCCGTGCGGCCTCCGCTCCCCACCCCGGTTGTCGGTGCCACCCGGCACCATGGGGGGCATGGCGCCCCAGCACCCGACCCCGCCGAACGACGACCCCCTGGCCGGATTCGCCCCGACCACCCGGGCCTGGTTCACCGGCGCCTTCTCCGCCCCCACCACCGCACAGACCGAGGCCTGGCGCGCCATCCGGCAGGACACCGACGTCCTGGTGGTCGCCCCCACCGGCTCCGGCAAGACGCTCGCCGCCTTCCTCTCCGCCCTGGACCGGCTGAGCAGCACCCCGCCCCCGGCGGACCCCAAGCGCCGCTGCCGGGTCCTGTACGTGTCGCCGCTCAAGGCCCTCGCGGTGGACGTCGAGCGCAACCTGCGCGCCCCGCTGACCGGCCTGCGCCAGGCCGCCGTCCGGCTCGGCCTGCCCGAGCCCGAGGTCCAGGTCGCCACCCGCTCCGGCGACACCCCCGCCGCCGACCGCCGCCGCTTCGCCACCCACCCGCCGGACATCCTGATCACCACCCCCGAGTCGCTGTTCCTGCTGCTCACCTCCGCCTCGCGGGACGCGCTGCGCGGCGTCGACACGGTGATCCTCGACGAGGTGCACGCCGTCGCCGGCACCAAGCGCGGCGCCCACCTCGCGCTCAGCCTGGAGCGGCTGGACGAACTGCTGGAGCGCCCGGCCCGCCGGATCGGCCTGTCCGCGACCGTCCGCCCGGTCGAGGAGGTGGCCCGCTACCTCAGCCCGCAGCGCGGCGCCGTCGTCGTCCAGCCCACCGCCGCCAAGGAGTTCGACCTGTCGGTGGTCGTCCCCGTCCCCGACCTGGACGACCTGCCCGCGGCCCCGGCCACCGGCGCCTCCTCCGACGCCGACCCGCAGCGGCAGGCGTCGATCTGGCCGCACGTCGAGGAGCGGATCGTCGACCTGGTCCAGGCGCACCGCTCGACCATCGTCTTCGCCAACTCCCGCCGCCTCGCCGAGCGCCTGTGCAACCGGCTGAACGAGATCGCCCTCGAACGGGCCACCGGTGAGCCGCTGCCCGAGGCGCACTCCCCCGCCCGGCTGATGGCCGAGTCCGGCGTCGCCAAGGGCGCCCCGCCGGTCATCGCGCGCGCCCACCACGGCTCCGTCTCCAAGGAGCAGCGGGCGCTGGTCGAGGAGGAGTTGAAGGCCGGCCGGCTGCCCGCCGTGGTCGCCACCTCCAGCCTGGAACTGGGCATCGACATGGGCGCCGTCGAACTGGTCGTCCAGGTCGAGTCCCCTCCCTCGGTCGCCTCCGGCCTGCAACGGGTCGGCCGGGCCGGCCACCAGGTCGGCGCCGTCTCCACCGGCGTCTTCTTCCCCAAGTACCGCGGGGACCTGGTGCAGTCCGCCGTGGTCACCGAGCGGATGCGGGCCGGCCGGATCGAAGCGCTGCGCGTCCCGCGCAACCCGCTGGACGTGCTCGCCCAGCAACTGGTCGCGATGACGGCGCTGGACGCCTGGCCGGTGGACGACCTGCTCACCGTGGTCCGCCGCGCCGCGCCCTTCGCCACCCTCCCGCAGTCCGCCTTCGAGGCCGTGCTCGACATGCTGGCCGGCCGCTACCCCTCGGACGCCTTCGCCGAGTTGCGCCCCCGGGTGGTCTGGGACCGGGTGGCCGGCACCGTGACCGGCCGGCCCGGCGCCCAGCGGCTCGCCGTCACCTCCGGCGGCACCATCCCCGACCGCGGCCTGTTCGGCGTCTTCATCGCCGGTGCCACAGGATCCGATTCGAAGACGGGCAAGAAGGGCGGCGGCCGGGTCGGAGAGCTCGACGAGGAGATGGTCTACGAGTCCCGCGTCGGCGACGTGTTCACCCTCGGCACCACCTCCTGGCGGATCCAGGAGATCACCCACGACAAGGTGCTGGTCACCCCCGCCCCCGGTGTGCCCGGCCGGCTCCCGTTCTGGAAGGGCGACACCCTCGGCCGCCCGCTCGAACTCGGCCGCGCCCTCGGCGCGTTCACCCGCGAGCTGGGCGCGCTGACGCCCGAGGCCGCCACCGCCCGGCTGCACCTGGCCGGCCTGGACGACTGGGCCGCCGCGAACCTGCTCGACTACCTCGCCCAGCAGCGCGCCGCCACCGGCCACCTCCCGGACGACCGCACCATCGTCGTCGAGCGCTTCCGGGACGAGCTCGGCGACTGGCGGATCGTCATCCACTCCCCCTTCGGCGCCCAGGTGCACGCCCCCTGGGCGCTCGCGCTCGGCGCCCGGCTGCGCGAGAAGCACGGCCTCGACCCCCAGGTCATGCACGCCGACGACGGCATCGTGCTGCGCCTGCCGGACGCCGACCTCCTCGCCACCGACTTCGATTTCAACAGCCCCTCGGAGCGGTCCGGTTCGGACGAGGCCCCGGTCGGCGCCGACGCCGCCCTGTTCGACGCCGCCGAGATCGAGCAGCTGGTCACCGACCAGGTCGGCGGCTCCGCCCTGTTCGCCTCCCGCTTCCGCGAGTGCGCCGGCCGTGCCCTGCTGCTCCCGCGCCGCAGCCCCGGCCGCCGCACCCCGCTCTGGCAGCAGCGCCAACGCGCCGCCCAACTGCTCGAAGTCGCCTCCGAGTACGGCTCGTTCCCGATCGTCCTGGAGGCCGTCCGCGAGTGCCTCCAGGACGTCTTCGACGTGCCGGGCCTGGTCGAGCTGATGGGCGACCTCGAATCCCGCGCCGTCCGCCTGGTCGAGGTCACCACCCCCGAGCCCTCGCCCTTCGCCCGCTCCCTCCTGTTCGGCTACGTCGCCCAGTTCCTCTACGAGGGGGACTCCCCGCTCGCCGAGCGCCGCGCCGCCGCCCTCTCGCTCGACTCCCGGCTGCTGTCCGAACTCCTCGGCCAGGCCGAGCTGAGCGAGCTGCTCGACCCGCAGGTGCTCGCCGAGTTGGAGGCCGAGCTCCAGCGCCTCACCCCCGAGCGCCGGATCAAGGACGCCGAGGGCGTCGCCGACGCGCTGCGCCTGCTCGGCCCGCTCACCGAGGCCGAGCTGGCGGCCCGCGGCGCCGAGCCGCTCTGGGCACTGGAGTTGGAGGCCGCCCGCCGGGTGATCCAGGTCCGGATCGCCGGCGAGCGGCGGTGGTCCGCCGTCGAGGACGCCGGGCGGCTGCGCGACGCGCTCGGCACCCCGCTGCCGGTCGGCGTCCCCGAGGCCTTCACCGAGCCGGTCAAGGATCCGCTGGGCGACCTGCTCGCCCGCCACGCCCGCACCCACGGCCCGTTCGCCGCCGCCGAGGCGGCCGCCCGCTTCGGCCTCGGCACCGCCGTCGTCACCGGCACCCTGCACCGGCTCACCGCCGCCGGCCGCCTGGTCCAGGGCCAGTTCCGCCCACCCGTCGCCCGCCGGCACCCTTCTCCGGAGGCGCTCCACGCCACCCCTCCCGACCACACCACCACCGAGTGGTGCGACGCCGAGGTCCTGCGCCGGTTGCGCCGCCGCTCGCTGGCCGCCCTGCGCCAGGAGGTCGAACCCGTCCCGCCGCGCGCCCTGGCCGCGTTCCTCCCGCAGTGGCAGCACCTGGCCGGCCACCGGCTGCGCGGCCCGGACGGCCTGCTCCGGGTGGTCGAACAGCTCCAGGGCACCGCCCTGCCCGCCTCCGCCCTGGAGAAGCTGATTCTCCCGGCCCGGCTCACCGACTACTCCCCCGGCCTGCTGGACGAGCTGACGGCGGCCGGCGAGATCGGCTGGTGCGGGGCCGGCGCGCTGCCCGGCAAGGACGGCTGGCTCAGCCTGCACCTGGCCGAGCACGCCCACCTGCTGCGCCCCGAGCCCGTCCCGCCCGCGCTCACCCCCGTGCACAACGCGCTGATGGCGGCGCTGGCCGGCGGCTACGGCCTGTTCTTCCGCCAGCTGGTCCAGCAGTTGCCGGAGGAGACCCCGGAGCCGGAGGTCGTCGAGGCACTCTGGGACCTCGTCTGGGCCGGGTACGTCACCAACGACACCCTCGCCCCGCTGCGCGCCCTGCTCGGCTCCGGCCGGACGGCCGGTGCCACCGCCCACCGCGCTCCCCGGGCGACCCCGCGCGGCCGCTACGGCGGCGCCGGCCGCGCCTTCGGCCGGGTCGGCGGAGCACTGCGCAGCGGCCCGCCGACGGTGGCCGGGCGCTGGTCGCTGCTGCCCGCCTTCACCACCGACCCGACGGTCCGGGCCACCACCCAGGCGCAGAGCCTGCTGGACCGGCACGGCCTGGTGACCCGGGGCGCGGTGGCGGCCGAGCGGGTGCCGGGCGGCTTCGCCGGGGTGTACCGGGTGCTCGCCGCGATGGAGGAGCGTGGCCGGGCCCGCCGGGGCTACTTCGTCGAGGGGCTGGGCGGCGCCCAGTTCGCCATGGAGGGCGCGGCCGACCGGCTGCGCTCGGTCAACGGCCGGCTGGAGCGGGCCCGGGCCGCCGAGTGGCCGGCCGCCCCGGCCACCGAGCCGCCGCAGGTACTGGTGCTGGCCGCCGCCGATCCGGCGAACGCCTACGGCTCCGCACTGCCCTGGCCGGAGCCGCCGACGGCCCCCGGAGCCAAGGAGGCCAGGGCGCACCGCCCGGGCCGCAAGGCGGGCGCCCTGGTGGTGCTGGTGGACGGCGAGTTGGCGCTGTACGTCGAGCGGGGCGGCAAGTCGCTGCTGGCCTGGCCGGAGGACGACGCCACCCGGGCGCTGGCGGTGGGCGCGCTGGCGGCCGCGGTCCGCGAGGGTGCGCTCGGCAGCGTCACGGTCGAGCGGGCGAACGGCGAGCCGGCCCTCGGCTCGGCGCTGGGCGCCGCGCTGGAGGAGGCCGGTTTCCACGCCACCCCGCGCGGCCTGCGCCTGCGGTCCTCCTGAGGTCCGCCGACGCCGAAGGCCGCGGGGCATCGGATGCCCCGCGGCCTTCGTTCGCTCGTATCACCCGTTCGAGTGGCTCAGCCGACCGTCGGCGGTGGCGCCTCCATCCGGGCCACGGCCGCGGACGGGCGCCGCTGCGGCCCGGTGGCGTTCCGGTCGGCGTGGACCGGGATCAGGCCGAGTCCCCAGCCGCCGGCCGCGAGCAGCCCCAGCGCGGCACCTTCGGCCAACTGTCCCCGGACCGCCGGCAGCCACCAGACCAGCCCTGCCGTCAGGATCACCAGGACCCGGCGGGCCGGCCACGGTATCAGTCGCCGCAGCCGTATTCGAGCCTCCGTGCACGCCGTCGCGGCTCTCCGCACGACCGCCCTCCTTCGCTCGACCCGGGCACCAGGAGCCCGGGAGTCGAGGCCGGGTTCAGGCGGCGACCACGTCCATCGCGGCGGCCTTGGGCGACATGTTCGCCCGGTCGGTGCCGGGGGCGGGCAGCGGAACCGGTTCGAGTACCGGCCTCAGCAGATCACCTTCGGAGAGGGTGGCCATCGCCGCAAGTTCGGCGAGCGACAGTTCGTCGCTGACCTCGCGCATGACCTCGGACATCCGGACGTCGAGCGCGTCGCAGATGGCGGAGAGCAGCTCCGAGGAGGCCTCCTTCTGTCCCCGCTCGACCTCGGAGAGGTAACCGAGCGAAACCCTGGCTGCCGCCGACACCTCGCGGAGTGTGCGGCCCTGGCGCTGGCGCTGCCGACGCAGTACATCGCCCAGTAGGCGACGAAGCAGGATCATCGGTGCCTCCCTCCTCGGACTGCGGATCGAGATGTCACGCCCCCACCGTACCGCCTTGCCCGCATCGCGTGCGGGGACCCTGGTCGTGTTCACTCTGGGCTGCAAGGCTGTCCCCCTCCTCGTTCCGGTGTCGTTCCCGGGTCCGCGGGCCCCTCGTGGTACCCGTCCTGGGCCGCCCGGTCACCGTCACGCAACTCGTTCGCCACCTGGTTTCTGCCCAACCAGGCCGTTGGATGTAACACGATCCTCCAGCTGTGCCATGCCCGCGGACCGGATCGGCGGATCTCGGTTCGGTGGAGATCGCCGCGATCGGGGCTCCACCACGCCTCCGCGGCGCCTCCACACGGGCTGCGGGACTCCCGGGTGCGGGCCCCGCGGGGTTCAGGTCGTGGGCGTAGCGGCCCGGAGCCGCCCGACGAACAGCTCCAGAGCGGCGGTCACCGCCCCGTGACGGATTCTGGCACGACCGCCCGACAGCCGGGGCGAACTGACCAGAGTTCCCTCCGGACCGGCGACCGCCAGGTGTACGGTGCCCACCGGCTGCCCGCCCTGCGGGTCCGGCCCGGCCACCCCGGTCGTCGCGATCCCGTACGTGGCCCCCAGCAGTCGGCGCACGCCCTCGGCCATCTGTCCCGCCACCACCGGGTGGACCGGCCCGTACACCGCCAGGAGCCCCTCGTCCACGCCGAGCACCGAGGCCTTCAGCTCGGTGGCGTACGCCGTGACCGAGCCCCGGAAGGTCGCGGACGCCCCGGGGACGTCGACCAGGGCGGCCGCGAGCAGCCCTCCGGTCAGCGACTCGGCGACGGCCAGCGTGCCGCCCCTGGCCCGCAGCGCCTCGTGCGCCCGTACCGCCAGCTCGTGCTCCGTCACCCGGTCTCCCCCGTCGCTCACCGGCCCGCGCGCTCCGCGGCCAGTCCCTCGCGGCGCATGCGCAGCGCCTGTCCGACGTAGTCCAGCGCGGTGCCGACGGTCAGCAGGACCGCCAGCGCCATCAGCACGGCCCGGGCGGTGGCCAGCCAACCGGTCAGCTCCAGGACGTACATGCCGACCGCGATGCCCTGGGTCAGCGTCTTGATCTTGCCGCCGCGGCTGGCCGGGATGACGCCGTAGCGGATCACCCAGAAACGCATCAGGGTGATGCCGAGTTCGCGGGCCAGGATCACCGCGGTGACCCACCAGGGCAGGTCGCCGAGCAGCGAGAGGCCGATCAGCGCCGAGCCCATGATCGCCTTGTCGGCGATCGGGTCGGCGATCTTCCCGAAGTCGGTGACCAGGCCCTTGCGCCGGGCCAGCTCGCCGTCGAACAGGTCGGTGATCATCGCGATGGCGAACGAGGCCCAGGCGACCGAGCGCCACTTGGGGTCGTGCCCGCCGTCGGCGAACAGCAGCGATACGAAGACCGGTACCAGCAGCAGCCGGAGCATCGTGAGCATGTTGGCGATGTTCCAGACAGCCGGCACCGGCGGCACCGCGGCCGACGGTCTGCCCGGATGGGCCGCGGCCGGGGCGCCGGGCCCCTTGGTCATGCCCCGGCTCCCGGGGCCTGACGGACCCGAACCGGCTCCAGCGCCTCGGCGATCAGGTCGACGCCCTCGCTGGCGACCACCTTGGCCCGGTGGAACTGGCCGATCTGCGGGTCCTCGACGCCGGTGAGGGTGGTCAGGCCGTCGGTCTCGGGGGCCTGGTGGGCGGCCCGGCCCTCGACCACGCCGTCCTCGACGGACTCGATCAGGACCTCGACCTCGGTGCCGACGCGCTGCTCGGCCCGCTGGGCGGTCATCTCCTCGGCCAGCCGGCTGAGCCGGTTCAGCCGGTCGGCGATCACGTCCTCGGACAGCTTGCCGTCGTAGGTCGCGGCCTCGGTGCCGTCCTCGTCGGAATAGCCGAAGACGCCGATCGCGTCCAGCCCGGCGTGCGTGACGAAGCGCTCCAGCTCGGCGAAGTCCGCCTCGGTCTCGCCGGGGAAGCCGACGATGAAGTTGGACCGGGCGCCGGCCTGCGGGGCCCGGTCGCGGATGGTCTTCAGCAGGTCCAGGAACTGGTCGGTGGAGCCGAAGCGGCGCATCCGGCGCAGCACTGCGGGCGCCGAGTGCTGGAAGGACAGGTCGAAGTAGGGCACCACGTCCGTGGTCCCGGTCATCGCGTCGATCAGCCCGGGGCGCATCTCGGCGGGCTGCAGGTAGGAGACCCGGACGCGCTCGACGCCCTCGATCGCGGAGATCTCGCCGAGCAGCGTCTCCAGCAGCCGGATGTCGCCGAGGTCCTTGCCGTACGAGGTGTTGTTCTCGCTCACCAGGACGACCTCGCGCACGCCCTGCTCGGCCAGCCACTGGGCCTCGTGCAGCACGTCGGAGGGGCGGCGGGAGATGAAGGAGCCGCGGAACGCCGGGATGGCGCAGAAGGAGCACCGCCGGTCGCACCCGGAGGCGAGCTTGACCGAGGCGACCGGGTTGTCGTCGAGCCGCTTGCGCAGGGTGCGCGGGCCGGAGGCCGGGGCGAGGCCCTCGGGCAGGTCGGCGATCGGCTCGGCCGGGGTCTCGGCGGCGCCGTGGCCGGGCAGCGCGACGGCCTCGGCGGCGGACTGCCGCTCGGCCGGGCTGATCGGCAGCAGCTTGCGGCGGTCGCGCGGGAGGTGCGGGGCGTGGTGGCCGCCGGAGAGGATGGTCTGGAGGCGGTCGGAGATGTCGGAGTAGTCGTCGAAGCCGAGCACGCCGTCGGCCTCGGGCAGGGCGTCGGCGAGCTCCTTGCCGTAGCGCTCGGCCATGCAGCCGACCGCGACGACGGCCTGGGTGCGGCCGTGCCCCTTGAGGTCGTTGGCCTCCAGCAGGGCGTCCACGGAGTCCTTCTTGGCGGCCTCGACGAAGCCGCAGGTGTTGACGACCGCGACGTCCGCTTCGGCGGCGTCGTCGACGAGCAACCAGCCGTCGGCTTCCAGTCGCCCGGCGAGTTCCTCGGAGTCCACCTCGTTGCGGGCGCATCCGAGCGTGACAAGGGCGACAGTACGGCGTTCAGGCATAGGGCCAAGATTAACGCGCGGCCTCCGGTGCCGTTCGCCCCGGAGGCCGCGCGCCTCGGATTACCAGATCTTCGCCAGGCCGCAGGGCCGCTCTCCGAGGCCTCCGCAGGCCTGTGGTCAGCCCGCCTGCGGGTCGCCGGGGGTGTACGTGACGTGCACCACCTGGCCGTCCTTGCCGAGGAGGCCGAGGTCCTTGCCGTTGACGTACGCGTGCACGGCCCCGCCGTTTCCGAGCACCAGCTTGATCTGCTTGGCGTCGGTGAAGGTCTGGTCCTGGCCGTCGCTGATGTTGTTCTGGAACAGCGACTTCCCGCTGCCGTCCACCGCGGACACCCAACTGGTGCTGCCCTCGGCGACCAGCTTCACGGTGACCTTGTCCGCCGGGACGGCGGCGATCGCGGCCGCGCTCGGCACGGGCGCCGGCGGCTGCACGGTGGGCGAGGGCACGGAGGCGACCGAGCCGGTGCCGGAGCCGCTGGGCAGCGGTGCGCTCGCGGAGCCGGTACCGGTGTGGCCGCCCTTGCCGCTGACCAGGTTGAAGCCGATCAGGACGACCACCACGACGATCGCGGCGACCATGGCCGCCGCCCAGTTCGGCCGGCCGCGGCCGGGCACCTTGATCGGGCCGCTGTCGATCAGCTGGGTCGGCCGCTTGGAGGCGGGCGAGCCGCCGTGCGCGGCGTCGTACCGGGCGACCAGGGCCTCGCCGTCGACGCCGACCTCGCGGGCGATCGCGCGGATGTGCCCGCGGGCGTAGAAGTCGCCGCCGCAGCGGCCGAAGTCGTCCTCCTCGATGGCATGGACGATCGGCACCCGGACCCGGGTCGCCGTACTCACCTGGTCCACCGTGAGCCCGGCCTCGATCCGGGCGGTGGACAGCACCCGGCCGATGCTCGGGGCATCGGCCGCCTGCACCGCGTCGTCGGTCGACTCGACGGACGACGGGGCGTTCTCGCGGTCGGGGGACTTGCCGATGGTCACGGGGCACGCCTTTCGAGCGGATGGCCACCTGCTGGGGAACAGTCTAGGGGCGCGGGCGGATCGTTTCTCAAGCGGAACAGGCCCGAATGCGCGCGCCCGCCCCCACCGGGGCCCGCACCACGCTGAACGGCCGTCAGCGGGCCCGCGCGGGGAACCCGGGGGTTCGCTTTCCGGCCTGTGACGCGGCGTACGGACGTTCGGTTCCCCTGCACGCGCCTACCCTCCTCCGAACGAGTGAACACCCGCCGCAGACGCGGGTCGTCAACCGCGCAGGCCGACCAGCACCCCGTCCAGTTCGTCCGGCTTCACCAGCACGTCGCGGGCCTTGGAACCCTCGCTCGGCCCGACGATCCCGCGCGACTCCATCAGGTCCATCAGCCGCCCCGCCTTGGCGAAGCCGACCCGGAGCTTGCGCTGGAGCATCGAGGTCGAGCCGAACTGGGTGGAGACCACCAGCTCGGCCGCCTGGATCAGCAGGTCCAGGTCGTCGCCGATCTCCTCGTCGATCTCCTTCTTGGCCCCGCCGCCGACCGTCACGTCGTCCCGGTAGACGGCGGTCAGCTGGTCCTTGCAGTGCTGCACCACCGCGGCGATCTCCGCCTCGGTGACGAACGCGCCCTGGAGGCGGATCGGCTTGCCGGCGCCCATCGGCAGGAACAGCGCGTCGCCCTTGCCGATCAGCTTCTCCGCGCCGGGCTGGTCCAGGATGACCCGGGAGTCGGCCATCGCGGAGGTCGCGAAGGCCAGCCGGGACGGCACGTTGGCCTTGATCAGACCGGTGACCACGTCCACCGAGGGCCGCTGGGTCGCCAGCACCAGGTGGATGCCGGCCGCGCGGGCCAGCTGGGTGATCCGGACCACCGAGTCCTCGACGTCGCGCGGCGCCACCATCATCAGGTCGGCCAGCTCGTCGACGATCACCAGCAGGTACGGGTACGGGGTCAGCTCGCGCTCGCTGCCCGGCGGCGGGGTGACCGTGCCGGCCTTCACCGCCGCGTTGAAGTCGTCCACGTGCCGGAAGCCGAACGCCGCGAGGTCGTCGTAGCGCAGGTCCATCTCGCGGACCACCCACTGGAGGGCCTCGGCGGCCTTCTTCGGGTTGGTGATGATCGGCGTGATCAGGTGCGGGATGCCCTCGTACGCGGTCAGTTCGACCCGCTTGGGGTCGACCAGCACCATCCGCACCTCGTCCGGGGTGGCCCGGGCCAGGATCGAGGTGATCAGGCAGTTGATGCAGGACGACTTGCCCGCGCCGGTCGCGCCGGCCACCAGGATGTGCGGCATCTTGGCGAGGTTGGCCATCACGGTCTGGCCCTCGACGTCCTTGCCCATACCGACGACCATCGGGTGGGTGTCCTCGGCGGCCGTGCGCGAGCGCAGCAGGTCGCCGAGGTTGACCATCTCGCGGTCCCGGTTGGGGATCTCGATGCCGACCGCGGACTTGCCCGGGATCGGGCTGATGATCCGCACGTCGGCGCTGGCCACCGCGTACGCGATGTTCTTGGCGAGCGCGGTGATCCGCTCCACCTTGACGGCCGGGCCGAGCTCGACCTCGTAGCGGGTCACCGTCGGGCCCCGGGTGAAACCGGTGACCCTGGCGTCCACCTTGAACTCGGTGAAGGTACTGCTGAGCTGGGCCACCACCTCGTCGTTGAGGGCGCTGCGGGCCTTGGCCGGGCCGCCGCGCTCCAGCAGGTCGAGCGGGGGCAGTGCGTAGGTGACGTCGCCGGCCAGCTGGAGCTGCTCCATCCGCACCGGCGCCGGGCCGTGCTCCTCGGGCGCGCCCGGGCCCGCGCTGCGGGCGGCCGGGACGGCGGCCTCCTCCGGCGGGGCGGTGCGGTCCTGCACCTGGTGCATCATGTTCGCCACCGCCGAGGAGGCGGGCACCCCGTAGACGAGTGCCCCGTCCAGGTCGGCGGCGGCGCCGGCGGCGAGGTCGCGGGTGGCGTACGGGTCCAGCGGCTCCTTGTCCAGGGACACCCGGACGGCGTCGGGCTGGTCCTCGTCGTCCGCCGGCTTGCGGCGGCGGCGCCGACGACGGGCGGCCACCTCGTCGCCCGGGTCCTCGCTGCCCACGGTGAACGGCAGCGCGGAGGGGTCCGCATCCTCGGGCGGCTCGGTGGACAGGTCGCGCTCCGGCGTACGCCCCTCGCGCAGCTCGTCCTCCGGCCCGGGCTCCACCACGCCGAGCCGCACGCCGGCCGACCGCAGCCGCTCGGGGATGCGGTTGACCGGGGTGGCGGTGACCACCAGCAGGCCGAAGAAGGACAGCAGCAGGAGCAGCGGCACGGCCAGCGCCGGCCCGGCGGCGGCCATCATCGGGGTGGACACGGCCCAGCCGATGATCCCGCCGGCCGCCCGTATCCGCGAGGCGCCGCTGCCCATCATGGGCGCGCCGCAGCCGATGTGCACCAGGCCGAGGACGCCGACCAGCAGCGCGCTCAGGCCGATCATGATCCGGCCGTTGGCCTCCGGCAGCTCCGGGTGGCGCCAGAGCCGGACCGCGATCCCGGCCAGCAGGAACGGCACCAGCACGTCGAGCCGCCCGAACAGCCCGGACACCACGGCGGTGGCCGCCTCGCCCAGCCAGCCCTGCGGGCTGAACCAGGTGCCGGCGGCGGTCACCAGCGCGAGTGCGAACAGCAGCAGGCCCAGCCCGTCCTTGCGGTGGGCGGGGTGGAGGTTCTTGGCCCCGTCGCCGAAGCCCCGGAAGATCGCGGCGATGCTGTTCGCCACGCCGAGCCACACGGCCCGGACGGCCCGGAAGAGTATCGGCTTGGGCGGCGGCGGGGACGGCGGGGCCGGTTTGGCCGCCGCCTTCTTCGCCGGGGCCGCCTTCTTGGCCGCCGCCTTCTTCGCGGGCGGCTTGCCCGGGGCCTTCGCCGCGGCCTTCTTGGACGGTCCCGGACTCGGGTTGCGTGCCGCGCTTCCGGGCGTACGAGTGGCCATGGGTCAGCAGCCTACCGGGGTGGGCCACCAGTGCACATGTGCTCGAGCCGGGGCTCGGGGACGTGTCGCAGACACACCGTCACGCTGACCCGGTTTCACCCGGCCGCGCCAGAAATTCACCCGCAGGAGTGAACCCCGGCGATCGGTTACGCGGTTCCCGGCCGGAGCGCGTCCAGGGCCCGGCGCAGCCCCGCCAGCTTGCGCTCCAGGTGCGCCGCGGTGGCCGACACCCCGGCGTCCTCGACGCCGCCCAGCTGCTTGCCCAGCGCCTCCGCCTGCTCCTCGACCGCCGCCAGCCGCGCGGACAGCTCACCCAGCAGCGCCCCGCCGAGGGGCGGCTCGCCGCCGCCCGCCTCCAGCTGCAGCCGCAGCAGCGCGGCCTGCTCCTTCAGCTGGCAGTTCTTCACGTACAGGTCGACGAAGACCGAGACCTTGGCGCGCAGCACCCACGGGTCGAAGGGCTTGGAGATGTAGTCCACGGCCCCGGCCGCGTAGCCGCGGAAGGTGTGGTGCGGGCCGTGGTTGATCGCGGTCAGGAAGATGATCGGGATGTCCCGGGTGCGCTCGCGGCGCTTGATGTGGGCGGCCGTCTCGAAGCCGTCCATCCCGGGCATCTGGACGTCCAGCAGGATCACCGCGAAGTCGTCGGTGAGCAACGCCTTGAGCGCCTCCTCGCCGGAGACGGCGCGCACCAGCGTCTGGTCCAGCGCGGAGAGGATCGCCTCCAGCGCCAGCAGGTTCTCCGGTCGGTCGTCGACCAGGAGGATCTTCGCCTTCTGCATCAGGGCTCGCCCTCCTGTCGCCTGCCTGCCGCCCGGTGATGGCACTCGCGTACTGCCCACCGCTACCCCGGTCATGCTAGCCGCACCCCCTCGCCCGGCACATCGCTCCGTCGTGACCCGATCCGGAGCGGCGCGCGGCCAGTGCTCCGGCGCACGCTCAGCAGCGTGTCGCCGTACGGTCACTGTTCGCAACGATCGGTGACCCTACCCGGTTCCCGGGCCCGACCGCCAGCAAACCGGCCCACCGGACGGCGCGAACTCCGGAGCCCGCCCCGGAGTTCACGCCCTCCCCCGGCGCTACGCGCGGTCCGCCCGCAACCACTCGCGCATCACCGCCAGCAGGTGGTCGGTCTCCACCGGCTTGGTGATGTGGTCGGTGGCCCCCGCCTCCAGCGACTTCTCGCGGTCGCCCTTCATCGCCTTGGCGGTCAGCGCGATGATCGGCAGGCCGGCGAACTGGGGCATCCGGCGGATCGCCTCGGTGGTCGCGTAGCCGTCCATCTCCGGCATCATGATGTCCATCAGGACCAGCGCCACGTTCTCGTGCTGCTCCAGCATCTCGATGCCCTCGCGCCCGTTCTCGGCGTACAGGACGGCCAGGCCGTGCTGTTCCAGCACGCTGGTGAGGGCGAACACGTTACGGACGTCGTCGTCCACGATCAGCACCTGCTGGCCGTCGAAGCGCACGTCGCTGCGGCTGGGGCGGGGCGGCGCGGGCTCCACCGGCCGGGCCCCGGCGGCGGCGTCCAGGGCGGCGCTGCGCCGGCGCTCCACCGCGCCGCGGCGGCGCTCCTCGGCCAGCTCGCGGACCTCCTGGGCCCAGTGGTCGGCCGGGTTCTCGCCGACCGGCACGGGCACCCCGATCGGGGTCACGCCGACGGAGGCGCGCAGCGCCGGGACACTCGACACGACCGGGCGCTCGACCTGGGTCGCGCCCGGGGCCTCGGTGCGCAGCGGCAGGTAGAGCGTGAACGTGGAGCCCTTGCCCAGCTCGCTCTCGGCGTGGATCTCGCCGCCCAGCAGCCGCGCGATCTCGCGGCTGATCGACAGGCCGAGCCCGGTGCCGCCGTACTTGCGGCTGGTGGTGCCGTCGGCCTGCTTGAACGCCTCGAAGATCTCCCGCAGCTTGTTGCCGGGGATGCCGATGCCGGTGTCGGAGACCGCGAAGGCGATCAGCTCGTCGTCCGGGTCCTTGATCGAGCCGGACTCCAGCAGCCGCTCGCGCACGTGCTGCGGGACCTCCGCACCGGCCGGGGAGATCGAGAAGTCGACGGCGCCGGCGTCGGTGAACTTGACGGCGTTGGAGATCAGGTTGCGCAGCACCTGCTGGAGCCGCTGCTCGTCGGTGTGCAGGGTGACCGGCAGGGCGGGCGAGACCCGGACGGCGAAGTCCAGGTTCTTGTCCAGCGCGACCGGCTGGAAGGTGGCCTCGACGTAGTCGACGAGCTGGACCAGGGCGATCCGGGCCGGGCGGACGTCCATCTTGCCGGCCTCGACCTTGGAGAGGTCGAGGATGTCGTTGATCAGCTGGAGCAGGTCGGAGCCGGCGCCGTGGATGGTGTCGGCGAACTCGACCTGCTTGGGCGAGAGGTTGCCCTCGTTGTTGTCGGAGAGCAGCTTGGCCAGGATCAGCAGCGAGTTGAGCGGGGTGCGCAGCTCGTGCGACATGTTGGCGAGGAACTCGCTCTTGTACCGGGAGGCCAGGGCGAGCTGCTCGGCGCGCTCCTCCAGGACCTGCCGGGCCTCCTCGATCTCGCTGTTCTTGATCTCGATGTCGCGGTTCTGCTGGGCGAGTTGCTCGGCCTTCTCCTGCAACTCCTCGTTGGTGCGCTCCAGTTCCTCCTGGCGCGCCTCCAACTCGGCGGATCGCATCGAGAGTTCGGCGGTGAGCCGCTGGGACTCCAGCAGCAGGCCCTCGGTCTTGGTGTTGACGCTGATGGTGTTGACGGTGACGCCGATCAGGTCCGCGATCTGGTTGAGGAAGTCCAGCGCGACGGTGGTGAAGGAGCTGAAGGTGGCGAGCTCGATCACGCCCAGCAGCCGGCCCTCGAACAGCACCGGCAGCACCACGATGTGGGCCGGCGAGGCCTCGCCGAGGCCGGAGGCGATCTTGAGGTATCCGGGCGGCGCCTCCTTGAGGATGATCGCCCGCTTCTCCACCGCGGCCTGCCCGATCAGCGACTCGCCGGGCCGGAAGGTGGTCGGCATCGCCCGCCGCTGGTAGCCGTAACTGCCGATCAGCCGCAGGACGGTGTCGTTCTCGTCGTCGTCCTCGGTGATCAGTTCGGCGGTGCGGCCGGCCGGCTGGGCGAGGAAGAAGGCGCCGTGCTGGGCGGAGACCACCGGGGTCAGCTCGGTCATGATCAGCGAGGCGACGGCCTCCAGGTCCCGGCGGCCCTGGAGCAGGCCGGAGATCCGGGCCAGGTTGGTCTTGAGCCAGTCCTGCTCCTGGTTGGTGCGGGTGGTCTCGCGCAGGTTGGCGATCATCTGGTTGATGTTGTCCTTGAGCTCGTCGAGCTCCCCCGCGGCGTCCACGTCGATCCGCAGGCTCAGGTCGCCCCTGGTCACGGCGGTGGCGACCTGGGCGATCGCGCGCACCTGCCGGGTCAGGTTGTTGGCCAGTTCGTTCACCGATTCGGTGAGGTCCTGCCAGGTGCCGTCCACGCCGGGCACCCGGGCCTGACCGCCGAGCCGCCCGTCGGTGCCCACCTCGCGGGCGACCCGGGTCACCTCGTCGGCGAACGCCGACAGCTGGTCGACCATGGTGTTGATGCTGGTCTTGAGCTGGAGGATCTCGCCGCGGGCGTCGACGTCGATCTTCTGCGAGAGGTCGCCGCGGGCCACCGCCGTGATCACCAGCGCGATGTTGCGGACCTGGCCGGTGAGGTTGTTGGCCATCAGGTTGACGTTGTCGGTCAGGTCCTTCCAGATGCCGGCCACGCCCGGCACGCTCGCCTGACCGCCCAGGGTGCCGTCGGTGCCGACCTCGCGGGCCACCCTGGTCACCTCCACCGCGAAGGAGGAGAGCTGGTCGACCATGGTGTTCAAGGTCCCGGCGAGGGCGGCGACCTCGCCCTGCGCCTCGATGGTGATCTTCTTGGACAGGTCGCCGCGGGCCACCGCGGTGGCGACCTCGGCGATGTTGCGGACCTGCCCGGTCAGGTTGGACGCCATGAAGTTGACGTTGTCGGTCAGGTCCTTCCAGATCCCCGACACCCCGCGCACCCGTGCCTGGCCGCCCAGGATCCCCTCGGTGCCCACCTCGCGGGCGACCCGGGTCACCTCGTCGGCGAACGCCGACAGCTGGTCGACCATGGTGTTGACGGTCGTCACCAGCTCCAGGATCTCGCCCCTGGCGTCGACGGTGATCTTCTTCGACACGTCGCCGCGTGCCACCGCCGTGGTCACCTCGGCGATGTTGCGCACCTGGCTGGTCAGGTTGTTCGCCATCAGGTTGACGCTGTTCGTCAGGTCCTTCCACGTCCCGGACACCCCGGGCACGCTCGCCTGACCGCCGAGGATGCCCTCGGTGCCGACGTCCCGGGCCACCCTGGTGACCTCGTCGGCGAAGGCGCCCAGCTGATCCACCATCGTGTTGATGGTGTTCTTCAGCTCCAGGATCTCCCCGCGCGCGTCCACCTGGATCTTCTGCGACAGGTCGCCCTTGGCGACCGCGGTCGTCACCTGCGCGATGTTGCGTACCTGATCGGTGAGGTTGTTCGCCATGAAGTTGACGTTGTCGGTCAGGTCGCGCCACACTCCGGCCGCCCCGGGCACCTGCGCCTGACCGCCGAGCCGCCCCTCGGTGCCCACCTGGCGGGCCACCCTGGTCACCTGCTCGGCGAAGCCGGAGAGCTGGTCGACCATCGTGTTGATGGTGTTCTTCAGCTCCAGCATCTCGCCGCGCGCGTCCACCTCGATCTTCTGCGAGAGGTCCCCGCGCGCCACCGCCGTGGTCACCTGGGCGATGTTGCGTACCTGGCCGGTCAGGTTGTCGGCCATGAAGTTCACCGAGTCGGTCAGGTCCCGCCAGACCCCGGCCACGCCCGGCACCTGCGCCTGACCGCCGAGCCGGCCCTCGGTGCCCACGTCCCTGGCCACCCCGGTGACCTGGGCGGCGAACCCGTTCAGCTGGTCCACCATCGTGTTGACGGTGTTCTTCAGCTCCAGCATCTCGCCGGCCACCTCGACGGTGACCTTGCGGGACAGGTCGCCCTTGGCCACCGCGGTGGTCACCTGGGCGATGTTGCGCACCTGCGCGGTCAGCCGGCCGGCCATGGTGTTGACCGAATCCGCCAGGTCCTTCCAACTGCCGGACACGCTGCGGACCTTGGCCTGGCCGCCCAGCTTGCCCTCGGTGCCCACCTCGCGGGCCACCCGGGTCACCTCGTCGGTGAACTCCGAGAGCTGGTCCACCAGCCCGTTGACGGTCCGGCCGATCTTCAGGTACTCGCCGCGCAGCGGGTGGCTCACCCCGTTGCTGTGCAGCGAGCGCAGCTCCATCTTCTGGTCCAGGTCGCCCTCGGCGATCGAGGAGAGCACCCGGCCCACCTCGGCCATCGGACGGGCCAGATCGTCGATCAGCGCGTTGCAGTTGTCGACGGCCGCCATCCAGGCGCCCTCGCCCGCGCCGGTCTCCAGCCGCTCGTTCAGCCGGCCCTCGCGGCCCACCGCCCGACGTACCCGGGCCAGTTCACCGGTCAGGTGCTGGTTGCGCTCGGCGACCTCGTTGAACACCGCGGCGATCTCCGCCAGCGGCCCGTCCCCCGGAACCGTCAGCCGGCGGCGGAAGTTGCCGTCCCGCATCGCGGTCAGCGCGGCCAACAGCTTCCGCAGTTCGGCCGGCTCCGCCCCCCGGTTGTGGCTCACTCGCCGGCCGGCCGCGTTCCGCGGCGCGGTCCCGGACCGCCCACCGCGCGGAACGGGCGGCGTCGTACCGGTTGCGTCCTTGGTGGCCGAACTCAACGGGCCCCTCCCACATCGTGAACTTTCCCGGTGACCGTCCGTGCCGGTACGGCACGCACCGGGGCACCGGCCCGGTCGGGCTGCGTACCGGCGCCCCACGCGGCACACCGGCACCCGCATCGACCGTACTGCTCCGACCGGCCGTCGCGGACCCCCCAGTCTGGCAGCACCGGCGCCGGGTATACGGCCGGTTGCGCCCGGTTGGTAGCCGACCGTCCGAAACAGGTGGGCAGAATCACTCTCAGGTGCCTGTTTCAACGCCCCGCCCCCACGGGGAACCAAGCGGAAAGTAGGGTGGAGCGCTGCACCGGGCCATGACCCGACCCAGCGCCGCCACCCCGGCGGCACGCACCGGGAGTCGGCGCCACGCCCCGGACAGCCAAGGCCAGAGCAGCAGAGGAGAAGTGGCAACGTGGTCACCGCGCGCGCAGCCGCCACCTTCGACCCCGACGGCCGGTCCGCGGCCGCCGCCCGGGGCTTCGTACGGGACGCGCTGCTCGGCTGGGGTCTGCCCGAGGTCGTCGACGACGCCGTCGTCCTGGTCAGCGAACTGGTCACCAACGCCGTCGTCCACGCCGGCACCGCCGCCGAGGTGTGCTGCCTGCGCGAGGAGGGCACCGTCCGGATCGAAGTCACCGACCACCACCCCGAACGCGGCCTGCCCTCCCTCGGCGACGGCCCCGTCACCTCCTCCGACCGCTACGCCGACCCCGACGGCGAGGGCGGCCGCGGCCTGCTGATGTGCTCCGCCCTCGCCGAGCGCTGGGGCGTCGAGTACGCGGCCGGGCGCAAGACCGTCTGGTTCCGGCTCGCCCTGCCCGCCCCCGTGGCCGGCACCCGCTACGCCGTCCCCGCGACCCCCGGCAGCGACCTCCCCAGCGGTCCCGGCCCGGTGCACGTCGCCGTCGTCCAGCTCGACGAGGACGGCCGCGTCCTCGCCTGGAACCCGGACGCCGAGGCGCTCTTCCAGTACTCCGCCGCCACCGTCCTCGGCCGCCCCTGGGCCGACCTCGCCGTCTGGCCCCAGTCCGCCGCCCGCGGCCTCGGCCTCGCCGACACCCTGCGGCTGGCCCGCTGGGAGGGCGGCTACGGCGTCCGCCGCGCGGACGGCCACGAGGTCGAGGTGTACGGCGTCCAGGTCCGCGTACGCGACACCGAGGGCGTCCCCTCCACCCTCTGCCTGCTCGTCCTCGAACCCGACCGCGCGGTGCTCCGCTCCCCCGCCCGCACCCTGCCCGGCGAGCGCTCCGACCCGACCGGCCCCCGGCTCGACCTGCTGGCCGGCCCGGTCGCCACCGACGACCTCGACACCCTGCTTCAGCGCACCGTCGAACGCGCCCGCGACCTGCTCGACGCCGACGCCGCGTACCTGCTGCTGACCACCGACGACGAGACCGAGTTCGAGGTCCGCGCCGCCACCGGCTTCACCTCCGGACACCGCCGGCGCACCCGCTTCCCGGTCGACACCGGCAGCCGCTACGACTCCGCCCGGCTGCCCTCCGTCCACGAGGACCTCACCACCCGCCCGACCGGCCTGCCCCTGCTCACCGGCAGCGGCATGCGCTCCCTGGTCACCGTCCCGCTCAAGGTCGAGGGCCGGCTGATCGGCTCGCTCGGCATCGCCACCGCCGCGCCCGGCCGTTACGACAACGAGGACGCGCTGCGGCTCCAGTTCGCCGCCGACCGGGTCGCCCTCGCCGTCGAAAGCACCCGGCTGACCGAGCTCGAACGACTCCGCCGGGGCTCGCTGTCCTTCCTCGTCGAGGCCTCCGACCTGCTCGCCGGCACCCTCGAACACGAGCAGACCCTCGCCCTGATGGCCCAGATGGCCGTCCCCACCCTCGCCTCCTGGTGCGCCGTCTACACCAAGGGCGACCACGGCGCCGCGGCAGGCCTCGCCTTCGTCCTGCACGAGGACGAGGACCGGATCGACCCGCTGCGCGACCTCCTCGACAAGACCCCGGCCCCCGACGCCGGCCCGACCCACGGCGTCCGCTTCTGGTCGGCGCCCGCCGAGACCGCCGCCGCCGGCGGCCTCACCGACAGCCCCGAACTCGCCGGGCTGCTCGGCGAGACCGTCGTCCTGCCGCTGACCGCCCGCAACCGGGTCATCGGCCTGCTCGCGCTCGGCGTCCCGGCCGGTATCCGGTTCCGCCAGGAGATCCTCGAACTCGCCGAGGACCTCTCCCGCCGGGCCGCCCTCGCACTCGACAACTCCCGCCTCTACTCCGAGCGCACCGCCACCAGCCAGGCCCTGCAACGCAGCCTGCTGCCGCCGGACCTGCCCGAGATCCCGGGCGTCGAGGTCGACGTCTACTACCAGGCCGCCGGCGAGGGCAACGAGGTCGGCGGCGACTTCTACGACCTGTTCACCATCCGCGAGGGCACCTACGGCTTCGCCATCGGCGACGTCTGCGGCACCGGCCCCGAGGCCGCCTCGGTCACCGGCCTCGCCCGGCACTCGCTGCGTCTGCTCGCCCGCGAGGGCCTGGACGCACCGCAGGTGCTCCGCCGCCTCAACGCGGCCATCCTGGACGAGGGTTCGCGCAGCCGCTTCCTCACCCTGCTCTACGGCGAGCTGACGCCCCGCCCGGACGGCAGCATCGAACTGTCCCTGGTCTGCGCCGGCCACCCGCTGCCGCTCCGGCTGAGCACCGACGGCCAGGTCGACCGGGCCGCCACCCCGCAGCCGCTGCTCGGCGTCATGGAAGACCTCGACCTCACCGCCGAGCGCCTGGTGCTCTCCCCCGGCGAGGTCCTGCTGTGCGTCACCGACGGCGTCACCGAACGCCGCGAGGGCAGCCGGATGCTGGGCGACGACGGCCTCGCCGAGGTGCTCACGGGCTGTACCGGCCTCACCGCCGGGGCGGTCGCGATGCGGGTGCAGCGCGCCGTCGAGCGCTTCGCCCCGGAACCGCCGTCCGACGACATGGCCATCCTGACCCTGCGGGTGCCGACCCAGCGCACCTCGTGAGCCGACGCCGCCCCTCGGTCAGCCCCCGGCGTCCCGGTCGGCCCTGAGCGTTCCATAACTGACATCGTCACAAATTGTTATATTCACAAGGGTACAAGCAAGTACGGCCGGGTACACCGATCTCACCGGGGAATCCCCCGGCGGGGACAGGACCGGCGGCTCTCCCGTCGGCCCATCACTTCTGACCGCAGCCCGCGCACGCTCCAGCCGTGCGCCCTCGGCGCGGTCGCGCGCATCCACCTCATCGGACGACACCACTGCGTTGACTGCGCCCTGCGCGCGCCCAAAGTGAAAGGAGCCTCCGGTGAGCAACGAAGCTACCGGGGCAACGAACGCCCGCTCCACCGGAGCCGACGCGGGTAACCTCGGCTACCTCGCACTCGGCCTCACACTGCTCGCCTACGGCCTGCTCTCCACCGGCGTCTTCAGCGGCACCGGGGTCGGGGACGCGGCACACCTCGCCCACCTGGTCGGCGGAGTCACCCTCTTCATCGCGGGCCTGTGGCAGCTCCGCGGCGGCGAGGGCTTCACCGGAACGGCCTTCACCAGCCTCGGCGCCTTCTGGGCGACCTGGTCGACGGCCGGCGGGGCCGGCAAGAACGCCGCCGGCCTGTTCCTCATCCTCTGGGCCCTGCTCGCCCTCACCCTGACCGCCGCCAGCTGGGGCGCGGGCCTGTTCAGCCGCGCCGTCTACGGCCTGCTCACGCTGTCCCTGCTGCTGAACGCCATCGCCGCCTTCGGCGGCTACAGCGGCCTCGCCAAGTTCGCCGGCTGGGTCGCGGCCGTCTCCGGGCTCACCGCCTGGTACTGGGCCACCTCCGCCCTCAGCAACGGCTCCTGGGGCAGGATCGCCCTCCCGGTCAAGTGACCCGCAGCGGCTGATCCGCCGCGGCGCGCCGGGGTCGGACCTCCGTGTCGACGGAGGTCCGACCCCGGCGACGTGCCACCAGGGCCTGGGCGGCGTAAGCGAACAGCAGGATCACGACGGCGACGATGCCGTCCGCCCAGAAGTGGTTCGCGGTCACCACGACCACCGCGACGGTCAGCACCGGGTGCAGCACCATCACCCACCGCAGCGGGCTCCGCGAGACCCGCACCACCGCGACCGCCGCCAGCACGCACCACGCGACGTGCACCGACGGCATCGCGGACAGCTGGTCGGCCACCACCACACCGCCCACCGCGCCCCCGTACACCGACTGCCCGTACTCGGCAGCCAAGTCGACGAACCCGTGCTGCGGCAGCATCCGGGGCGGCGCCACCGGGATGAACTGCACCAGCAGACAGACCGCCGTGGTGATCACCACCGTGTTCCGCACCCACGCGTACCGCTCCCGGTGCCGCACGAACACCCAGAGCAGCACCGCCAGCATCACCGCGAAGTGCATTGCCGCGTAGTAGTAGTTCGCGAGCCTCACCAGTACCGGGTACGGCGTGACGGCCGCCTGCCAGGACGCCTCGTCCGGTAGACCGATCGCCGACTCGGTGCGGTGGATCCAGTCCGCCCGGTCCAGCGCGTGGTCCCCGCTCATCACCGAGAGGTGACCCACCAGCTGCCAGAGCGCGAACAGGGCCAGCAGCGTGCCGGCCTCCCGCAGCAATGCCGACAAGGACGGCTTCCGGACCCTGGCGGCGGCGTACGCCCCGCCGTAGAGAGCGACCGCGGCGCCCCCGGCGGACTGCCAGGTAAGGGTCAGGTTCTGCAACGGGATCGCGCCTCTCCGACAAACTCTGGTTCGTGTGTTGGCAGAGGTTAACGCAAAAAGACCCCCTCCCGGACGGGAGGGGGTCTTTTCGGAATAATTGTTCGGCGGCGTCCTACTCTCCCACAGGGTCCCCCCTGCAGTACCATCGGCGCTGTAAGGCTTAGCTTCCGGGTTCGGAATGTAACC